>NZ_JASHKS010000007.1:0-145201 GCF_030056835.1 Rhodococcus sp. IEGM 1372 | reverse complement strand
CGTGTCTCACATGTATCGAGACACCCGTGTCCCACATGTATCAAGACAGCACACGGCCCAGGCTACGAGTTTCCGCTCACATGCACCGAAGGTGCTCTCCCCCATCGTTCGGAGCATGGCGTTGCAGGGTGGGCTCGATCTGGCCAGCATCGATACCGCTGGCGGCCACGGAGTGATCACCCGCGCGGACGTCGAGCGAGCCTTGGCCAGTTCGACCGTTGCTTCCTCGTCGGAGGGCGTCACCCGAATCCCGATTACCGGGATACGTAAGACCATCGCAGACAAACTCTCCCGCAGCCGCTCGGAGATTCCCGAGGCCACCGTCTGGGTCGACGTCGACGCGACGGCTCTGCTGCAGGCCCGCCGCGACCTCGATGCCTCCATCGACGGAGTCAAGGTGACGCTGTTGGCGGTTCTCGCCAAGCTGACGATGATCGCTTTGGCCAAGTTCCCCGAGCTGAACAGCACGGTCGATACTGCCGCGGGCGAGATCCTGCGCTACGAGAACGTCGGACTCGGCATCGCCGCGCAGACCGACCGTGGACTGATGGTTCCTGTTGTGCCGCAGGCGGACAAGGCCGATCTGACGGAACTGTCCGAGCGGTTGGCCGAGTTGACCGAACTCGCACGGACCGGTTCCCTACCCGCCGCCCGCCTGAGCGGCGGAACGTTCACGCTCAACAACTACGGAGTGTTCGGGGTCGACGGCTCGGCCGCGATCATCAACCATCCCGAGGCCGCGATCTTGGGCATCGGACGCATCATCGACCGCCCGTGGGTGGTCGACGGTCAGTTGGCCGTGCGCAAGGTAGCGCAGCTGTCGTTGGCGTTCGATCACCGCGTGTGCGACGGCGGAGTCGCCGGTGGGTTTCTGCGCACTGTTGCCGATTTCGTCGAAAACCCTATCGTGGCATTGGGATCCGTCCGATGAGTGATGTCGACGTTCTCATCCTCGGTGGCGGATCAGGTGGGTACTCCTGCGCACTGCGTGCCGAACAGCTCGGTCTGTCGGTTGCGTTGGTCGAGGAGAACAAGCTCGGCGGCACCTGCCTGCATCGCGGGTGCATCCCCACCAAGGCGCTACTACACACCGCCGAGGTGGCCGACGCCGTGCGCGGGGCTGCCCACGTCGGCGTTACGGCCTCGCTGACCGGTGTGGACATGCCTGCAGCGCTGGATTATCAGCGCAGCGTGGTCGCCGGGCTCCACGCCGGGCTGCAGGGTTTGTTGAAGCGTCCGGGTATCGAGATCGTCTCCGGTCGCGGCCAGGTGGTCGGTCCTCGTACCTTGGAGGTGGACGGACGACGCATCACCGGGGCCTCGCTGGTTCTCGCGACCGGGTCGTATTCGCGCACCATCCCGGGTATCGAACTTGGACCTCGTGTTCTCACCAGCGACGGTGCATTGGCACTCGATCGAGTTCCGGAATCTGTCGTCGTACTGGGCGGTGGAGTCATCGGTATCGAATTCGCCAGCATCTGGGCCTCTTTCGGCGCCAAGGTCACCGTCGTCGAAGCCCTCGATCGCATCGTTCCCGGTGAGGACGAATGGTCCTCGAAGCAGTTGACCAAGGCGTTACGCAAGCGCGGCATCGACATTCGTACCGGAACCAAGGTCGAGACCGTCACCGAATCGTCCGACGACGTCTCGGTGGCGCTGTCATCCGGGGATACTCTTTCGGCCGATGTCGTCCTGGTGTCCGTCGGTCGTGGACCTCGCACCGACGGTCTCGGTCTGGCCGAGCAGGGCATATCCACCGAACGCGGCTTCGTCACCGTGGACGACAATCTGCTCACCACCGCGGACGGCGTCTATGCCGTCGGCGACATTGTGGCGGGTTATCAGCTGGCTCATCGCGGTTTTCAGCACGGCATGTTCGTAGCCGAGCACATCGCCGGTCTCGCACCCGCACGCATAGACGGCGATCTCGTTCCGCGCGTCACCTATTCACATCCCGAGGTTGCGTCGGTCGGTCTCACAGAGAAAGCCGCCGAGGAGAAGTACGGCTCGGTGACGTCGGTGGTGTACGACCTCGGCGGCAACGGCAAGAGCCGCATTCTCTCCACCGCGGGTGGTGTCAAGGTGATTCGCGCACGCGAGGACGGCCCGGTCGTCGGCGTCCACCTCGTCGGTGACCGCGTGGGCGAACTGATCGGTGAGGCGCAACTCGCGGTGGCATGGGAAGCATTGCCATCGGAGGTCGGGACCTTCGTGCACGCGCACCCCACGCAGAACGAGGCACTTGGTGAGGCAATGATGGCCCTGTCGGGACGGCCGTTGCACGCGCATAGCTGAGCGGGAACGGCAGGTCCCAGGGCCATGGCCTTTTCGAGGTGAGGATTCGGTCGGTGCCGGTCCGTAAACTCGCCGCCCATGCTGACTGCGTGGGGTGACGAGAGCGGGTCTCAGCCCGGCCGAGATCCTCACACCTATCTGATGGCGGCGGCCCTGTGCGACGAAAGTGATGTGCCGGAATGGCGCAACACCCTGGAACAGGTCCGCCTCGTGACCGAGCCCAAGGTGCACTGGCATGGAAGCAGTCCCGAGCGCCGCCACCTTCTCGTGGACGCAATCGCCTCACTGCCGATGATGGGCTTGGTTGTCGTACACACCACCGAAGCAACCGATCGACGGCATCGCCGAAAATGCTTGGAATTCCTGTTACCGAACCTCGCCGAGATGCAATGCGAACGCGTCACGCTGGAATCGCGAGGCAACCAGGACCGAAGCGATCTCGATCTACTTCAGAAGTTCCGCGCACAAAAAGTGGTTACCTCAGGTCTACGTCTGCATCACAGCGTCGGTCGAATCGAACCTGCGCTCTGGGTGGCCGACATCGTGTGCGGAGCGGTGGTACAAGACCGCGTGGGAAACAGCAGCTATCTGGACAAAATCAGCGATGCTGTCGAAATTCACCACCTCTGACCCTGAAACGACGCAAGCCACAGACCTCGTCATCCGGCGAGTGATTCTGTGGCTCACTTCCAGCCCCACCTCGATGGGGCGGCAAGAACTTCAAAGTATCAGGGCGAGTTACGTCGGCGCAACCATCGACAGCTGACACGAAGTCCCGCTGTCTCGATTATTCGACGTCGCTACTTCATCAGAAATCGCATCAGAGCAATTCTGCACCACGGTGGCCCGCTCAGTAAACAACGAAGGCCCCGAAACCGCGCCGGCTTCGGGGCCTTCGTCGATGCGACGTCAGACGTTCAGATCCTCATCTTTACGGTTTTTGATTCGCGAGGTCGCAACGAAGGAGATCGCGGCCAGGATCATCAGGTAGATCGAGATCGACATCGAGGTGCCGGTTCCGTTGAACAGTGCCTCGGAGATGGTCGGGACGAATGCTCCACCGAGCACGGTTCCGATGGCATATCCGATGGACGCTCCACTGAAACGGACTGCTGCGGGGAACATCTCGGCGTACAGGGCCGGCTGTGGTCCGTAGGAGAGGCCGAGTCCGACGGCGAAGAGCCCGAGGGCCACGTAGATCCAGTGCAATTCACCGGTGTCGACGAGCAGGAAGAACGGGATGGCGCACAACACCATTGCCGCGTTTCCGACGTTCATGATCGTGGTTCGGGCGTAGCGATCGGACAGGTGCGCTCCGAGCAGAGTGAACACTTCCCAGACGATGGCCGCGAACAAACTGGCCACCAACACATCCACGCGCGCGAGTCCGTGTTCACGCGTCGAGTACGCCACGATGAACCCGCCGACGATGATGTAGCCGTTGCCGTTGGTGCCGATGAACGACAGCGCGGCCAGCATGACCTGCT
Source organism: Rhodococcus sp. IEGM 1372 (assembly GCF_030056835.1). Taxonomy (NCBI): domain Bacteria; kingdom Bacillati; phylum Actinomycetota; class Actinomycetes; order Mycobacteriales; family Nocardiaceae; genus Rhodococcus; species Rhodococcus sp. IEGM 1372. The sequence continues at coordinate 141,419 of NZ_JASHKS010000007.1, read as the reverse complement.
TCTTGTTGGTGCGCCACAGTGCGCGAACGGGAGTGTGGTTGCGCTCCTTGCGTTCTGCCAGCTCCTTGAACACCGGAGTCTCCTCGACACGACGTCGGATGTAGAAACCGACGAGAATGAGCACGAAGCTGATCAGGAACGGAATGCGCCAGCCCCAGGCCTCGAACTGCTCCTCACTGAGCAGACCGGTGCACAGCGCCAACGTTCCCACTGCGATGAGCATGCCGAGCGGAACGCCCATCTGGGTTGCCGCGCCGTAGATTCCGCGCTTGCCCTTCGGTGCATGCTCGACGGCCATCAGCGCCGCGCCGCCCCATTCGCCACCGGTGGAGAATCCCTGCAGGATGCGCAGCACGATCAGAATGATCGGGGCCCAGATGCCGATGGTCGCGTAGGTGGGGAGCAGTCCCATGCCCACGGTGGCCGCACCCATCAATGTCAGGGTCGCGATGAGGACTTTCTTGCGGCCGATCTTGTCACCGAAGTAGCCGGCGACGATGGCCCCGAGTGGACGGAAGATGAAGCTGATGCCGATCGTGACATAGGCGACGAGCTGTCCGGACGAACCCATGGGCGCGAAGAACAGTTGCGCGAAGATCAGCGACGCCGCCTGCGCGTAGATGAAGAAGTCGTACCACTCGACGGTGGTGCCGACCATGCTGGCCATGGCGGCGCGGCGGTGCTCACGCGACACCCCGGTGGGCGTCTCGACCTGGGTTGACATCGACTTGTCTCGTTTCGTTCGGGCTCCGGCACTCGGGCAACGAGCGGCAGTTCGGAGTGATGTGGGGCGGGGTTGTGATGGGTGAAGGTCGGTGATTCCTGCAACCGCAGAAGCGGATGAAACTCACCGTCCATTCGGTCGGTAATTACTGTGACCGGCGCCACCACAGTTTGTCAAGGTGGTAGCAGGCATAACAAGACCGTTGACGCAGTTCGTCGGAAACTACCGATCCGAGCCCTCGGGTTCGTTCGAAACGACGCAGACATCCGAAGTGACGGAAGGTCATACTCGAACTCATGTCTGCACCGACGTCGACTCTCGTTCAGCGCTCTCCGATCATCGACGAACTGATGCGTGCGCTGGGTGCCGACGCGGTGATCACCGACCCCGATATCCTCGAGAGCTACCGTCACGACGCAGCCGCTCTGTGTGAATCCGCGCTTCCGCTGGCCGCGGTGCTGCCGACCACGGAATCGGACGTCCAGGCAATCATGAGCATTGCGTCGGCGCACCGCATTCCCGTTGTCCCGCAGGGAGCGTTGACCGGCTTGGCCGGAGCCGCGAACACCAGCGTCGGAGCTATTGCCCTCAACACCCGGCGCATGAACAAGATCATCGAGCTCGACGTCGTCAACCGCGTCGCCGTCGTGCAACCCGGCGTGACGAACAAGGAACTCAAAGATGCTGCCCTGCAGCAAGGGTTGACGTATCTACCCGACCCGTCCAGCTGGGAGGCGTCGACGGTCGGTGGGAACATCGCCACCAACGCCGGTGGCCTGTGCTGCGTGAAGTACGGCGTCACAGCACGATTCGTGCGTGGACTGCGTGTTGTTCTCGCCGATGGCCGGGCGACCTTCGTCGGCCGACGCACCGTCAAGGGCGTGGCCGGGCTGTCGCTCGCCGATCTGTTCGTCGGGTCCGAGGGCACACTCGGCATCATCACCGAGGCCACCGTCGGCCTCGACTTTCCGGCTGCCACACCGCTGACGATGGCCGCGACATTCCCCTCGACCGTCGCTGCCGGAGAGGCGGTGACGCGGATTCGTGCCGCCGGTATCACCCCGAGCCTGTTCGAGCTGCTGGATCGCACCACGATCGCCGCGATCGACGCCTACGCCCGGATGGATTTCGGTACCGATGCCGCGGCCGTGCTGATCGCCCAATCCGACATCGGCGCAGGCGCTGTGGAGGAGCTCGAGGCCATCGCCGCACTCTGCACCGAATCCGGTGCGACCGATGTGGCCGTCGCCGAGGACGAGGTGGAGTCGGAGCAACTCGTGCAGGCCCGTCGGCTGGCGTACCCCGCACTCGACCGTCTCGGTTCTCCGTTGGTCGACGATGTGTCCGTTCCGATTTCGCATCTGGCCGCGATGATCGACGAGGTCGGGCGCATCGCCGAGCGCATCGGGATCGTCATCGGCGTCGTCGGTCACGCGGGGGACGGAAACATCCATCCCACGGTCATCGTGAACCCGACGGACCCACAGTCGTTGACGGACGCTCACCGCGCGTTCGACGAGATCGCAGCGTTCGCCCTCTCGCTCGGCGGAACCATCACGGGCGAGCACGGAGTCGGGCTGCTCAAGCGGGACCTACTCGAGACCGAACTCGATTCGGTTGCAGCAGAACTGCAGCGTGGCATCAAGGAATTGCTCGACCCGCACTACCTGCTCAACCCAGGAAAGGTCCTCACCGCCCGGACGTGAACCGGAGCGCCATCCACACCAGCAGTCGGGTGTCCGCGTCGTCGAGATCGAGGCCGAACAGCTCCTTGGTACGCCGCAGTCGATAGCGAAAGGTGTTGGGGTGCAGATACAACGATGCAGACGCGGCGGCAACATTGGACTCGTGCGCCAGCAGCGCCAGCACCGTCGCGGAGTACTCGGTACCTTCGGCTGCGTCGCAGGCGAGCATCTTCTCGACGGCCGGTATGGCCAACGGGACGTCCGACAGCGCATCAGACGCTCTACGTAGTGTGACCGACACCCGACTCTGCCGAAAGGTCGTCGTCACACCGTCCCCGACCGCGTCGAGTACCCACTGCGCATGTCGACGTGCCACTGTGGGCCGGGCGTCCGGACCGCCGATCGCAAAGGTGACCGATACACCGAATGCGGCCTCCGCCTTGCGTCGAACATCCTCGGCCGCAACGGCGACACCGCGTTCGTCCTCGGCCGCCGTGACCAGAAAAACGGTGCGATCCTCGATGACACAGCCCGAATCCGCCGCAGTGCCGAACGTCAGCTCCAACAGATCGGCCAACTGCACCAGCTGAGCCTCCGATCGCGCAGACTCGACCCTCCCTGCCAGCACGACGTAGAGGCTGCCGGGCGGTGTGACGGTATCTGGGTCGGTCAGGAGCGCACGCGCCCTCGGATTGTCGGCACCGGCCGGATGACGCCGGGCCAGCAGCAGGGGCACCGCAGCTGCTGCCGCACGCGTCATGGCCGCCATCACGCTGGAGTCAGGCGGACATAGGGAAACCCCGGTGGCAATACTCCAGATGGAGCCGAGATACTCCCCGTCCACCGAGACGGCCACCGCCAGTCGCGGGAGCACTCCGGGAACGTCGACCACGTGCACCGTCGAGCTCCGCCGGAAGTCGGGGTCGAGGTGATGCACCATGTACTCGGCCGGAACCTGCTTCCCGAGGATCCCGTCTCGACGGACGTCGTCGATCGGCTGGCCCGGTACGGACGAGTAGGCGATGACGAAGCCGAGTGGATCCATCACCGACACAGCGCCGCCCACCGCGGTGGCGGTTGCGTCCGCCAGCGCCGAGAGATCCGCAGTGCTCACCGATTCACAGTACTTCCATGTGCGGTGCCGTTACCGGGCCACGGTGCGACTGTCACCTCGGAATTCGGCGATCAGCTCGTCTCGGCACGTGACCGACACGTCGTACAGACCGTTGCGGCCGAACCTCGCACGCTCGACGGCGTCGGCGACCAGGACGTCACCGGCCTTCGTCGGACGGAGATAGCGAATGTCGCATCGCGCCGCCACGGCCGAGTCCTCGTGTGAATTGCAGGCCATCGCGAACGTCGTGTCCGCCAACAGAAAGACATAGCCGCCGTGCGTGATGGCGTAGCCGTTGACCATGTCCTCGGTGACGACCATGGACATTCTCGCGTGCCCGGGTGAGAGCTCGATCAATTCGATTCCGAGCTTGCGGGACGCGGCGTCGACCTCGAACATCTCTCGCGCGATCATCGAATCATTCACGACTGCAACACCGATCGCTCATTCTGGGTGAACATGACGGCCCCACCGGTCGCGAAGTTGCGCAGATCTTTGCCTGCCGCCTTCATCTCGGGCGAGGACAGTCCTGCCTTCAGCGACGCCTCGTCCGCGAAGTACAGGCTGGCGATCGCGTAGTACGGCGGTGGTGAGTCGTCGAGCGAGTCCAGGGTGCCCCAGGTGAAGTCGACCAGGCCGGGAACGGCACGAGCGAGGGGCACGTGCACGTCGGCGTAGTGCCGATCGAATGCGGCAGGGTCCTCGGGCATTCCGTAACAGACGGCAACGCGAATACTCATGATGCGTCCTCGGGCTTCGCAACCAGGGTCAGCACGTCGTAGGTGGCGACCGATTCGTCGTTCTGGTTCACAACCACTGCGTCCCAACGCACCTCACCGTAGTCGGCGCTCTGACGCGGGGTGATCAGCTTGGCCGTGAGCGTCACCGTCAGCGAATCCTCGGCCTTGACGGGTGTGAGAAAACGAAGGTTGTCGACGCCGAAGTTCGCGAGCACGGGACCTGGTGCCGGGTCGACGAACAGTCCGGCTGCAAGCGAGACCACCAGGTAGCCGTGCGCGACGATACCGCCGAACAGCGGGTTGGCGGCTGCCGCTTCGGGATCGGTGTGTGCGTAGAACGTGTCGCCGGTGAACTCGGCAAAGTGATCGATGTCTGCTCGGGTGACCTGCCGGGGTCCACCGACGATGGTGTCGCCGAGCTTCAGCTCGCCCAGGTTCTTGCGGAACGGATGCACATCGCCGGTGATGCGCGCAGAACCGGCTACCCACTTGTTGCCCACCGCAGTCAGCACGTCCGGGGTTCCTTGAATTGCTGTGCGCTGCATGTGATGCAGTACGCCGCGGATACCGCCGAGTTCTTCACCGCCGCCGGCCCGTCCGGGACCGCCGTGCACCAGGACCGGCAGCGGAGATCCGTGGCCGGTCGATTCCTTCGCATCCTCGGAGTTCAACACCAGGATGCGCCCGTGGTACGGAGCGCACCCGAGTACGAGCTCGCGTGCGATGGCCGAATCTTTGGTCACGACAGAGGCGACCAGCGAGCCCCTGCCGCGGGCGACGAGATCGAGGAGGTCTGTGGTGCTGTCGTAACCGATGACGGTAGAGACGGGCCCGAAGGCCTCGATGTCATGCGGTTCGGTCGCGGTCTTGTCTCCGGCCTTCAGCAGCACCGGTGCCATGAACGCGCCGGCCCGCTGATCCACCGTCTCCGGATCGCCGAAGACCACCGAAGCGGACTTGGTCAGTCCACGAATGGATTTGAGTACCTCGTCGCGTTGTTCGATGCTCGCCAGCGCACCCATGGTGACGCCCTCCTCTGCCGGATCACCGACGACGACCTTCTCCAGCTTTGCCTTCAGCGCCTCGATGACGGGCTCGACCGAGTCCTGCGGGACCAACACGCGCCGGATGGCCGTGCACTTCTGTCCCGCCTTGGATGTCATCTCGGCGAAGACGCCCTTGACGAACAGATCGAACTCCGGATCGCCCTGCGCAACATCGGAAGCCAGAATCGACGCGTTCAGAGAGTCGGCCTCGGCCGTGAAGTGCAGTCCCTCGCCGACGACCTTGGGGTGCGAGCGCAGAGTCGCTGCAGTATCGGCACTTCCGGTGAACGCTACGGAGTCCTGACCGCCGAGGTGATCGAGGACGCCGCGGGCACTACCGCACAGCAGTTGTACCGATCCCTCGGGCAAGAGTCCCGATTCGATGATGCGGCGGAACACCAGCTCGGTGAGGTACGCAGTTTGGCTGGCGGGCTTGATGATCGACGGCACGCCGGCGATGAACGCGGGTGCCAGCTTCTCCAGGAATCCCCAGACGGGGAAGTTGAAGGCGTTGATCTGCACCGCGACACCGCGCCGCGAGGTGTAGATGTGCTGACCGAGGAAGGTGCCCTTCTTGCCGAGCTGTTCGATCGCACCGTCGAGATAGACAGTGTCGTTGGGCAGCTCGCGCCGAGCCTTGCTCGCGTAGCTCAACACGGTGCCGAAGCCGCCGTCGATGTCGACGCCGGAATCACGGACGGTGGCTCCGGTATGTCGGGAGAGTTGATAGAACTCCTCCTTGCCGGCCATCAGCGTCAGGCCCAACTGCTTCAGCAGCGCCGCGCGATCGTGGAACGTCGAGGCGGCGAGGGCCGGGCCGCCGACAGTTCTGGCGTAGTCGACCATGCCGGCAACGTCGAGACCGCTGGAGGACACCCGAGCGATCTCGCTGCCGTCGACGGCGCTCAGCAGCGGCGTTCCCTCGTCGGTCGCGGAATACCACGCTCCCTGGGCATAGCTTTCCAGAAGTCTGCTCACAACGCCTCCATCTCACCGTACGTTCGGTCGGTAATTACCATCGCCGTCGAACGCCGAGATGTCAAGACTTGTCCGGCTACGTTCGACGCAACCCGTCGAAGGTCAGCGCCACCACGGCGTCGGCCAATTCCTCGACCGATCCACCGGTGCGCGGGCGGTACCACTCGATGAGCGAGTTGACCGTGCCGAATACCAGCTTCGACGCCAGTGCCGGGTCGACACCGGGACGCAGGTCGCCTTCCTCGGCGGCGGCGACCACGAGCCCGGTGACGAAGGAATCGAACTCGCGGCGACGGGCGAGGGCCCGTCGCTCGACGTCGGTGTTGCCGCGGACTCGCAGCAGCAGCGTGACGTAGGGCAGTTCGGCACACAGGATGTCCACGCTGCGTCGCACCAGGTATTCGAGGCGGTCGATGTATCGCCCGGTTGTCGCCCGATCCTCGGTCGTGACGGCGAACAGTGCATTGAGGGCCCGCGACAGCGCGAGTTCGAGCAACTCGGACTTGCCGGACACGTGGTGATAGATCGAGGACTTGGTGATACCGAGCCGCTTCGCCAGAACTTCCATGCTGGTGCCGTCGTATCCGCGGTCGTTGAAGACCTTGACCGCCACTGCCAGGAGGGAATCGAGGTCGTATCCCGGCCGCCCTGGCTGTCCGGTCTTGCGCGGCGCGCGTGCGGTTGTCATTGCCACATCTTCTCAGCCGATGGCCGATTCCACAGCACCACGGGCAGCAGACCTTGCCAAACGACCGAATGTTCGGTTATCAATGACGCAACCGTACGAAGGAGTTCGAAGTGGGCGAAGTATTTCTGGTGGCCGGCGCACGCACCCCGCACGGACGCTACGGCGGTGCGCTGTCGACCGTGCGCCCCGACGACCTGGCCGCGATCGTCGTCGCCGAGGCGGTCCGGCGCGCGGGCGTTCCCGTCGACCGAATCGACGAGGTGATTCTCGGTGCGGCGAACCAGGCAGGCGAGGACAATCGCGATGTGGCCAGAATGGCAGTTCTGCTCGCAGGACTCCCCCACACCGTGCCGGGTTACACCGTCAACCGTCTGTGTGCGAGCGGACTGACCGCAGTCGCCAACGCCGCGAGCACCATTCGGAGCGGTGAGGCCGAGATCATCGTGGCCGGTGGCGTCGAGTCCATGACGCGCGCGCCCTGGGTCATGGCCAAGCCGGGAACCGCGTGGGCCAAGCCGGGCGAGATCTTCGATACCTCCTTCGGCTGGCGCTTCACCAATCCGACCTTCGCTTCCCACGACGCGGGGACCGATCCCAAGATCACCCTGTCGATGGGCGAAACCGCCGAGGAGGTCGCGCTCAGCGAGGGCATCACCCGCGAAGAGTCCGATGCCTTCGCATTCCGCAGTCAGCAGCGTGCCATCGCCGCCCAGGATGCCGGACGCTTCGCCGATGAGATCGTGCCCGTCACGACCAAGAACGGCGAGGTCACCGAGGACGAGACACCGCGACGCGGAACCACACTCGAGAAGCTCGGCACGCTGAAGACCGTGTTCCGCAAGAACGGCATCGTCACCGCCGGAACGTCCTCACCGTTCACCGACGGTGCGTCGGCGCTGGTGGTGGCCTCCGAGGAGGCCGTGAACAAGTACGGCCTCGAGGTACGGGGCCGCATCGTCACCAGTGCGAGCGCAGGCATCGCACCGCACATCATGGGACTCGGGCCGGTGCCGTCCACACAGAAGGCACTCGCTCTCGCCGGGTGGTCTGCCGACGACCTCGGTGCCGTCGAGCTCAACGAGGCCTTCGCGGCGCAGTCACTCGGCGTCATCCGCCAGTTGAAACTGAACGAGGACATCGTCAATGCCGACGGCGGGGCCATCGCCCTCGGCCACCCCTTAGGTTCCTCCGGTGCTCGAATCCTGTTGACGCTGTTGGGCCGCATGGAACGTGAGAAGGCGTCCCGCGGGCTCGCAACGCTGTGCGTCGGCGTCGGGCAAGGCGTGTCGATGTTGATCGAGGCACCGTGAACACACTTGTCGTGGAGGAGCTGACCGACCGGGTTGTCGTCACACTGAATCGCGAGAAGCAGCGCAACGCAATCGATTCCGAGATGATCGGCGAGTTGCACGAGGTGTGCGCGCTCGTGGAGCAGGATCCCAAGATCGTCATCCTGACGGGGCAGGGCGAGCATTTCGCCGGCGGTGCCGACATCAACCAGCTGCGCGCCCGCACCCGCGACGACGCATTGCGCGGCATCAACCGAAACCTGTTCGACCGCATCGCCGCACTACCCCTGCCGACGATCGCCGCAGTCCGGGGGTACGCCCTCGGCGGTGGAGCAGAACTGTCCTACGCCTGCGACATCCGTATCGCGTCGCCGACGGCGGTGTTCGGCAATCCCGAACCGGGACTGGGCATCATGGCTGCTGCCGGGGCCAGCTACCGGTTGCCGACTTTGGTGGGAGTGTCCGTCGCCAAGCAGGTACTCCTCGGTGGCCGCACGCTCGACGCCGAGGTGGCACTGCGCTCCGGACTGGTACTGGACGTCGTCGACGAGCCGTTGGCTGCGGCGCATTCCCTCGCGGATCGCATTGCCAAACAAGCACCGCTGGCACTGAAGCTGACCAAGAAAATTCTCGATGCGCCCGGTTCACACCCGTGGGCCGACGACATCGCGCAGGCTGTTCTGTTCGAGACCGAAGACAAACAACGCCGAATGACGGCATTTCTGGAGAAGAAGAAATGACAGCTCCATCAAAGGTGGCAGTGGTCGGTGGCGGCCGCATGGGTGCAGGCATCGCGCAGGTATTCGCCGCCCTCGGTTCCACCGTCGTCATCGCCGAAGCCGCCGACCAAGAAGCGGCCCTCGGTCGAGTCTCGACCGGGTTGGATCGGGCGCACGAGCGCGGCAAACTCAGTGAGGATCCCGCTGCGATTCTCGCGCGGGTCTCCACCGTCGCCGGGCCCGCGGACCTACCCGCCGACCTCGACCTGGTGGTCGAAGCCGTGCCCGAGATTCCGGCGCTCAAGGTCGAGGTGTTGGCTCTGATAGACAAAGTCGCATCGGAAAATGCGGTCATCGCGTCGAACACCAGCTCTATCTCCATCGCCGAACTCGGCGCAGCACTGAGTGATCCGAGCCGCTTCATCGGGATGCACTTCTTCAACCCGGTTCCGGCGTCGACTCTCGTCGAGATCGTGCGCGCTCCCGCCACCTCCGCGGACGTGGTGCAGCGAGTACAGCAGTGGGTGTCGCTCCTGGGCAAGACCGAGGTGCTCGTCAACGACTCCCCCGGCTTCGCGACCTCGCGGCTCGGAGTCTGCCTCGGGCTCGAAGCCATTCGGATGTTGGAGGAAGGCGTCGCCGACGCCGAATCCATCGATCGCGCGATGGAACTCGGCTACAAGCATCCGATGGGACCGTTGCGGTCGACCGACCTCGTCGGGTTGGACGTTCGGCTCGCCATCGCAGAACACCTGGCGTCGACCCTCGGCGACAGGTTCACTCCCCCGCAGTTGTTGCGAGACATGGTTGCTCGCGGCGACATCGGACGCAAGTCCGGTCGCGGCTTTCACGATTGGACGAACACATGACGGTACGGTTCGACATCACCGACGGCTTGGCGACCATCACCCTCGCGCGCTCCGAGGCACACAACGCCCTCGACGTCGCGACGAAGGTCGCGTTGGCGGAAGCCGTCCAGAAGGCCGTTGCACCCGAGGTGCGCGCCGTGCTCATCACCGCGGAGGGCAAGAATTTCTGCGTCGGCCAGGATCTCGGCGAGCATGTCACCGCACTCGAGGCCGATCCGGCCACGGCGATGGATACCGTCGGCGAGCACTACAACCCGGTGATCCGCGGACTGGCTGCGCTCGAAGTGCCGATCGTCGTGGCCATCCCCGGCGCATGCGTCGGCGCAGGTCTCGGCATTGCACTCGCCGGAGACATTCGAGTGGCCGGCACGAAGTCCTCCTTCGCGACGGCGTTCACCGGCATCGCCCTGGCCAGCGACTCGGGGTTGAGCTACACGTTGGTCGAGGCGCTGGGATCGAGCCGGGCCGCGGGTCTGATGCTGCTCGGTGACAGGGTCACTGCCGCGCAGGCCCTCGACTGGGGTCTGGTGCATCGCGTCGTCGAGGACGGGGACGTACTCGAGACCGCGCGCACGCTCGCCACCTCCCTCGCTGCCGGCCCCACCCAGGCCTACGAGCAGGTCAAGACGCTGATCGCTCGATCCGGACTGTCCGACGCCTTGGACCGCGAGGCTCAGGCACAGACCGCTCTGGGACAGACGCAGGACCACAAGGCCGCCGTCGACGCGTTCCTGAACAAGACGAGAGCCTCCTTCGTCGGCATGTGAACAGAAACTCGACCCCTGCTACGAAGTTTCGCGCACGTGCGGCGCAGCCGCTCTTGTGCCCGGGGTCACTTCGAGGCATACTGGTTACCAACCGATCATTCGGTAATGAAAGTAGGACTTATGACCACGTCAAACACCCTGTCCGCCGTAACGCTGCAGGACGGGTTCGACGAGACCGTTGCCCGTGAGCAGCGCGTCGAGCCGCGAGACTGGATGCCCGACGGCTATCGCAAGTCGCTCATTCGGCAGATCGCCCAGCACGCGCATTCCGAGATCATCGGAATGCAGCCGGAGGGCAATTGGCTCACCCGCGCGCCGTCGCTGCGCCGCAAAGCGATTCTGATGGCCAAGGTGCAGGACGAGGCCGGCCACGGCCTCTACCTCTACTCCGCCGCGGAGACGCTCGGAGCGGACCGCGCCGACCTGACGGTCAAGCTCATCGAGGGCAAGCAGAAGTACTCCTCGATCTTCAACTACCCCACCCTCACGTACGCCGACGTGGGCACCATCGGTTGGCTCGTCGACGGTGCGGCGATCTGCAATCAGGTTCCCCTGTGCCGCAGCAGCTTCGGGCCGTACGCGCGCGCGATGATCCGCGTCTGCAAGGAAGAATCCTTCCATCAGCGCCAGGGTTACGAACTGCTCGCCACCATGATGCGCGGCACCGACGAGCAGCGCGCCATGGTTCAGGAGTCGGTGAATCGCTGGTGGTGGCCGGCACTGATGATGTTCGGCCCGCCGGACGACGAGTCCCCCAACACCGAGCAGTCCATGAAGTGGGGCATCAAGCGTCACACCAACGACGAACTGCGCCAACGCTTCGTCGACATGTCGATCCCGCAGGCGAACGCTCTGGGTGTCACGTTCCCGGACCCGGATCTGAAGTGGAACGAAGAACGTCAGTCGCACGATTTCGGCGAGCCCGACTGGTCCGAGTTCATGCAGGTGATCAAGGGCAACGGCGCCTCCAACGTCGAGCGCATCGCGAACCGTCGCGCAGCGCACGACGGCGGTGCCTGGGTCCGTGAGGCCGCAACCGCATTCGCAGCAAGGAACGCAGCATCATGAGCGAGTTCACCGCCGAGGGCGGCCACGGAGCAGTTCCCACCGACAACGTTCCGGTCGAGCCGAAAAGAGAAGCCGTCAAGGCCGATTGGCCGTTGTACGAGGTGTTCCTGCGCGGAAAGCGCGGCCTGAACCACGTGCATGTCGGATCGCTGCACGCCGCCGACGACCACATGGCACTGCGGCACGCCCGCGACGTCTACACCCGTCGCAACGAGGGCGTCAGCATCTGGGTGGTTCCGTCCAACTCCATCGTCGCGTCGTCCCCGTCGGAGAAGGATCCCTTCTTCGCACCGAGTGGCGACAAGGTGTACCGCCACCCGACGTTCTACGAGATCCCCGACAACGTCCCGCACATGTGAGACCCATTCTTCAAGAGGACAAGCACTGATGACTGATCACGACAGCGCCTACGAGGGCCTCGTCGACGAGGATTCACACGGGCAGTGGGCATTCGGAACGAGTTTCGACGATCCGCTCGCCGGAGTCGACACCACCGTCCCCGACGACGTCGACCTGAAAGCCCTTGCCGCATACTGCCTCATGCTCGGCGACGACGCGCTGATCAGCTCGCAGCGACTGGCGCAGTGGAGCACCCGCGCACCGGAGCTCGAAGAGGAAGTGGCCCTGGCCAACGTCGGCCTCGATCTCCTCGGCCAGGCTCGGCTGCTGCTGGCCCGCGCCGCCAAAGCAGACCCGACGGTGGTGCCGTTCATTTCGGACACCTCTCCCGCACCGGCCGAGGATGCACTGTCGTTCTTCCGCGACGAGGCAGATTTCCGGTGCGTGCGACTCACCGAACTCGACAACGGTGACTTCGCGAAATCCCAGGTCCGCCTGCTGGTGTTCGCGACGTGGCGGCTCGCCGTCTTCACTCGTCTGCAGGAGTCTCGCGATCCGGTTCTGGCCGCTGTCGCGAGCAAGGGCGTCAAAGAGCTGACCTACCATCGTGATTACGCCGCACGCTGGGTCGTGACGCTGGGTTGCGGAACCGATGAATCCAAGCAACGAGTGCGCGACGCCGTGACCAGAATCTGGCCGTATGTCTCCGAGCTGTTTCTCCCCACGGACGAGGAGATCGCCCTGGCCGAGGTGGGCGTTGCCGTCGACCCTCGGGATGTTCGCGAGGAGTTCGATTCCGTTCTCGCACAGGTTCTGCACGCCGCGGAGCTCGAGGCACCCGAGGGTAAATCCGTCGGGACCATCGGCGGCCGCGGAGGTCGACGTGGAATTCATACCGAAGCCTTCGGGCCGTTGATCGCCGAGATGCAGGTCGTTGCCAGGGCACATCCGGAGGGAGTCTGGTGACCACACTTCAACGAACGGCGCGTGAGATCGCCGCTACCGTGATGGATCCCGAGATGCCGCTGCTCACCCTCGACGACCTCGGCGTCCTCCGTGACGTCGAAGTCCGCGAGGACGGCAGCGTGCTCGTCACCATCACCCCGACGTACTCGGGGTGCCCGGCGATGGCGACGATGCGCGACGACATCGCGCACAAGCTGACCGATCACGGGTACTCCGACGTCGAGATCGTCACCAGCTTGACCCCGGCGTGGAGTACCGACTGGATTTCCGAGGAGGGTCTGCGCAAGCTACGCGAATCCGGTTACTCGACGCCCGGTCCTGCTCCGACCCGAACCTCCGGTCCGGTTCCGTTGACCCTGACGGTCAAACCCCGTGAGATCGCCTGCCCGCAGTGCAGTTCCGTCAACACCCGTCTGACGTCGGAGTTCGGCGCGACGCTGTGCAAGGCACAGTACCGGTGCGACGACTGCCTCGAACCCTTCGACCACGTCAAGGAAATCTGATGACCGTCACCGCCGAGCCCGTACAGAAGACCCAGCGCAACAAGCCGTTTCACACCCTGACCGTCGCCGATGTGGAATCACTGTGCGACGACGCAGTGGCCGTCACCTTCGACGTACCGGAGGATCTGCGCGAGGAATTCGACTTCAAGCCGGGTCAGTCACTGATGCTCAGCCGCACGATCGACGGTGTCGAGCATCGCCGCTCCTACTCGATCTGTGCACCCGCGGGCTCGCGTCCCCGCGTCGGCGTTCGCGAGGTCAGCGATGGCCTCTTCTCGTCCTGGCTCGTCCGCGAGGTAAAGGCCGGCGACCGCATCGACGTTCAGGGTCCGACCGGAAATTTCCATGCAGACCCGGCAGTGGCGGGCAGGCACGTTCTCATCGCGGCCGGATCCGGCATCACCCCGATGCTGTCGATCGCGGCCTCCGTGCTCGCCAACCCCGATGCCGAAGTGGTTCTTCTGTACGGCAATCGGCGCACACGTACGGTGATGTTCGCCGAGGAGATAGCCGACCTCAAAGACCAGTACGGCAGTCGATTCGACATCATTCATGTCCTGTCCCGCGAACCGCGTGAGGTCGAGTTGTTCAGCGGCAGGCTCGATGCCGAGCGCTTGCGCGAAATACTCGACACTGTCGTCGCCACACCGGACATCGATCATTTCTGGTTGTGTGGCCCCTTCGGGATGGTCAACGACGCACAGGACGTGCTGAAGGAGCTTGGTGTCGCCAAGAGCAGCATTCACCACGAACTGTTCTACGTCGACGACATTCCGCCGCCGCAGGAGAAGCACCGTGAGCCCGGCGTCACCGGGCCCAGCAGCGAGGTCACCATCATCCTCGACGGCCGTGAGGTGAAAGGCGCACTGCCTCAGGACGAGTCGATTCTCGACGCGGGAGAGCAGCTGCGCTCCGATCTTCCGTTCGCCTGCAAGGGCGGAGTGTGCGGCACGTGCCGTGCGAAGGTGACCTTCGGCGACGTCGACATGCGTCGCAACTATGCGCTCGAGGACAACGAGGTCGACGCCGGCTTCGTACTCACCTGCCAAACCTTCCCCGTCAGCGACACCGTCACCGTCGACTTCGACGCCTGATCCCCCGGAGACTGCCATGACCAGCGTCTTGTCCACCCCCACCGACACCCCCGACATCGAGTTCGCTTCTCGCGACCGGATATCCGCTCTCCAGTTGGAGCGTCTGCGGTGGTCACTGCAACACGCCTACGACAATGTGGCGCACTACAAGAAGGCCTTCGACGATGCAGGAGTGCATCCCAGCGACCTGAAGGACCTGAGCGATCTGGCGAAGTTCCCCTTCACGTCCAAGCAGGACCTGCGGGCCAACTACCCGTTCGGCATGTTCGCCGTACCGCAGAACCAGGTCTCGCGCATTCATGCATCCTCGGGCACCACCGGTCGCCCGACCGTCGTCGGCTACACCGCCAAGGACATCGACAACTGGGCCGATCTGATCGCCCGCAGTCTCCGCGCGGGTGGCGTCAAGCCGTCGGACAAGGTGCACGTGGCCTACGGGTACGGACTGTTCACCGGCGGGCTCGGCGCACACTATGGCGCAGAACGACTCGGCTGCACGGTCATTCCGATGTCCGGTGGCATGACCGATCGTCAGATCCAACTGATCCAGGACTTCGAACCCGACGCCATCCTGGTCACCCCGTCCTACATGCTGACGATTGTCGACGCCATGGTGAAGAAGGGGATCGATCCCGCGAAGACGTCGCTGAAGACCGGAGTGTTCGGTGCCGAGCCGTGGACCGAGGAGATGCGCACCGAAATCGAGAACACTCTGGCGATGGATGCCGTCGACATCTACGGCCTGTCCGAGGTGATGGGACCGGGTGTGGCGATGGAATGCGTCGAAACCAAGGACGGACTGCACATCTGGGAGGATCATTTCTACCCGGAGATCATCGATCCGGTGACCGGCGAAGTTCTGCCCGACGGCGAGGAGGGTGAATTGGTGTTCACTTCCCTGACCAAGGAAGCGATGCCGATCGTGCGGTATCGCACCCGGGATCTGACGCGTCTGCTGCCGGGCACGGCCCGCACGATGCGTCGGATGCAGAAGGTCACCGGCCGGACCGACGACATGATCATCCTGCGCGGCGTCAATCTCTTCCCGACGCAGATCGAGGAGCTCATCCTGGGTGTCCCCGCACTCGCACCTCAGTTCCAATGTGTACTCGATCGCGCAGGCCGAATGGATTCCCTGACGGTGCGGGTCGAGGCCAGGCCCGATGTGCCGTCCGATCAGTACGCCGGCCTTGGCGTGACGCTGCAGAAGCTGGTCAAGAATCGGATCGGTGTGACGGTGAACGTCGACGTACTGCCGCAGGCGGCGTTGGAGCGTTCGATCGGTAAGGCCCGCAGGCTGATCGACAACCGCCCGGTCGTATGACATGAGCCCGGTGGCACAGGATTTCGAGCAATGGCGCGAGAACGTCTCGACGGCGTTCGTGCCGCTCGACGCTGTGTCCACCGGGCAGTCTCCGTTCCAGGGCACCCTGGTGTCGTCGACGTTGGGATCGCTGCAACTGAGCGAGGTCGCCGGGCGCGAGGTGGACGTGCGGCGCACCCGCGCCACCATCAAGCGTGCCGATCCCGGCCTGATCAAGGTCGGACTGCAATTGACCGGCCGCGGCACGCTGGTTCAGAACGACCGCGAGGCCGTGCTGGAGCCGGGCGACTTCGCGGTGTACGACACCAGTGCCCCGTACGATCTGCATTTCGTCGGAGACTTCGAGATGTTCGTGGTGATGTTCCCCCGCGACGCGCTCCGCATCGATTCCCGTGAGTTGACGACTGTTGCCGCGCGTCGCATCGAGGGCGATCACGGCGTCGGCGCGTTGGTTTCGCCGTTTCTGTTCAATTTGCGCCGCAACGCCGCAGACGGAACACTGCCGGCGACGCCGATGCTCGAGAACGCGGTGCTCGACCTTCTCTGTGCTGCTCTCGACGATGCGGCTCCCCACGATGCGCCGGGTTCCACGCTACTGATCGAGGCCAAGAGCCTCGTCGAGTCGCATCTGTCCGATCCCACACTGTCCACGGCGTCGATCGCTGCGCGACTGCATATTTCGACGCGCTACTTGCAGAAGTTGTTCGAGTCCGACGGCCGTACCGTGGCCGGCTGGATCAGATCCAGGCGACTCGACCGATGCCACCGCGAACTACGCGACCCCCGCTTCGCGGCAGACAGCATCGGAACCATCTGCGCGCGAAACGGTTTGATCGATTCATCGAACTTCTCGAAACTGTTCAAGGAGACGTACGGCATGTCGCCGCGCGAGTATCGCGCCGGGTGAGGGCGTACCCGCCGCCCTCACCCGACCACGAATCACGCCCCGAGAATCAGATCCGAGGCGCGTTCACCGACCATGATGGACGGCGCGTTGGTGTTGCCCGACGGCACCGTCGGCATGACAGACGCGTCCGCGACTCGTAGGCCGTCGACTCCTCGCACTCGAAGATCAGCTCCGACAACGGAATTCGCGTCCGACTCGGCTCCCATCTTGCAGGTTCCGACCTGGTGGTGATACGTACCCGCGGTCTGGCGGACGTAGGCTCGCAGATCGTCGCGGGTGCGCGCGCTCGGTCCTGGAACCACCTCGGCCTTGCGCCAGGGTGCGAATGCGTCGGAGGCACCGATCTCGCGGCAGATTTCCACCGCGTCGACCATCGCTTCGAGGTCGTACGGATCGGCCAGGATGTTCGGATCCGCCAGCGGTAGTTCGCTCGGGTCCGAGGACGCCAGCCGCAGGGTCCCCCGCGAGCGGGGAGCGACGATGCCGGGTGCGATGGTGTAGCCGTTCTCTGGCACCGGGTATCCGTCTGCCGGGTACGGAATGTGCATGAACAGCGGCTGCAGATCCGGTGCGGCGCCGACCCATCCTGTGCTGCGGGCGTACAACTGCGCCTCGAGCAGGTTGTTGGTGCCGGCCGCGAGCGGCTCGAGTGACTCGTAGATGTTGCTGAGCAGCAGATGGTCGTGCAGGTTCTCGCCGACGCCGGGCAGGTCCACGACTGTGTCGACCCCGATAGCAGACAGGTGATCCGATGGCCCGATTCCACTGAGCATCAACGTTTTCGGTGAGCCGAGGGCTCCACCGCACAGGACCACCTCGTGGTCGGCGAACGCACGCTGTACTTCGGAGCCGCCGCGACTGAACTCGATTCCCACCGCTCGTCCGTTCTCGAGCACCACCTTGTGGACGAGCGCACCGGTGGTGACGGTCAGATCGGGATTGTTCAGCACCGGCCCGACGAAACTCTTCCACGCGCTCATCCGCTCACCGTCACGGGTGGTGGTGTGGTTGTAGCCCGCGCCCACCATCTCGTCGGCGTTGAAGTCGTCGATGAGCTTGTGCCCGTGCTCGACGGCCGCATCCACGAAGGCCGCCGCCAGTGGATGCGGGGTGCCCATGATGGACACCGGCAGTGGCCCGTCGCCGCCGTGGAACTCGTTGGCTCCGAGCTCGTGTGACTCCGAGCGCTTGAACAGGGGCAGCACGTTCTCCCACGACCACCCGGCATCGCCGGTGGCGGACGCCCACCCGTCGTAGTCGCTGGAATGTCCTCGGACGTAGATCATTCCGTTGAGGGACGAGCTGCCGCCGAGTACGCGTCCACGCGGCCAGAAGATC
The DNA here is from genome assembly GCF_030056835.1 of Rhodococcus sp. IEGM 1372. NCBI lineage: Bacteria > Bacillati > Actinomycetota > Actinomycetes > Mycobacteriales > Nocardiaceae > Rhodococcus > Rhodococcus sp. IEGM 1372. Next base: position 123,261 of record NZ_JASHKS010000007.1, on the reverse strand, counting down.
CGCCGATCGTTCGCGTGCTTCTGCGGGGTGGTGAACAGTCCCCAGTCCTGTGATCCGCCGAGCAGCGTCGGCCAGCCCTGGGGTGAGTGGATCGCCGGGTCGGTATCCACCGGTCCGGCTTCGATCACGTGCACGGTATGCCCGGCATCGAGCAAGCGCCGCGCGATGACGCTTCCTGCTGATCCTGCTCCGACGACGATGTAGTCGGTCGATTTATCTGTCATGACGTCGATCCTTTTGTGCTGGTGCGATTGTGGGGGTGTCTTCTACGGGCCCGTCTACAGAACGATCGTGACGACTTTTTCCTCGGTGTTGGCCTCGATACCGGCCCATCCGAGTTCACGGCCCGTGCCACTGGATTTCATACCGCCCCAGGGGAGGGCGGGATCGATTGCGGCCCAACCGTTCACCCACACAGCGCCGGACCGAACCTGCGCAGCCAGGGTGTGCGCCCTCGACACGTCGCGGGTCCAGATGCTCGCGGCCAGTCCGTACACCGTGCCGTTGGCGACGGCGATGGCCTCGTCGGCGGTATCGAACGGAATCACCGTGCCGACGGGGCCGAAAATTTCCTCCTGCGCGATCTTCATGTCGTTGTCCGCGTCGGTGAAGATCGTCGGCTCGACAAAATACCCTGCGCCGTCGGGCCGTCCGCCACCCGCCGCCACTCGCGCTCCGCCGTCGCGTCCGGCCTGGATGTACCCCAGCACGCTGTCGCGTTGCTTCGCGTTGACCAGCGCGCCCATCGTCGTCGACGGATCGAACGGATCACCCAGGACCTGAGCCGACGCCGCAGCGGCCAGACCGTCGACCACCTGCGAGTACAGCGAGCGATGCACCAGAACCCGCGTCCCGGCCGCACACACCTGGCCCTGGTTGAAGAACAATCCCATCGCGGTTCCGTTGATCGCCGCCTCGAGATCCGCGTCCTCGAGAATGATCTGCGGGGACTTGCCGCCGAGTTCGAGCGTGGTTCGCTTGAACGTATCGGCAGCTTTCTTGGCGATGAGCTTGCCGACCCGAGGGCTGCCGGTGAAGCTGATCTTGTCTACGTCCGGATGCCCGACCAACGCGTCGCCGGTCACTTCTCCAAGCCCTGGAACAACATTGACCACTCCGGCAGGTACTCCCGCCTCGTCGATCAGACGAGCCAGATGCAGGATGGACAACGGCGCGTCCTCCGGCGGCTTGACGACCACGGTGTTTCCGGCGGCCAACGCGGGCGCGAGCTTCCACGCGGCGATCATCAGCGGGGTGTTCCAGGGAACGATCATGCCGATGACGCCCACCGGCTCACGGACGGTGTACGAGTGCGTCGGCTGGCCGAAGTAGCCCGCAGTGGGGATGGAGCTGCCGGTGATCTTGTCGGCCCAGCCGGCGAAGTGCCGGAACGTGGCTGCGGCATTGGGGATGTCGAGCATCGCCGGTTGACCCACGGGCTTGCCCACGTCGAGAGCCTCGAGCCGTGCCAGCAGGTCCCCGTCACGTTCGATGAGATCGGCAATCCGGTTGAGCAGCTTCCCGCGCACTGCTCCGGGCGTCGCGCCCCATTCACCACCGAGCTGGGCACGGGCGGCACGCACCGCTGCATCGACGTCCGACGCGGTGGCTGCAGCAACTTCGGCGAGCGGCTGTTCCGTCGTGGGGTTGATGTCGGTGAACGTGCCTCCGTCGGAAGCGCCGTGCCACTGCCCCGCGATGTAGAGCTCGGTGGCGGTGTCGGTCGGCAACGACGGTGCGGCCGATTCCTGGACTGCAGTCATGTGTGTTGGCTCCTTCTCGGGTGCCGATCGCGGCACCTGTGGCGTGTCCGGTCCAGACTGCGCCCGGACAGGCGAGGAGGTCTTGTGTGATCGCGCACACATTGTGCGGTAGATGCGCACCGCCGATCGACCTCCTCGCGTGACGATCGTGTGTCGAGACACCCGGCCCCGGTTACCGCCGTGTTTCACCGCCCTGGCATGCGACGGAGAGTCAACTATTCCGACACTTCGAGGCCATCCATCGGCCTCTCAGCAGGCAAAACTGGTGCCCTCCCATACGAAAGGCCCGCAATGACACACCACCAGTTTCGCGCCGCAGCAGTCCAGGCCGCGCCGGTATTTCTCGATCTCGACGCGTCGATCGACAAGGCGATCGGCCTGATCGAGGACGCGGCCCGCGCCGGAGCCGAGCTCATCGCATTTCCCGAGACCTACCTGCCCGGCTATCCCTGGTACATCTGGCTCGACGCACCGGCGTGGGGGTTTCAGTTCACGCAGCGCTACTTCGACAACTCACTGGAGTACGGAACACCGCAGGCGGCTCGAATTGCGCAGGCCGCCAAGGACAATCACATCATGGTCGTGATGGGCCTGAGCGAGCGATACAAGGCCAGCCTCTACATCGCCCAGTGGATCATCGACGCCCAAGGCAAGACCGTCGCGATGCGCCGCAAGCTCAAGCCGACTCACGTCGAACGCACCGTGTACGGCGAAGGTGACGGCTCCGACCTGTCGGTATACGACACCGACCTCGGACGCGTCGGCGCACTGTGCTGCTGGGAGCACCTGCAACCGTTGTCGAAGTACGCGATGTACGCCCAGAACGAGCAGGTGCACATCGGTGCCTGGCCCAGCTTCTCGCTCTACACCGGCGCGGCCTACGCCCTCGGGCCGGAGGTCAACACCGCTGCCAGCCGCATCTACGCCGTCGAAGGCGGCTGCTTCGTCATCAGTCCCTGCGCGACCGTCTCCCCCGAGATGATCGACATCATGTGCACCGACGACGCCAAGCGCGCGATGCTCACCGCAGGCGGCGGTCATGCCCGCATCTTCGCGCCCGACGGCCAACTGATGCACGAGCCGCTCGCACCCGACGCGGAAGGCATCGTCTACGCCGACATCGACACCAGCCTCATTTCGATCGCCAAGGCCGCCGCCGACCCGGCCGGCCACTACTCCCGTTCCGACGTGACACGGTTGTGGCTCAACAAGACTCCGGGCGACCGCGTCGTTCAGGGGACGCAGCCCGGTGCGAATACGCGCTACGACTTCACCGAGGACGTCGCGGCCGAGCTACGTCTGGAGATCACCGAGCAGCTCGCTCTCGACGAGGGCGCCGCTCGTGTCTGAACTCGAGTCGGCAATTCCCGCCCATCTCGTCGTTCCCCGGTCGTGTCCGCGTCGCACACCCGAGGGCTACCAGCCACCCTTCCCGTCGTACGTCGCCCGCTTTCCGGTATCCACCGAACGAGTCGTGATGGGCTACTTCGGAATACAGGGCATGCCCGACGCTTCCCCGTGGGGTGACGAGGGCCCATCCCGAAGGGACCGAGCCCGGTACACCGACGAGGAGGGCATCGACACGACGGTGTTCATCGGCTACTGGGACGACGTCGCAGTGTTCGACCGCTGGTTCGATACCGTCGGTCGGCACTGGACCAGCGTCGGAGGCCGCTTCGTCGAAATCATCAGACCGACCGTCGACCGCTACGAGACACTCTTCTCCTCCACCGGCCGCATGGAAGGTGTTGCCACTCTGACGGATTCGCTCAGTGGTTCCATCGAGGAACATGCCTACTGGGGCGGGGTCCGGGATCGAATCCCGTTGTCGCAGAGCGACTCACTTGCTCCCAGCGGGAAGCCGGAACTTGCTCGCGACGGCGACAGGGTCAGGATCGTGCCGCAGGAGAACATCTGCCTCATTCGATCCGGGCAGGACTGGGTCGATACAGCCGGGTCCGAACGAGAGATGTACCTGCGGGACGTCGAACCGGTGTTGCGCGCCGGCATGGACTTTCTTCGCGACGACGGCCTGGACATCGGTTGCTTCGCCAACCGATACATGACGGTGGTCGACGACAACGGCGTCGATACCGACAAATCGTTCGGCATGAGTTGGTGGCGCAGTCTGAGCGACCTCGAAGCATGGGCCGAGTCGCATCCGACGCATGTCGCCATCTTCGGTGCCGCGCTGAAGTATCTGTCGACGATGGGGCCCGCGGCGTCGCTACGGCTCTATCACGAGGTGACCGTCGCGGCGGCGGACGAGCAGTACTTCGAGTATTTCGGCTGCCACGACCGCACGGGTCTACTGCGTACCGCTGCGGAGCGTTCTACCCTGTGAGGAGACGGGAGGTACCTGACATGGCCGATCCGCTGCGCACCGACTCCGTCGATCTGGCCGACAGCGTCGATTTCTGGACCGCTGCGGTGAGTCGGACGTACGTCGATCTCGAGTGCACGATTCCCGAGAACGCGTCGGCCATCACCGGGCATATCGAGTCCACCGGACTTGCGACTCTCGGATTGTCGCGAGTGTCTGCGACAGCTCAGACCGTGCTGCGGACGCCTGCAGGTATCTCCCGAACCAGTGACGACTACTTTCTGGTCAGCGTCCAGACGTCGGGAACGGGGTTCGTCGTCCAGGACGACCGCACGGCGGTCCTGCAACCGGGAGACTTCGCGCTCTACGACACCACCCGGCCGTACAGTCTTCGCTTCGACGACCCGTTTGCCCAGTACGTGCTGATGCTCCCCGGAGCAACGCTGCGAACGCTCGTCCGGGACACGGGTTCGCTGACCGCGCGGGCGGTGTCCGGACGGCAAGGCGCAGGAAAACTGCTCGTGAGCATGATCTCGTCGATCATGGACGACGCCGACATGAGTACCGCGTCGGCCGAGGCCGTGTCGCAGAGCGTCGAGTACATCCTGGTCGCAGGCCTGGTCGGGCTGACCGGGGTCGAGAAGCCAGCACCGTATGCAGCGTCCGAGAGACTCGGCGAGATCAAGCGTGCGATGACGGCGCGGCTCAGAGATCCGGACCTGACCGTGACGGAAGTGGCCGCCTCCCTGCACTTGTCGCTGAGTACGGTGCATCGAGCGTTCGCCGGTGAGCCGTGTACCGCCAGTGAGTGGATCTGGATGCAGCGACTCGACGGCGTCAAACGGGCTCTGTGCGAGCCACAGAATGCCCGCACCACCATCGGAGCCCTGGCGGCATCGTGGGGATTCACCGACCCGGCGCACTTCAGCCGCGCCTTTCGGGCGCGCTTCGGGTGCACTCCCAAGGACTTTCGCGACACCAACCGCGGGTGAGCTCAGATCCCGAGCGATCCGGCCAGTGTCGGCCAGCTCTTGGGCAGTTGTTCCACCCAGTAGGGCCAGGAGTGGGTTCCGGTTTCGGTGAAGTCGAACGTCGCGGGGATGTTCAACTGGCTCAGTCGATCCGCCAGCCGATGGGTGCAGTAGTTCGCGCCCACCTCGATGAGACCACCGACCACCACCACGTCGAGCGCCGACGCGCTGTCGAAACTTTCGTGGCGGCCCGGCGCTCCCGTTCCCACCGACACGTACACGTCGGTGCCGCGCAGGCTTTCGGCATTGACCACCGAATCATGTTGCGCCCAGGCAGGATCGAGAGGACCGCCCCACATGTTGTCCGCATTGCCGCCGAACGCTCCGACGATCGCGCGGATACTCGCCTGCCCCATGGGCTCCGAGGAGGCGAAACACCCGCTGTACGACGCCACCCCGGAGTAGACATCGGGATTACGTGCGGCCAGCATCATGGCCGACTGTGCCCCCATCGACAGCCCGGCAATCGCGTTGCGTCCGTTGCCGTCCACAGACGCGTCGATCAGCGGAGGAAGCTCCTCGGTCAGGAACGTTTCCCATTGATAGCGGCCGAGTTTCGGATCGTCCCGTTGCCAGTCGGTGTAGAAGCTGCCCGGTCCGGCCAGCGGTAGCACGACGTTGACGTTCTTGTCAGCGAAGAATTCGGCCGCTCCGCCCTTGCGGAGCCACATGCTGTTGTTCGGATCCTCTTCGCCGATTCCGCTGAGCATGTACAAAGTCGGCCGCGATCCGGTCTTCGCTGCCGGAGTCAGCACCTGCACGTCGACAACGGCCCCCATCGCAGGCGATTCGACACTCAGCGTGCGCAGGGTGTCGGATGCGATCACGGTATCGACGATGCGGGCGGCCGAGACGGCAGGATTGGCGGACACAATGCCGACCGAGGACACGGACAGCGCGGCGGCGACGGCGAACGTGGTGAAGATGCGTCGACGACGCATGGCGATCCTCTCGGGATTTGTCACAGGGGAACGGCGAATTGCATGGAGCATTGCACAGCAACCGACTGGATGGAACGCCGTACGAACATCCACCCGATTCGGACCGACCGGGACTCTGGCAACACATCACTGCACGAGCATTCACCCTTCTTTGCAACGCTTTTCGGGCATCCAGTTCCGATTTCACCGCATCGCTTCGTCCACTAATGGTTAGTGCACTAACCAATCCTGGTAGCCTGGGGACCGTGACGACCACCGAAGATCCACTCGCGCTCGACCGCCAGGTCTGCTTCGCGCTCGCCGTCGCCAACCGCGCCGTGCTGTCGGTGTATCGGCCACTGCTCGAGCCGATGGGACTGACGCATCCGCAGTATCTGGTGATGCTGGCGCTGTGGGGCGAATCGCCGATGTCGGTCAAGGCCATCGGATCGGCCCTGCAACTCGACTCCCCCACCCTCTCGCCGCTTCTCAAGCGTCTGGAGTCGATGGGGTTGCTCACCCGCAATCGAAGCGCCGAGGACGAGCGCGTTCTACTCGTCGCGCTCACCCCGGCCGGGGCCGCGCTTCGCAAGAAAGCCGAGAAAATTCCACCCACCGTCGTTTCGAAACTCGGAGCGTCACTCGCCGAACTCGACGAACTACGACGCGTCCTCACCCGCGTCAACGACGCGGCCATCGCAGCAGGGGCACTGTCGTGAACACTCGTCCTACCCGCCCGCGCTTCGGTCAGTGGCTGGGCTACGCCGTCCTCGGCCGCAAACTGCCTGACTCCATGCAGGATTGGGTTCGACGCGACCTCGTCGGCCCAGGAGCGACACCACGTCACATCCTGCGGTCGATGATCCCGTTCCTGCCGATCTTCATCGGATTCTTCGTTCTGTTTCCGGGAGCGATCTGGCTACGCGCGTCGATGGTGTTGCTCAGTTTGCTGCTCGCACTGTTCTACACCGCCGCCTACATGGACCAGAATCGCGCTCGACGCCTCGAGATCCACGGGCTACCGGCCGATCTGAAGAGCCCGAAGAAGATGGCCGAGATGGAACGCGAGCGAGAGAACTACCGCCGCAATCACTGACGCTCTCGGCCGAGCCCGGCGGTGAAATCGTCGGCGATCATCGCCGCCAAGTCGCGGGTCTTGCGGTTGGTGTTCTGCGAGAGCTCGGTCAGCTGCGTGAAGGCAGCGTCTGCGTCGATGCGGTACACCGACATCAGGATTCCGACGGCTCGGCCGATGGATCCGCGGGTGTCGAGTGCAGTCCGTAGTGTCGCGGCCTCGTTGCCGCTTTCCTGGATCAGTTGTTCGCGCACGCGCGAGAGTTCGAGGTGCACTCGAATTCGAGCCACCAACTCTCGGTCGTGGAACGGTTTGACGATGTAGTCGTCGGCCCCGCGCCCGAGCCCGTCGAGCACGAAGTCGGTTCCCGCTCGCGCGGTCAGCAGGATCACCGGCACCCGCTGCAAGGCGTCGTCGCGGCGGATCTCGTCCACGAGTTCCAGACCGCTGCGTCCGGGCAGCAGAACGTCGGAGAGCACGAGGCCGGGCATCGTCGATCGAGCGCTGCCGAGTGCGGTCTCGATGTCGCCCGCGGTGGTGACGGACCAGCCCTCGTCGGTCAGCAGGCGCACCAGGTAGTTACGCATGTCGACGTTGTCCTCGACGAGAAGAATGTCCGCGCGCTCGGTGGTCACCGTCGCCGAGTCGCTCGCGGCGAATATCGCCGACACCGAATCGGCGGGGGCGACCGGACGTTCGACGGCTGCAGCCGCCTCGGCGGGCAGGCGCGGAACCACGACGGTGAAGGTACTGCCGCGGCCCGCCTCGCTCTCGACGTCGATACGACCGCGCAAGACGGTGAGCAGGTCCGATACGAGTGCCAGTCCGATACCGGATCCTTCGATGCTGTGGGCACCCGATCGTTCGACTCGATGGAATCGATCGAAGATCAGCGGCAGGTCCTCTGCGGGGATCCCGAGGCCGGTATCCGCAACGACCAAGCGGACGACGTCGCTCTCGGTCCGCAGGCGCACGGAGATCCGACCGACCGGCGTGTATTTGACGGCGTTCGCGACGAGGTTGAACACGATCTTCGTCCACATCTCACCGTCGGTGAGGACGACGACGTCGTCGGCTACGTCGACCACGAGCTCGAGACCCTTGTCCGACGCCACCGCCTCGAACAGCGACGCGCAGTCGCGCGTCACCGCTCCGAGGTCGGTGGGTTCGAGGCGGGGACGCAGCTGACCGGCATCGGCACTGACCACGTCCAGGAGATCGTCGACCAGTCGACGCAGTCGAGTCGAGGCGCGGTGAACGACGTCCAAGGACTCACGATCGACGTCGGTCAGCGTCGAGTCGACACTCTCACGCACCGAATCCAACGGGCCGGCGAGCAAGGTCAGCGGCGTGCGGAACTCGTGTCCGACGTTCTCGAGCAGCCGTGTCTTCGCCTCGTCGGCTTCGGCGAGTGCCGCGACGCGTCGCCTTTCCATTTCGAAAGCATGCGAGGCGGTCAGGGCCGTGGACACCCGCTCGGCCACCGCGATCGAGAAGGACACGACGGAGTCGTCACGGGCGCGAAATTCGTCGACTCCGACCAACAGGGCTCCGATGGGCTGAGCATGTCCCGCGAGCGTCAGCGGAACGATGACCGCCTGCGCGACGGATCCGGCAATCTCGACCGTCGAACAGGGAACGCGTCCGTCACACACTTCGAGAACGTGGGCAAGGTCCCAGGTCGCGTCGTCGCAGCCGAGTGCGCCCGAGGTCGCGATGTGATCGAGCTGCCCGTCTTCGGCGAGGTCGCGGCGCAGGTAGGCCACCACGAGGGGAAACTCGCGGGCCTCGTCACCCAGCGTCTCGACCGCGGCGCGGCAGATGCCTACCGGTCCCTCGGCGCCGTCACCCGTCAGCGAGCCCAGGGCGAGCAGCGCGTGCATGCGGCGTTCGCCGAGTACCTGCATCGTGACCTCGGTCGTGGCGACGAACACGCCGAGTACCGTCCGTCCGGCCCCGAAGATCGGGCTGTACGAGAAGGTCCAGTACGTCTCCTCGGGGTAGCCGAACCGATTCATGACGAACAGCTGCCGAACGCCGTGCACGGGCTTGCGGTCCTCGACCACGTGGGCGCAGAGAACGCCCACGTCGTCCCATATCTCGGACCAGCTCTCGCTGGCTCGCTGACCTGCAGCCTGCGGAAACTTGTCCCCGAGAAAATCGGTGTACGTGTGGTTGAAGATCTGCACCAGATGCGGGCCCCACCAGATCAGCATCGGGATCGTCGACGGCATGACGGTGCGGACGGCCGTCACCAACTCCTGCGGCCAACTCTCCACCGGCCCCAGATCGGTCGCCGCCCAGTCCAGTTCCCGGAATCGCGCGTCGGTGGCGTTGTCACCCGGGAACAGCTCGTCCAGCTGGGCCGAACTGCCATCGGGTTGTGGGGAATTCATCGCCTCGTCCTTCGTACTGTCGTTCCGCTCCAGTCCGGCGGGCGCGATCTCGGCATCGATACTAGCCGAACGACCGGTATGCAGGCGTTTCGCTGATCCCCCACGGGGGTACTGCCGCGAGCATGCCCCTCTCATCAAGTCTCACGTACCCCTTGGGCGTCTCGCGTCTGTCGAACGACGGTGCCAACCTTGCCGTCTACTCCGAAACCGCGGACTCGGTGTCCGTGGTCGTGCTGAACGAAGACGGAACAGAGCGCAGTACAACACCGTTGACGCTGCGTACCGGCCACGTCTTCCACGATCTGGTTCCCGACGTCACGCCGGGTACACGCTACGGACTGCGTGTCGACGGTCCATGGGATCCCGCGTCGGGGCTGCGGCACAACTCCGCGAAGTTGCTCCTCGACCCGTATGCCACCGCCATCACCGGTCAGGTCGACTGGAACGAATCGGTGTTCAGCCACCTCCACGCCGAGCCGGAGACCCGCAACGACGAGGACTCGGCCCCGCACATGCCGTATTCCGTTGCCGTGGAGTCGAACTTCGATTGGTCCGGCGACGAGTCACCGCGCACACCACTCGATCGCACGGTCGTCTACGAGGTGCACGTCAAGGGCTTCACTGCCACCAATCCCGATGTGCCCGAGGATATTCGGGGTACCTACGCCGGTCTGGCGCATCCCGCCGCGATCGCACATCTCAAGCGCATCGGCGTCACCGCGGTGGAGCTGCTGCCCATCCACCAGTTCGTTCAGGACTCGCATCTGCTCGAGGAGGGGCGGCGGAACTACTGGGGCTACAACTCCATCGGCTTCTTCGCACCGCACAACGAGTACAGCAGCAGCGGCGACACCGGCGGCCAGGTGGACGAGTTCAAGGCATTGGTCAAGGCCATGCACGAGAACGGCATCGAGGTCATTCTCGACGTCGTCTACAACCACACCGCCGAGGGCAATCACCTCGGACCGACGCTCTCGCTCAAGGGAATCGACAACGGCTCGCACTACCGTCTGGTCGACGAGGACCGCAGCGCGTACTACGACACCACCGGCACCGGCAACAGCCTCAACGTCGGTCACCCCGCTGCCCTGGCACTGATCCTGGACTCGCTGCGCTACTGGGTGACCGAGATGCACGTCGACGGGTTCCGCTTCGACCTCGCCAGTACGCTGACGCGTCAGGACTCGGACCTGAACGTGCACAGCGCATTCCTGAGCCTGGTTCACCAGGACCCGACGCTCGCACCGGTCAAACTCATCGCCGAACCGTGGGACACCCAGGGCTACCAGGTGGGCGGCTTCCCGGCCCGCTGGTCGGAGTGGAACGGTAAGTTCCGCGACGACGTCCGTGACTTCTGGCGCGGCGAGAGCGGCGCACTTCCGGCACTGGCTCAGCGCGTCACGGGGAGCCCGGACGTCTACGAGAGCACTCGTCGACCCACGTTGGCCAGCGTCAACTTCATCACCGCACACGACGGCTTCACATTGGCCGACTTGAACTCCTACGACGACAAGCACAACGAGGAGAACGGCGAGGACAGTCAGGACGGCGAGTCCGACAACCGTTCGTGGGGTTGCGGAGCCGAGGGCCCGACCGACGACGAGGGCGTCAACGCACTCCGGGCCCGTCAGCAGCGCAATCACCTTGCGACGCTGTTGCTCTCGGCCGGCGTGCCGATGATCCTCGGCGGCGACGAGCTCGGCCGGACGCAGAACGGCAACAACAATGCCTACTGCCAGGACAACGAGGTCTCCTGGTTCGACTGGAGCACAGCCGATCAGGACCTCATCGACTTCACCACCCACTTGATCGCTCTACGCGACGAACACCCGGCTCTGCGCCCCACGTGGTTCCGCCACGACAGCGATTCCGACGAGGAAGGAGCCGGACCGGACACCGTCGACTTCTACCGCGCCGACGGCGAGAAGCTCTCCGACGAGGATTGGTCGGACGGCAATGCTCACAGCATTCTTGTCCTCATGCGTGCCGGTGAGTCCGATGCGTCGTTCGCGTGGATGGTCAACGCCTCGCCCGGCACCGTGGAATTCACTCTGCCGAAGGGACATTGGACTCAGTCGACATCGAGCGACCCCGATCAGGCATACGAGGCAGGCGGGCCGTCGATTCTGATTCGCGAACACTCGTTCACGTTGCTGCAGGGCTGACCCCGCAACAGCCGACAATGGCGGCAGTCCTCGTCACGAGGACTGCCGCCATTGTTCGTTTCAGCTCACCCCGGCGCGCACGTCCGGTGCTCCGAGTCGGTGTCACGCACTCGAATGTCCGCGAGGCTTGCGTAAAGAATTTTCGAGCCACCGAGCCAGCCGGGGAGTGACGGTCCCCAAATCGGGCTCCGCTTCGGTGTCGAGCAAGTCCGACGCGAATTGCCTCACTGCGTATATTGCCCCGATCATCGCGTCGACGGTGATCTCCGAGTCCAGTTCGGAGTCGACCGCAGCCTGCCGCTGCATCTCGTGATGCAGGACGGCGGCCAGCCCGCTGAGGGCCTGTCTACGACGCTCCCTGGCCGGTAGACTAGCCGCATCCATCTCCACTTGAAACGCCCGTGCAACCACCAGGTCCGATCCCAGCGTCGTCAGGTAGGTGGCCAGAACGGCGAACACATCCTCGCTGGCCCGATGGACGAGGCTGTTTGTCATTTTGTTCACCAGGACGGATATGAATCGGGCGTAGGCAGCATCCGCGCACGACTCTTTCGAGTCGAAGCACCCGTAGAACGCCGATCTCGAGACCGACGATCGGTCCACGATGTCCTTGACCCCAACGGCAGCGTATCCGCGCGAGGCGATGAGTTCGGTGAACGCGATCATCAGGCGCTCACGGTGGCTCTCGACCACTTCGTCACGGGCGAGACCGTGCGGTCCGCGTGGCAGCCGGGGCGGGGTGGTGAAGAAAACCCCCTCGACTATTCGCGGGATTTCCGGCATCGATTTCTTGGTCACGATGCTCCTTCGATGTGTAAGGTACGCATTCGTACTTTACTTGCAGACTGCCCTGGGGGGGACATGAGACACACGTCGAGACGAGCGTCGGCATTGATCGCGGCGAGTTTGATTGCGGTCGCTGCTGCGACCGTCGGACCGGTCAGCGCGGCAGCAGAGGAACCGACTGCGCTTTCACCCGACAACATCATGCGGACGATACGCAGTTTGACGGAGATGGCACCTCGGTCCACCGGATCACCAGGTGGTCTCGCTGCGGCGCAGTACGTTGCCGATCGCTACCGCAGCGCAGGTCTGTCGGACGTTCACTTCGAGGAGGTGACCTCGTACGACTGGACTCCGACGGACGCGGGCCTGAGTATCGGGAACGACGACATCGCCGCTTCACCGGTGAATCATTCGTTCATACCGGCCGATGCGGGCCCCGGAAGGCAAACCACCGGGCCGGACGGCCTCACCGCTCCCGTCGTCGACATCGGCCGGGGGAAGGTGGACGGTGTCGACGTCCGCGGACGGATCGTGCTCTTCGATCTCACCTTCCTGCTGCCGACCGCAGGCCTGCTCCCCTTCGCCGAGTTCATTCACGATCCGGACGACGCACGCTTCGACCCCGAGAAAATGCTGTCGTCCAACCCCTTCGTCACCACGCTGGAAGCGACCGTTCGTGCCGCACAGGAAGGCGGAGCGATCGGCTTCGTAGGAGTTCTCGCCGACTACTTCGATTCCAACCGCTACCACAACGAGTACTACCGCCGGCTGGCGATGAGCATCCCCGGGATGTGGGTGACCCGAGACGAGGGAATTCGAGTTCGGGATGCCCTGGCACGCAATGACAACCGCGCACGAATCGATCTCACCGTCGACCGCCGGGCAGTGACGGCGCGGACGGTCGTCGGAATGCTTCCGGGGCGGACGAACGACACCATCATGGTGCAGTCCCACCACGATTCGATCGGAACCGGGGCGGTCGAGGACGCGAGCGGCACCGCGGAGGTCATAGCGCTCGCCGACCATTACGGCCTTGCCGCAAAACACCCCGGGGCACCCCTTCGGGAGAAGAGTCTGATGTTCGTCACCTTCGACACCCATTTCACCGGCTACCAGAGCCACCTCGCCTTCATGAAGAAGTACCTGATCGACCGCGAGACCCCATGGAACATCGTCGCGAACGCGACGATCGAGCACGTCGGCAAGTTCGCGCGAACGACCGACGACGGGCAGCTGCAGACGCTCGACGAGCCCGAACCGAAGGGCATTTTCGAGAATCTCAATCTCCAGTTGAAGTTCGACATGGCAAATATTTTGCAACGCAACAATGTTCGGTCCACGTCGATGCTCAACGCGGTGATACCGAAGCAGTTGGGCGGAATTCCGACCGACGCTTCGTTCGTTCTCCTCGCCGGTGTACCCATCGTGAGCATGATCGCCGGACCGTTGTACATGTACGACGATGCGGACACCCTGGACAAGGTAGATCAGACACAACTCGAACCGGTCGCACACTTCTATCGAGATATCCTCGATCGATTGGACCGCGAACCCTCGCACGCCATCGGTCTGATCCCGGCTCCCATCCGATGAACCATCGACTGTTCGGGTGGGGGACGGTGCTCGTCGTCTCGGTACTGCTGGCCCCTGTCGCACATGCCGATTCGGGTGTAGGCCCGCGAATCGTGGCCGAGTCAGTCGTGATCGACGCACCGGTCGCGCATCCAGGGGCCTCCGTCACGACCGTCTTCCGATACACGTCGGTCGGCGTCGACGGAGGCCCCACCGAAATGACCGGGTCCTATTCGCTGCCGCGCACGCCCCCGCCGCCGGGTGGATGGCCCATCCTCGTGTTCTCGCACATGACGGTCGGCGGCGCGGACAAATGTGCGCCGTCGACAATTCGAGCCGGAGACCCCGAGGTGGTTCGCACCAATACCGGCGACGCTGTCGCCGGTCGGATGCTGGACGCCGGGTTCGTCGTAGTCAGGCCCGATTACGAAGGCATAGGCACTCCGGGGCCGCACCCGTATCTGATGGGTGCATCCCTCGCGCGAGCCGTGATCGACTCGGCTCGCGCGGTGCACGGGGCCGACAACCGAATCGGCTCGGACGTCGTGCTCATGGGCCACTCGGAGGGCGCCGTCGCGTCGCTGTTCGCGTCGGCTGCCGAACTCAGCGAATGGGGCCCGCTGCGACTGCGCGGCGTTACGGCGGTGACACCACCGACGGGGATGCGGCAGATCATCGAGGGGGCCACGGCCATCCCGCTGTCCGGTGCCGGTATCGGCGACCTCGTCAGCCTCGCCGCATTGTTCATCGTGGGGGCAGGCGCGGTCGACCCCGCTTTTTCGGACATTCTGCGGGACGGTGGTCTCTCCGCCGACGCCACCGCACTGCTGCCCGACGTCGAAAACCGGTGTTTCGGCGAGTTGTCGTCGCCGACCTCATTCGGTCGACTTGCGCCATCACAACTACTCGGCCCCAAAGGGAAGCCGGCGTCGGCGGCGCTGGCGAAGATCGCCGACGCCAACGACGTATTCAATCTCAACATCGACCCGGCGATACCGATACGAATCGACGCCGGTGCCGCCGACCCAGTTGTTCCAGTACCGGTCGCACTGGCATTGGCCACGCAATACCGATCCGACGGCAACGATGTCACCTTCGCGGTACAACCCGGGGGTCACACAGCAGTGCCCTCGTCACCCGAAGCGGCCGAGTCGATTGCGAATTGGCTCGTCGGAGTGGCCGGCTGAACTACACAATTCGGTCAGATTCTCGCAATAAGATCGAACAACCTTTCCCGCGGCGTCGACGACGACCGCAAACACAACGTCGGTACGGCTGCGAACGACCGATTCGAAGGCGCACACTGAAATATCGGGAAGAACGACGGGCCCCTCCCGTGGACCACCGAAGTGAAAGTTGCGCCATGGCTCCCTCCGACTCGGCTACCGTTACAGACGCGATGGAAGCGACTCGTGAACTCGAACGTTTACGCGGACTGCTCGATGGAGTGCCGGCCATGCTCGGCTACTGGGACAGGAACCTGCACAATGTCGTGGCAAATCATCGCTACCTCGACTATTTCGGGTTGACCGTGCAACAGATACGTGGCTTGCATCTTTCGGACCTACTCGGCGACACACTGTTCGAGCTGAACAGGCCGTTCATCGAGGGAGTGTTGCGCGGAAAGGAGCAGCAGTTCGATCGGGTTCTGACCGATACAACGGGAACGGACCGGCATACGCACACCACCTACGTGCCCGATGTCGTCGATGGCTACGTTCGAGGCTTCTTCGTTCAGGTAGCGGACATCACGGAGAGGGTCCAAGCCGAGCGCGAGCGCGACGAGGCTGTCGAGCTGTTCCGCGTAGCAATGGAGCACGCCCCTATCGGCAAAGGTTAGCTCGATACCAGCGGACGTTGGATCTATGTGAACACCGCTCTGTGCAGCCTGCTCGGTTACAGCCGGACCGAGCTACTCACGCTGAGTTTTCGAGACTTCGTTCACCCCGACGAAGTCGAGGACTCCGACGATCTCCGGGCGCAACTGCTCAGTGGAACCCGTACACATGTGGAATCCGAAAGGCGGTACGTCCGCAAGGACGGCACCGTGGTCTGGGTGCAGCGAAACGCCACAATAGTGAGGCGAACCAATGGCCCCGACGTATTCATTGCGCAGATCCAAGATATCTCCGCACGCAAACAGACCGAGGAAATGCTCGAACGGCAAGCGTCTACCGATGAACTGACCGGACTTGCCAATCGGCGGTTCTTCATGAGCCGGTTGACCGACCATCCACATCCTGCGTCCGCGTCCGCCATAGGCTTGCTCTTCATCGACCTGGACGATTTCAAAGCAATCAACGACACCTACGGTCACCTGGTAGGGGACCAAGTTCTGATCGAAGCCGGGCGGCGTCTCAGTGCTGCGGTGCGCGACTGTGACATCGTATGCCGTATCGGCGGCGACGAATTCGTCGTGCTCACAGACCTCATCGCTTCACCTTCCGACCTCGATCTCTTGGCATCGCGAGTTCGTCTCGAGCTCACCGGGCGATACACACCACCCGGAATACCAGGGGGCCTACAGGTGTCCGCGGCAGTCGGTTCGAGCTGGACCGACGCAGACACCCGCGATCGAGCCGATCTGCTTCGGAATGCAGACGCCGCCATGTACGGGATGAAGCGTCGCAATCGCGGAATCTAGCCGGACCCGGACCGGAGAGTCGAACTACAAGTGGCCTGGTGGGCGTGATCGAGGCCTAGTCGGTTCGGTGAGGTAGGGCCGACGGTGCGGCGCTACCTCACCGAATCCCTCGACTGACGGTTCAGCTCACCCCGGCGCGCACGTCCGGTGCTCCGAGTCGAGCTGCATCGGCGGTGTCGTCGTCGGGCTGCTCCTGCGAATCCCGTTCTGCCAGAACGCGAAGCCGGTAGTGCTCGATTTCCTCGGCAACATGCTGATCGTCCCACCCGAGGATGGGTGCAACCAGACGAGCCACCTCGATGGCCGCCGCTTCACCACGATCGGGAACCTCGATCGAGATTCGGGTCCGACGGGTCAGAATGTCGTCGAGATGCTGCGCGCCTTCGTGACTGGCCGCATAGACCACCTCTGCCTTCAAGTACTCCGGTGCACTCTCGAGCGGCTTTCCGAGCTCTGCATCGGCGTCGATCAAGTCCAGCAGCTCACCCATCAGAGTGCCGTACCGGCCGAGCAGATGCTCGACGCGTGAGACGCGCATACCGGTGCGTTCGGCCGTCAGAGCGCGGGAGTTGTACGCGCCGAGGTAGCCGTCCGCACCGACGAGCGGAATGTCCTCGGTGACGCACTTCGGTACCGTGCGTTCGAGTCCGTGTACCGCGGAATCGACTGCGTCCTTGGCCATCACGCGATAGGTGGTGTACTTGCCACCGGCGATGACCGTCAGTCCGCGGACCGGGCTGGACACCGCATGTTCCCGGGACAGGGTGCTGGTGGAATCGGATTCGCCGAACAGCAACGGGCGCAGTCCGGCATACACGCCGACGACGTCGGTGCGGTCCAACGGATCGGCGAGCAATTTGTTCACGTGGCCCAGGATGTAGTCGATGTCGCTCTGGCTCGCGGCCGGATGAGCCAGGTCGAGCTTCCAGTCGGTATCGGTGGTCCCGATGATCCAATGACTACCCCACGGGATGACGAACAGCAGACTCTTCTCGGTCCGCGTGATGATGCCGGTGGCACTGTTGATGCGGTTGCGCGGCACCACCAGGTGCACCCCCTTGGAGGCGCGAACCTGGAATTGTCCACGGCCACCGACCATCTGCTGCACCTCGTCGGTCCACACCCCGGCGGCGTTGATGACCTGCTTGGCCCGCACCTCGAAGGAACGGCCCGTTTCCAGGTCGCTCGCCACGACGCCGACGACCTTGTCGTCCTCCCGAAGGAAGCCCGTGACGCGAGTGCTGTTGGCGCACAACGCGCCGTAGGCGGCCGCGGTACGCGCGAGCATCATCGTGTGCCGAGCGTCGTCGACCTGGCCCTCGTAGAACTTCACCGCACCGCGAATCGCCGAGCGCTTGCCCGACGGGAAGGACTCGAGCGTCTTCTTCTTGCCGAGGTGCTTGTGGTGACTCGGGACGCCGCGTCCGGCACCCATGACGTCGTACACGCCGATGCCGAGCCCGACGTACGGACGGTCGATCACCTTCTCGAGCGGATAGATGAACGGCACCGGGCGAGCGAGGTGCGGGCACAGCTTGTTCAGTACCAGCGAACGCTCCTTGAGCGCCTCGAATACCAACGCGAAGTTGAACTGCTCGAGGTACCGCAGACCTCCGTGGAAGAGCTTGCTCGAGCGGCTGGACGTGCCGGCCGCGTAGTCACGCGCTTCGAGCAGACCCACTTTCAATCCGCGGGTCACGGCGTCCAGTGCAGTTCCGGCACCGACGACGCCGCCGCCGATCACCAGAATGTCGAGCTCTTCGGCTTCCATCCTCGCCAGCGCATCTGCGCGTGCCTGAGGACTCATGGCCGTTGTGGTGGAACTCATTCTTCATCAACCCAATCGAGAGTTCGTGTTACTGCCTTCTTCCAGCCGGCGTACAACTTCGCCCGCTGGTCTTCGTCCATGGACGGGGTCCATGTCTTGTCCTCGGCCCAGTTCTGGCGAATGTCGTCTTCGCTCTCCCAATAGCCTACGGCCAGTCCGGCGGCGTAAGCCGCTCCGAGAGCAGTGGTTTCGGCCACGACGGGACGGACCACGTCCACGTTCAGGATGTCGGACTGGAACTGCATCAGCAGTTCGTTGACCACCATGCCGCCGTCGACCTTGAGCACCTCGAGATCGACGCCGGAGTCGGCGTTCATGGCCTCGATCACCTCACGCGTCTGATACGCGGTGGCTTCGAGGACTGCACGCGCCAGGTGCCCCTTGTTGACGAAGCGCGTCAATCCCACGATGGCACCGCGGGCGTCCGATCGCCAGTGCGGTGCGAACAGACCGGAGAAGGCGGGGACGAAGTAGGCACCGCCGTTGTCGTCCACCGACCGTGCGTCGGTCTCGATGTCCGCGGCCGAGGAGATCATGCCCAGGTTGTCGCGCAGCCACTGCACCAACGAGCCCGTCACGGCGATGGAACCTTCGAGCGCGTACACCGTCGGCTGGTCGCCGATCTTGTAGCAGACCGTGGTCAGCAGACCGTTCTTGCTCATCACCTTTTCGGTACCGGTGTTGAGAAGCACGAAATTGCCTGTGCCGTAGGTGTTCTTGGCTTCACCGGGAGACAGGCAGGCCTGCCCGAAGGTCGCTGCCTGCTGATCGCCGAGGATGCCGGCGATCGGCACTCCACTGAACGGTCCACGCTCACGGCCGGTTCCGTACACCTCGGAGCTCGAGCGGATCTCGGGCAGCATCGACATCGGAATGCCCATGTCTGCACAGATGCTCTCGTCCCACTGCAGGGAGTCGAGATCCATCAGCAGGGTGCGTGAGGCGTTGGTCGGATCGGTGTAATGCAGCCCGCCGTCGACACCGCCGGTCATGTTCCACAGCACCCAGGTGTCCATGTTTCCGAAACACAGTTCTCCCGCTTCGGCTTTCGCCCGTGCACCGTCGACGTTGTCGAGGATCCACCTGATCTTGGGGCCGGAGAAGTAGGTGGCCAAGGGCAGACCGGTCTTGGCGGTGTACTTGTTGGCATCGCCCCCGCCCAGCGCGGTGGCGATGCGATCGGTACGGGTGTCCTGCCAGACGATGGCGTTGTAGATCGGCTTGCCCGTTGCGCGATCCCACACCAGCGCCGTCTCGCGCTGGTTGGTGATTCCGACGGCGGCGATGTCCTCGCGCGTCAGATCCGCTGCGGCCATGGCACCGGCCGCAACAGCGCGCACGTTGTCCCAGATCTCCGACGCGTCGTGCTCGACCCAACCGGCCTGCGGAAAGATCTGCTGGTGTTCCTTCTGATCGACCGCGACGACGGTGCCCGCGTGATCGAAGATCATGCAGCGTGAAGACGTGGTTCCCTGATCGATCGCGGCGACGTACTTTCCTGCGAACTCGGTCATGGCTTCTCTCCTGTGGTCTGGGTGTCTGCTGGGAGTCGTGATGGCGGCTCGGGCGTCGAACCTTCTTGTTTGCGTAGGTTCTTTCCGATGAGCAGGTCGTACAGGAACACTCCTATCGGTCCGCCTACGAGAGGTCCGACGATCGGGACCCAGAAGTACAGGCCGCCGTATTGATCTCGCCAGGCTCCACCGTATCCGGTGATGTACGACGCCAGGCGAGGTCCGAAATCTCGGGCCGGATTGATCGCGTAGCCGGCGTTGGTGGCCCACGCGAAACCGATGGCGACGACGATGAGGCCGACGATCAGCGGTGCCATATTGGCCATCGGCGCGGTGCCGAGCGAATCGGTCACGGCCACAATGAGGAACAGCAGGATCGCGGTGCCGATGATCTGGTCGATCAGTGCCGAGGACACGCTGACCGGCAGAGTTCCGTTACCGGGAAGCGTCGAGAAGATCGTCTGGGTGGCGGTGGTGTGCCCGGGGTCCACTGCGTTGATCATGTCGTTGTAGTTCCAGCGCACCAGCAGAGCGGCCACGAAGGCACCTGCGGTCTGCGCGAGGATGTACGGCGCAACCATCTTCCAGCTGAATCCGCGGAAGAGTGCGAACGTGATCGTGACCGCGGGGTTGAGGTGCGCGCCGGTGATCCGACCCGCGACGTAGATGCCGAACATCACGCCGAGCCCCCAGGCCCAGGCGATCGAGTCGTGGTCTCCGAGACTTCCCGATTCACCGCCCGAGACGACCTGCGCGACGACGCCGACGCCGAACAGAATGAGAATCATGGTTCCGGCGAACTCGGCAGCCATGTGCGCCGGTAGTCCCCATTCCGGTTCCTTACGAGCCATTGTGTAGCCTCCGCAAAGTTGGTGATGCACGCCACATTGCGTGCTGTTTGCCACGGTAGACGGCCTGCACTGCGTTGCACAGCTGATGCACATATGTGCAAAGCGGTCGTACACTGGCGATGGTGACGGACCAACGCATCGCACCCGAATCGGATCTGCGGACCGGCCATGCCACCCAGGCAGCGCGCCTCTACTACTTCCAGGACATGACGATGGCGGCGATCGGCCGTGAGCTGGGCGTATCTCGTTCGACGGTCTCCCGGCTCATCACGTTCGCGCGGGCATCGGGACTGGTGGAAATCAAGATCTCCACCCCTCTCGGTCAGGCACCACGAATCGAGCGGGCTTTCGCCGATCTGTACGACATTCGTGCACATGTCGTCCCTGTGTCGGAAACCGTCGACGAATTGCAGCGCCTCGACCGCGTCGCCACCTTCGCAGGCCGATTGCTGACGTCGTTCTTCGAGTCGGACATGGTGATGGGCGTCGCGTGGGGAACCACCGTCAGCGCCGTCAGTCGCAAGCTCGCACCCAAACGGACCCACAACTCGACCGTCGTGCAGCTCAACGGCGCAGCGAACACCCGCACCACCGGGGTCTCCTACGCCACCGACATCGTCCGAACGTTCGCCGACGCCTACGGCGCTGTGGCGCAGGGATTTCCGGTTCCCGCGTTCTTCGACTACCCCGAAACCCGCCGACACCTGTGGCGCGAGCGGAGCATCAAGCGAGTACTGGAACTGCAGGACCGGATGAACCTCGCCGTGTTCAGCATCGGTGTCATGAGCAGTGCCGTTCCTAGTCACGTCTACAGCGCCGGCTATCTCGAGCGCGAGGATCGAGCCGAGCTACAGCGCGACGGCGTCGTCGGAGACATTGCCACCGTGTTCCTGCGCTCCGACGGCAGCCACGATCGAATTGCGTTGAACGACAGATCCAGTGGACCGAGTCTGGACCGACTCAAGGTGGTGCCGCGCCGAGTCTGCATCGTCGCCGGGGCGTCCAAGCTCGATGCCCTCACCGCCGCGCTGCGCGGCGGATTGATCACCGACCTCGTCATCGACGACATCAGCGCGGCCCAGTTGATTCTCCGCTCGCGCGGCTGACCCACGTGAGCGGAACCTCGACCCCTGCTACGAAGTTTCGTGCACGTGCGCCTTGCGCTCACTGGATTCTCGTGTCACTCTTTTCTTCATGACAACCGGAAAGGCGGACACCGCCTCCCTCACGTGAGCGCCGTGCCGATGCCGTCGACATTTCCCCGTCGCGGCACATTCAGTGACAATCCCGAAGATTATGCCGAGAGCATTCGCGCAATCTGCGCGCAGCGCGATCGATGGCTCGCCTACGGCCTGAAGGCCGGCCCCTCCGACAGAACAGCCGCGGAATCGGCTGTGGCACAGCTGTATCGAAGATCGGGGCGTCCTGAGCCGAAATTCGTGTGGGTGGCATCTCCTGCAGCCGCCGCCGAATTCATGACATCTCGACCGATAGCGGACAGCGCAGGTGCAGGCTCCCTCATCGCATCACTGCTGTCGAGTTCACGCCGACGGATGGACCAGCGAATCGATCGACGACAGATCGAATGGCCACAGCAGTACTACTACTCCGACAACAATGCACAGCGTGATCTGCAGGCGCGTATCGATGTCGCACGCCGCTCACCGACAGACGCGGCCCGCGCCGGCATCAGTCCCGATCCGATCATTCGCCGAACCGTGCGAAAGTCTCTGCACACCAGCCTCTTCGATGGAGCGGCCACGGCTGTCCGAACCCTCGCTCCGCACCCCTTCGGCACCGTCAGCTGGTACGGACAACAAGAAGCCCATCGCGTCGCCTACTACGACATCTATCGCTCTTTCGGCCTCATGACGTTCGGCCGCGAGGACAACGAGCTTCTCGACATTCAATCCGCCCTCATCGAGTCGACGGGATGGTGGTGGGCGTTCGACGACATCGCAGTGATGTCCGAACGGCCGACGGCTCTGCACACCGAACCGATTCCCGATCCGGTGCACGGCGAAGTGCGACTGCATCATTCGACCTTCCCCGCGGTCGAGTTCGGCGACGGCAGCGGTGTCCATGTCCTCAACGGGACAGTGATTCCCGCTTGGGTGATCCATGATCCGACGGTCGAACGCATCACCGTCGAACGCAACGTCGAGATCCGGCGAAGCGCCATCGAACGGATCGGCTGGGACTTCTATCTGGACCAGGCCGGTTTACGACTGGTCGACACCGACGACGACCCGGGTAACCCAGGCTGCACCCTGCAACTGTTCGCCACCCCCGCAGGCTGGGGAGACGAGGGTCGAATACTGCTTGCCGTCAACGGTTCTCGCGAACGAGACGGGAAGCGCCGACGCTACGGGCTTCGCGTCCCCGGCGCATTCTCGTCCGCGGTCGATGCCGCGGGCTGGACCTACGGTCTGGCCGGAGCCGATTACGGCCGACTACTCCGCAGAACCTGACCCCAACCTGACACCACACCCCGACCACACACCCTTACAACACACCCAAGGTGACAAAACATGAACTCGAACATCACGCTGTCCGCACTGACCGACCTCACCGGCCTCGACGTATTCGACTATCTCGACAAGGAGATCTCCGTGCCCGTCATCGACGGCCTGCAAGCCCAGGGCGATCTGATCGTCGTACCGTACGTACTGCTCGACGGCATAGTCGTCCCCACCGAGCAGACCCGTCGCGAGGACGTGCCCTTGACGGGAATCGAACTGCTGCGCAGCGCTGCGGGCGGCAACCCGCACAGCCTGGTCGCCGACGGCGGCATCTGCACGTGGCTCAGTCCCGTCCACGACGTCCGAGGTCTCGCCCTGGGAATTCTGGCCAACTCGCAGACGGCGTACCTCATTCACCCCGAACACGGAGCCACCGGAATCGCTCCGGGTCGATACGTCATCGGCCGTCAGCGTGAAGGCGGACAGGGCGGCTGGTTCCATGCGCCTCAGTTGATCGCCGACTGAGAATCAGTGGCTCGCATCACATTGTTGCCGAAGTGCTAGGTCCATCTCACAAAGCAATCTTCGGTAGTAAGTGTGACGTTGTGTACCACTAAGGTTCGCGACATGACTGCTGTCGTCGTTGCGACTCATCCATGACCGGCTCCCCCTCGCCGGTCCAGAACCGACTCCTCGGAATCGGTCTCGTCGTACTCATCGTCATGTTCGTCGGGTGGAGCGTCACCTCGTACAACAAGACGTTCAAGGACGTCGTGACGGTCTCCCTCGAGACCGATTCCGTCGGGAACGCACTTCCCCGCAACGCAGACGTCAAGGTTCGCGGCATGATCGTCGGCGAAGTGCGATCGGCGACGACGGCCGGTGGCGTCGTGACGTCGGAGTTGGCCATCGAACCGGACATGGCCGAGATGATTCCGTCGAACGCCACCGCGCGACTGCTGCCGAAGACACTGTTCGGCGAGCGATACGTCGCGTTGGAGTTGCCGGACGGCAGGCCCGGGTCGCCGATCACCGAGGGAGCGGTGTTGAAGCAGGATCGCAGCGGCAACGCCATCGAGGTCGGACAGGTGCTCGACGGCCTGTTACCGCTGCTCCAGGCCGTGCCACCGGAGGATCTGTCGAACACCCTCGGTGCGCTGGCACAGGGTCTGAGCGGTCGCGGCGAGGAACTCGGCCTCACGATCGACCGACTCGAGAACATATTTGCCGGGCTCAACACCGAGCTTCCGGCTATCCAGGAGGACCTGCGCGGACTCGCCGACTTCTCGCAGACCTACGCCGACGCGGCACCCGAACTGATCGACGCACTCGACAACCTGCGGACCACCGGCAACACCGTCGTCGAGAAGCGCCCGGCACTCGAAACGCTGTACTCCTCGGTCACGTCGGCCTCGAGCACGACCGCTGACTTCCTCGACGCCAATGCCGCCGACATCATCGGACTGGCCGCGAACTCACGCGAGGCGCTCGAGGTGTTCGCCGAGTTCTCCCCGGCTGTCGGCTGCACCGTTGCCCAATTCGCCGAGGGTGCCAGACGCGGCCGAATCGTCACCGGCGTCGGCGACGAGTATCCCGGCATCAACGTCTCGATGCCTTTCGTCAACCCGAAGGGGCGGTACCTGCCGAACCAGGACGAACCGCGACTGTTCGAGCAGAACCGGCCCCCGAGCTGCCCCAGCCCCCTCGACCGTTCGGCGGGCGAATACTTTCCCCAGTACTCGGGCGGCTCGTCCAACGACGGCTCGTACCAGGTGCCGTCGAGAAACCCCGGTCAGCAGGACCTTCCGTCACTTCCGGCTCCGCAGCTCTCCCCCGTACCGGCTTCGTACGCGAACTCGGTCACCGAGCAACAGACCTTGGCCGTCGTCTACGGCGGGGCCACTGGAATCGAGCCCGACGCAGTGCCGTCCTGGACCACGACGGTCGGCGCTCCCGCACTCAGAGGAACGCAGGTCACGTTCAGGTAGGACCTACTGATTGAATGGACCGCAGACCCCGTCGACGAGCGCGGCGGGTAACGATTCAGGAGTACACACATGCCAGCCGATACGAACACCGCCGGATTTTCCATCCAGTCCAGCAACGACGGGCGCGCAGCCGTCATCGCGGTCGCCGGTGAACTCGACGTCACCACGGCCCCCGCGCTGTCGTCCGCGATCGAAGCGCAGATTTCCACCACACCGGCTGCCCTGATCGTCGATCTGAGCAAGGTCTCGTTTCTAGCCTCGGCTGCCATGACCGTGCTGGCGTCGACGCAGAAGGATCACGGAGACACCGTTGCCTTCTCGGTCGTCGCCGATGGGCCGACCACCAGCCGCCCGATCAAACTGATGGGTCTCGATCAGGAATTCGCGCTGCACGCCGATCTCGCGTCAGCTCTCGCCGCTCTCGACTGACGCCACTCCCAGCGCCATCACTGCTGCGTCGTCGGCCAAGCCGTCGCCGAAGCTGTTCAGCAGTACCCGTAGGTCCTCGACGATGACCGCAGGCGACGCCGGGGCATGGGCCGTCGCGAATTCCAACAGCGCGCCCTCGTCGTCGTATCGACCTGTGCCCACCTTGGCCTCGGTGAGGCCGTCGGTGTAGAGCATCAGGGTGTCGCCCGCGCTCAACGTCACGGTGGCAGGCACGAAGCGCGCATGACGCAGAATCCCGACGAGTTGCCCGCCCGTCATGTGGACGTAGTGCGCACTGCCGTCGGCACGCATCACCAGTGGCGGCGGATGACCGCCACTGGCCATGCACACCTCGAATCCATCGGCCGAACGACTGAGCACCCCGAACACCGCCGTGCAGAACTGCGCGTTGTTCTCGCGGAATTCTTGGCGCAGAACCGAATCCAGATTGTGCAGTACAGCGACCGGGTCGTGGTCGTACACCGCGGCAGCGCGCAGGGTGTACCGCGTCAACGACGTCACGGCTGCAGCCGACGCACCCTTGCCACACACGTCGCCGAGAAAGAATCCCCAGCGATCGTCCGACAGCGGGAACAGATCGTAGAAATCTCCACCCACCTCGTCGCTCGATGCCGCGTGATAGTGCGCGGCAGCGGTCATTCCCGACGGCGGCAGCAGGGCAGGCGGCAGCAGCGACCGCTGCAGTGTCTTGGCCAGCAGCTCTGCTCGCGTCCGGGACTCGAGCAACTCGCGTTCGTAGGTGCGACGGTCCCTGGCGTCGAGCGCGGTGATGCGAATGAGCACCGGCGTGTCCGACTCGTCGGTCTTGACGTTCGCGGTCATGAACACCGGCAGCCGACGTCGATCGGACGTCACGAAATCGAGCGCGATGCCGTCGAGCTGACCGTACATCCGCAGAATCGGACCGAAATGGGTCTCGTAGTGGATGCGGCCACCGGCGGTGAGAAGTTGGGTGAAGTCGGTCCCGATCAGGGCGTCGACCTCGAAGCCGAGCCAACCCGCCAGCGTCGCGTTCAGCCTCGCGATCCGCATGTCGGGATAGACCGACAGGTAACCGCACGGCGCGTTCTCGTACAGGTCCTCGATGTCCAGCTCGTGCATTACGCCGGTCTCACGAAGGCCGCAATCGCCTCGGCGGTCTGTTCGGGTTGAGTGACGTGCGGGCAGTGCCCGCTGGCGTCGAGCGTCTGCAGAGTGCTGCCGGCGATGTGTTCGTGCACGTATCTGCCGACCTGCGGCGGAGCCAACGAATCCCGTGCGCAGTCGACGATCATCGTGGGCAGGGTGACCCCGGCCAGATCGGCGCGATTGTCGGACAGAAAGGTGGTGCGGGCGAACACCCGTGCGCACTCGGGATCGGTTCGGCAGAAGCTCGCGGACCACATGTTCTCGAGATCCGGCCGATCCGGCGCATTGACCACGATCGGTGCCATCGAAGCGGACCAGCCCAGATAATTGCTGTCCAACGACTCGAGCAGCTCGTCGATGTCCTCGCGGCTGAAACCGCCGCGATAGTCACCGTCGTCGATGTATCGCGGAGACGGCGTCAGGAGAAAGAGCTTGGAGAATCGCTCGGGTGCCGCCTGAACTGCGAGAACGCCCATCATCGACGCCACCGAATGCCCGACGAACGTGACGTCACGAAGGTCGAGTTCCTCGGCGATGTCGATGATGTCGTCGGCGTAGGCCTCCAGCGGCGCGTACTTGTCGGCATCCCAGGCCGCCGGGTCCGACGCTCCTGATCCGACGTGATCGAAGAGCACGACCGAGAAATTCGGGGCCAGGATGTCGGTCACCGAGCGCCACAGCGTCTGGTCACATCCGAAGCCGTGAGCCAACATCACCACGGGACCGTCGGCAGCCCCCACGACCTTGACGTTGTTCCTGATGCGCGCACTCACCCGCACAGTCTGTCACCTGGCTACGACAGCGGGGAGTGAGACTGCCCCGACCGGGTATGGCCTGTACCTACAGAAACGAGAAATCTCATGCGAGTACTGGTCACCGGTGCAACCGGATACATCGGATCCCGGCTGATCCCGGTCCTTCTCGAGCAGGGCCACGAGGTGCACGCGGCCATGCGCGATCCGAGCAAGAAATCACGTTTCGCCTGGGGCGCGCACGTCACCGCGGTGCACTTCGACCTCGACGATCACGAGACCTTCGACACCGCGACCGAGAATGTCGACGCCGTCGTCTACCTGGTGCACTCGATGGACGAGGGCGACTTCGTCGAAAAGGATCGCCACGCCGCGCAGTCCATGGCCGCCGCCGCCGAGCGCAACGGCCTGCGCCGGATCGTCTACCTCTCCGGCCTCATCCCCGACGACGGCACCCCGCTGTCCGATCACCTGCGCTCTCGCCTGCAGGTCGAGGAGGTGTTCCTCGACAGTTCGGTCGACGCCACCGTGCTGCGCGCGGCGATCATCCTGGGTTCCGGATCGACGTCGTTCGAGTTGGTGCGTCGCATGACCGAGCGTCTACCGCTGACACCGATTCCGACGTGGATGCGCAGGCAGGTGCAGCCCATCGCCGTCGTCGACGTGGTCGCCATCATCGCCCGCGCCCTCGGCGACACCGCACGCCCAGGAACGTTCGACATCGGCGGAACCGAAACGATGAGCTACCCGGAGCTGCTGCAGGCATACGGCAGCGTTGCCGGTCTGCGTCGCGCACAGATTCCGGTGCCGCTGTTGCCGACGGGATTGGTGGGGCGCGCCGTCGCCATCATCACCGGCATGCCTCCCGGCACGGTGATCTCGTTGGTCGACAGCCTCACCCACGACATGGTGGTGCGCCGCGGGAACGCGGCAACGGAGGTGTTCGCCGAGCCCGGTACCTCGCTGATGAGCGTCGAGGAAGCACTGGAGCGTTCGATCACCGTGACCGCCGAGGAGGGCACCGATGCCCACGCCGATCCCCAGGCTGCCGCCGACACCGATCCCGAGTGGGCAGGAGGGGTCGTCGACATCGTCGACGGCCAGGTGCGGCAACGGCCGTCGGGCATCCTCGGGAAGGCTCAGCTGGGGGCTACCCGCTGACCGATATCGGCGTAGTGGTGGGCCCACGGCACGGCTCGTTCCAACTGTCCGGCCAGTTGGACGAGCAATGCTTCGCCGCCCAGCGGAGCGGTGAAGTGCGCACCCATCGGAAGTCCGCTCGGCGTCCAGTGCAGCGGAAGCGACAGCGCCGGGCGGCCGGTGACGTTGGCCAGTTGGGTGTACGGAATCCACGAGATGTTGTCGTCGATCATCTGGTCGACGATGCCGGTGTGCCGAAGCAGACCGGCGGTTCTACTGCGCAACAACAAGTCCGACGCCATTTCCAGTGGCTTCGCGAGATCGAATGCACCGATCTTGGGCGGTAGCTCGGCAATCGTCGGGGTCAGCAGCAGATCGTAGGTCTCGAAGTACGTGGCCAGAGCCCGCACGTGCACGTGGCGACCTTCCACCGCCTGGAGGTAGTCGACGCCACTGGCGGATCTTCCCAGCGCCGCCATGATCCGGGTGTCCCGCTCGAAAGAGTCGTCACCGCAACCGGTTCGACGCTTGACCTCGTCCATCTCGTAGGCCAGGTAGGTGAACCAGGCCAGCAGGAACTCGCGATTGAGGCGGGCATCGTCGTACGGCGGGGCGTCGAGAAGTTCGACGGTGTGGCCGAGTTCGGTCAGTGTCTTGGCGGCAGACTCCATCGCAGCGACGGCCTGCGGATCCGGGCTCGGATTCACCGACGTCGCCGCATACATGCCGACTTTTAAGGCCTTGGGGTCCTGCTCCGTCCGTGACAGGAAGCTCCCGTCCGGCCGGGCGGGCGAGTAACCGGACGTCGCCTCGCCGCCGGCCAACACGTCGAGCATCGCGGCGGTGTCGCGTACCGATCTCGACACGACGCCCTGCACTGCCGCTCCGTGCATCGCCTCACCGAACGTCGGTCCCGACGGCACCAGCCCGCGGCCGGGCTTGAGGCCGACGAGCCCGCAGCACGACGACGGAATGCGGATCGAACCGCCACCGTCGCTGGCCCCTGCCACCGGGACGATCCCGGCCGCGACCGCAGCGGCCGATCCGCCCGACGAGCCACCGGGAGTTCTACTGTGGTCCCACGGGTTTCGAGCCGGGCCGAACACGGTCGGCTCGGTGATTCCCTTGGCACCGAACTCCGGGGTGTTGGTCTTGCCGAAGATGACCAGGCCTGCGTCGAGCCAGCGCTGCACCACCGTTGCGTGCTCGGGCATCGGCAGATTCGTCAACGAGCGGGATCCGCTCGCGGTGGGCACCCCGGCGTAGTCCTGCGAGAGATCCTTGATCAGAAACGGCACACCGGCGAACGGCCCGTCGAGCGTTCCCGTCAATTGCACGTCCGCCTGCTCCGACATGAGGCGCACGATCGAATTGAGCGAGGGGTCGATCGATGTGGTGTGTGCCAGGGCACAATCGAGCAACTCGCGCGGCGTCACCTCACCGTTCGCTACCAGTTCCGCCAGGCCGAGGCCGTCGTACTTGCGATACTCGTCGATACGCATGGCGTCAGCCTAGGTCCCGGGACCGTCGCCGGAGTGCCGAACTCGCAGTTGTGCAGGGATTTCGGCCCGATATCGTGCACAACTGCGAGTTCGACGAGGCGAGGGTCAGAACGGGAACGTATGCGCGTGGTCTCGCACGGTGAGCCACTGCCACTGCGTGAACTCGTCCCAGCTGCTCTGGGTACCGAATCGCGCACCGTTGCCCGAGGCCCCGGTTCCACCGAAGGGTGCGTACGCGTCGTTGTTGAGCGTCTGGTCGTTGACGTGCACGATGCCCGTGGTGAGTCGATCTGCCAGGTGCCTGCCCCGGTCGGCCGATCCGGTCTGGATCGCCGCCACCAGACCGTATTCGGTGTCGTTGGCGACGGCAACGGCCTCGTCTTCGTCGCGCACGACCACGACGGGAGCCACCGGGCCGAAGATCTCTTCGCGGAATGCCGCCATCGACGAGGTGACCCCCGCGAGAACCGTCGGCGCATAGAACAATTCGCGGTGTGTCCCCCCCGGCGCGAACCTCCGCTCCGGCCGCCACGGTCTCGGAGACGATCCGGTCCACGTTCTTCAGCTGCGTCTCGTTGATCAACGGTCCGAGTGCAACCTGTTCGGTGAACGGGTCCCCCACCGGCAGGTTCTTCGCCCGAGCGGCCAGGCGATCGAGATACTCGTCGGCCACGGACTCGAGCACGATGTGCCGACCGGCCGTCATGCACACCTGACCCTGGTGCAGGAACGATCCCCACGCGCCCGCGGAACTGGCCGCCTCCAGATCGGCGTCGTCGAGCACGATCAATGCGTTGTTGCCTCCGAGTTCGAGGGAGATACGTTTGAGCGTGCGTCCTGCTGCCTCGCCGACTTTCCGGCCGACGGCGGTGGATCCGGTGAACGAGACCATGCCGATGCCCGGGTGCTCGGCAACCGCGGCTCCGGGCTCGGCGTCACCCGGCAACACGTGGAACAGACCGTCGGGAACACCGGCTTCCTCGAAGAGACGGGCGAACAGCACCCCACCGGACACCGCGGTCTGCACGTCCGGCTTGAGCACCACGGCATTACCGAGGGCCAGTGCAGGAGCGACAGCGCGAATCGACAGGATCTGCGGAAAGTTCCACGGACTGATGACACCGACGACGCCGATCGGCACGCGACGGCCGATACTCGAACGCCCGGCTTCGCTGGTGGGCAACAGATGCCCGTAGGGCTGAGTGGGCAGAGCCGCCGCTTCCCACAGTTCGCCGAGCACGAGACCGACCTCGAAGGCGGCCTTCCCCGGAACCGACCCACCTTCCCGGATGAGCCATTCCTCGAATTCGCCGCGGTGCGCATCCAGCGTCTTCGCGATCTCCCGGATCACTGCCGCACGCTCATGACCGGGTAGGGCCGCCCACGCCGGTTGCGCGGCGCGCGCCCTGGCCACGGCGTCGTCGACGTCAGTGGCGTTCGCCAGACCGATCTCACCCAAACTCGCACCGGTCGCCGGCTCGACAGTGGTCGTGGTCCCACCACCACCCGCACGCCAACCGCCGCTGTAGATCTGGCCGTGCCATTCGGTACCCAACAGAGTGTTGCTCACGTCGAATCTCTTCTCTCTCGTATTCGTTGTCTCGAAATGCCCTGCAGCTCAACCGATGAGATCGGCGGCCTTCTCGGCGACCATGACCGTCGCAGCATTGGTGTTGACACACACGACCCGCGGGATCACGGATGCATCCACCACGCGTAGGCCGTCGATGCCGTGCACCCGAAGGTCCGGCCCGACGACGGAATCCGGCCCTGTCCCCATGGCACAGGTACCCACCGGGTGGTAGTAGGTCCCCGTGCCCCGAGCGACGTAATCCCGCAGCGCAGCATCGGAATCGACCTCGGCACCGGGAAGTACCTCGGTCAGCTCCCACGCCGCGAACGCATCGGTCGCCGCGATGGTGCGGGCCACCGCAATGGCGTCGACCAGACGATCCACGTCCGACGCCGCAGTCAGATAGGCCGGGTCGATCAAAGGCAGATCGTCCGGATCCGCCGATGCCAGTCGAACACTGCCGCGACTGTCGGGCACGGTGGTGACACCGAACGTGATGCTGTCCTCCGGCGCACGGAGCGACGGTTGATGGAACGGCACATGAATGAACATCAGTTGCATGTCCGGACCGTCGAGCTCGTCGTTGCTGCGCCACAGCATCGACACCTCGGCGTGGTTCGTGGTCGCAAACGGAACCGGTTGCGCTGCCTCGTACACGACACTGCACAGAGGATGGTCGTGCAAGTTCCGTCCCACACCGGGGAGATCGTGCACGACGGCAATGCCCAGCTCCCGGAGCTCCTCGGCCGGTCCGATTCCGGACAGCAGCAGCAGTCGTGGCGAGTCCACGGCTCCGGCGCTCAGAACGATTCTCGTGCCGCGCCGACGCGGTCATCGGCTCGCCGTCACGTCGGTACCTCACCGCGACGCAGCGGCCGTCCTCGACGACGAGGGACTGCGCTCTCGATCCGGTCGACACGGTCAGGTTGGGGCGATGCGCTTCGACCGGTGCCAGGTACGCCGATGCCACGCTGAGACGGGCACCGTCCGAGATCGCCAGATCGTGCCACCCCGCACCTTCCTGCTCGGTGCCGTTGAAATCGTCGGTGATCGGGTGGCCGGCCTCGGCGGCCGCCTCGAGAAATGTCTGCGACACCGGATTCGGCGAGGACGACGGAGCCGGGCGCAGCGGGC
The DNA here is from genome assembly GCF_030056835.1 of Rhodococcus sp. IEGM 1372. Lineage (NCBI taxonomy): Bacteria > Bacillati > Actinomycetota > Actinomycetes > Mycobacteriales > Nocardiaceae > Rhodococcus > Rhodococcus sp. IEGM 1372. Next base: position 90,264 of record NZ_JASHKS010000007.1, on the reverse strand, counting down.
CCTTGTCGCCGCGAACCTTGGCGTCTCCGCCGATCACGGTCTCGGACTTCATGAAGTACGGCAGCACCGCGTCGTACGACCACGATTCTCCTGCGACCTGCGCCCAGGTGTCGAAATCGTTGCGATGACCGCGGAGGTGAACCATCGCGTTGATGGAACTGCTGCCGCCCAGAGTGTGGCCCCTCGGCCAGTTGTGGGCACCGCCGCCTGCTGCGTGCTGCGGAACCGTGTCGTAGGAGTAGTCCACGTTGCTGCCCCAGAGCGATGGCCAGGCCGGCGGGACGGCGAGGTCCGGATGATCGTCGCGGCCACCGCTCTCGAGCAGCAGCACTGTCACATCGGGGTTTTCACTGAGCCGTGACGCGAGTACACAGCCGGCGGATCCGCCACCGACAATCACGTAGTCGAATACTTGGTCCATCTCGTTCGATCCTCTCGCAAGTGACCGGCACCACACCGGTAGAGCACCAGTGTGCGGAGCGCGGAGGCGTCGCAGTTGACGATTTCCGCCCTGGTTCTTGCCGATTCGCGTCGAATGTCGGCGGATCCGTTGCCGAACAACCTCGTTCGCGGCCAGAGGGTCAGCGCAGCGCCGCACGTTCTGCAGACGGGCTGCGACCGAACCTGCTCTTGTAGAGCCGACTGAAATGCGCCGCATCGGAGAAGCACCAGCGCCCGGCAACGGCACCGACAGTGGACCTCAGCGTTCGATCCGCAAGCAGGTCCCGCCTGGCACCGTCGAGTCTCATCTCGCGAATAGTTGCTGTCACAGTGGAACTCTCGTCGCCGAACAGGCTGTCCAGACTGCGCACGGACATACCGAACGCACTGGCAACGGACTGATGGCACAGCGCGGGGTCCAGGAGGTGTCGATCCAGGTAGGTGAGGACCGCCAGTTTCCTCGCCTGCTCCCCCGGTTCGTCGAGAACGATCTGTGCGTCCGCAGTGAGGGCACTGCTGATGAGGCTGAGCCCGGCATCGGCGAAGCGCAGAGCCGAGCCGGGATGGATCGAGTCGTCGGCGGCCTGCGTCAGCGCAGCCCGGACGAAGGACTCGAGCACGGCACCGGGACCGGAACCGATGTCGTGCGCATGCTGCATCGCGCCGTCGATCCACCTCTGCGGCAGGCGAAGAGCGTTGGGCGGGAACACCATCACCGCACAGCGCCACTGACCTTCCAGCCGCAGATCGTAGGCACGCCGAGTGTCGTAGATTCCCAGCTGCCCCGGCCGAATGACCAATTCGTGCTCGCCCTGACGCACCACCGCTCGACCCTGCAGCTGCACACAGACTTTCACGGCGTCGGTGGGTAATCTCTTGACCGCCGCACGGGTGCGCCGGACCGTCTGGGGTGAGCCGTTGACCTCGAACGCACCCAGCTCACCGAGCGTGACGCCCTCGATCGACCCGGTCAACGGACGATCGTCGATGTGCTCGGGTACGAGCCCGGCGAACACGTCGCCGAGCTCGTCCCGCCACTGCTCACCCTGCCACACCACGATTCACCCCGCGGCGATGTCCGAAGGGTGCGCGGCGAGCGGAGTCACGTCGATGCTCATGTACGGAAACAGCGGCAGATTCCACAGAATCTCGTGGAGTCGCTCGTTGTCCCGCACATCGAAGATGCTCAGATTCGAGTACTGGCCCACGAGCCGCCAGATGTTGACCCATTCGCCGTCGCGCTGCAACTGCTGCGAGTACGCCTTCTCTCGGGCGAGAGTGTCGGTTCGCACGTCCGCATCGAGATCCTGCGGGAGTGCGACGTCCATCTTCACTGCAAACAGCATGTCGCTCAGGCCTTGTCGAGAACGAAGTCGTAGGTGACTTCCTGTCCGCCGTCGACGTCGTGCGGGTCGAGAATGAGCTCGGGCTTGACCGCACTCGCGACGTCGTCGTCGTTGTGGGCGTCGCCGGGGAAATAGAGCTGGGTGGTGATCTGCTGGTGGCCTGCTGCGGCGACCTTGAGGTGCAGGTGCGCCGGACGCCACGGATGCCAACCGGCAGCGGAGATCAGGTTTCCACACGCTCCGTCGGTCGGAATCTGGTACGGCGCCGGCTTCATCGTGTGAATCCAGAACTGTCCCTGATCATCTGCAGTGACCGTGCCGCGCAGGTTCCACTCCGGGATGCCGGGTGCGAACTGCGAATAGAAGCCGTCGGCGTCGGCATGCCAGATCTCGATGACTGCATGGGGCAGGGCGGCACCGTCGACACCGCGGACCTGCCCTTTGAACAGCAGCGGGGTGCCTTTCTCGCCGTCGCGGGTGGGCAGGATCGCGGCGGAACCGAGTTCGGGTGCATCGGGAACGTAGTAGGGGCCCTCGATGGTGCCCTTGCTGCCCTCGCGGGACTCTCCTGCCACCTCCTCGACGACGTGTTCCACCCATACGTCGAGGAAGAGCGGCCACTCTCCGGTCTGCCCGACGTTGATCAGCCATGCCTTGAGGGCGTTGTACTCGTCGTACGTGACCTTGTGTTCGCGGACGGTGTCGTGGATCGCGGAAATGACCTGGCGAGCAAGCAGACTCACGCGCTCGGGTGGGGTGTCGGCAGCGGCCTGCTTGTCGGAGGTGAAGCGCTGGGTGGCGTTCGCGCCGGACGCGGCGGCGGTGGCCACCTCCGCGGACAGATCTGTCGATGCTGCGTGGTCGATACTCATGGTGAAACTCCTCGTTCTCGGGGCTAGGTGTCGATGCGGTAGGTGGAGAGTTTGTGGGGGTCGATGTCGATGCCGTGACCGGAACCGGTGGGGACGGTGAGTTCTCCGTCGCGGATCTCGAGCGGCTCGGTCACCAGGTCGTCGCTCATGTCGAGGAAGTTCGAAAGTTCCCCGGCTCGACGCGACGTCAGGTCGAAGGCGGCACCGAAGGCAACGGTGCAGGCCGAGCCGAGTTGACCGTCGATCTGGTTGCCCATCACCACATCCAGGCCGAGGCCCTCGCACAGGTGATGGATTCGCGTCGAGTCGGTGAACCCCGTGCGGGCGGTCTTGATGCTCACCGCCGTCGCCGATCCTCCGAGGATCTCGCGAGTCACTTCGGCAGGCGTGGTGGCCGATTCGTCCGCGACGAAGGGGACATCGAGTTGCTGCACCAGCCAGCGGCGACCGAGAACATCGTCGGCCGGGCACAGTTCCTCGGCGAGGGTGAGTCCGAGATCGGCCATGTCCTTCATGGCGCGTGCCGATTCTGCAGCAGTCCAGCCGCGATTGCCGTCGACGTACAGTTCGACGCCCTCGCCGAGACCTTCCCTGAGCGCGCGCACGACGGCGGTGTCGAGGGCTACGGGCCGGCGACCGACCTTGATCTTGAACACCTCGATTCCGTAGGTCTCGCGCATTCGAGTCGCCTCGTCGACCATCGCTGCCGGAGTGTCGAATCCGAGCATATGGCTCACCCGCATCCGGTCGGTGTATCCGCCGAGCATCTCGGTGACGGACAGGTCGAGGGTGCGGCCGAGCGCGTCCCAGACGGCCATGTCGATCGCAGCCTTCGCCACCGGGTTGCCCACGGTGCGGGTCAGCCTGGAACGAATCACTTCCCGATCGAGCAGGGTCAGTCCGAGAATCGCTGGGGTGAAGAGGCTTTCGATTACCGCGACGATTCCGCGCTGAGTTTCGCCGTAGGTGAAGGGACGCGGGGGCGCGTCTGCGGTGCCGACGATACCGTCGTCGGTGTGCACTCGAACCAGCACGTGCTCGGCGGCGTGCACCTCTCCGCTGGCGAACTTCAACGGCTTGACATACGGAATGCTGTACGGAATCGCCTCGACTGCAACGATCTTCATAGAACTGCCTTCGGGTCGGGTGATGGAGAAAGCGTGTCGACGCGGGGCAGGACCCCGGCCTCTTCGAGAGCGCCGACCAATGCGTCGACGAGGGCCGACGGTCGGTCGCGATGCCAGGCCAATGCCAGATCTATGGTGCTTGCGCCCGCGATGTCCCGGAAGACGACCCCGGTGAGTTGCAGTGCTCGGACGGATTCCGGAACGAGAGCCACCCCGAGCCCGGCAGCGACCAGGGCCAGCAACACGGACGTGTCGGGGGCCTCGTGCTCACGCCGGGGGCTGAAACCCGCTGCGCGGCAACTACGTAGAACTGCCTCGTTGACCACCGAATGCGAGTCCGCGTACATCACGAAGTCCTCGTAGGCGAGGTCGGCTACCTCGAGTGCGGCCTCGGCGGCGTACCGATGGTCGACGGGCACTGCCAGCAAGAGAGATTCGGTGGTGATGGTGCGGATGACCAGATCGTCGCCCGCCACGGGCGGCCGCAGTACCGCCACGTCGAGTTGCTCGGAGCGCAGCCCCTCCACCTGAGCAGGAGTGAGCAGATCCCCGTGGACCTCGAGTGCGAGCCCGGGCAGGCGCTGCTTGATCGCTCTGGCGATCGGCGGCAGCTGATCGAAGGCAGCGGTACCGGTGAAACCGATACGAACCAGCCCGTAGCGCCCCTCGGCGATGCGTCGAACACCGTGGGTGCTTCGCTCGATGTTCTCCAGGTTTCGGACCGTCTCGCGGTAGAAGAACTCCCCCGCAGGCGTCAGACTGACCTGCCGTGTGGTGCGAGTGAGCAGCGTGACGCCGAGTTCTGCCTCGAGTTGACGAACCGACTGGGAGAGCGCCGGCTGCGCCAGATGCAGGCGCTTGGCAGCCTGACCGAAGTGGCACGTCTCGGCCACCGCCACGAACTGATACAGGTGCCGCAGCTCCACGGTGACTTCCTCTCCGATATCGCGTTCCGAGCCGAAGTACTCCTCGGCGTGACCCTGCCCACAGTAAGCCGCACATCCATCGACGGCAAAGACCTATTTCCGGTCGATTGATAAGTGAAAGCGATCAATAGGCACCCTGGTCGAGCCTAGGCAAAGCCCTGGTGTGACCGGTGCCACTCGGTGTCAGAGTCGGAGACAACCGCCACGCGACTTGCACCGCCGCGGAATCGAACGACAGCGAGGACACGACCATGACGGAAATCTTGGATCAGGCGCACGCCGCCATCGACGGAGCGGTGATCGACGATGCCGACGCCGGCATCTATCGAGCCAATCGGAGCATCTTCACCGACGAGGAGATCTTCGAGCTCGAGATGAAGCACATCTTCGAGGGCAACTGGATCTACATCGCCCACGAGAGCCAGATTCCGAACAACGGCGACTACTTCACCGTGCACATGGGTCGTCAGCCGGTGGTCATCACCCGCGACAAGGACGGGGAGCTGCACTGCCTGATCAACGCCTGTGCGCACCGTGGTGCGATGCTCTGCCGCCGGAAGACCGACAATCGCCCCACCCTCACATGTCCGTTCCACGGCTGGACTTTCCGCAACGACGGCACACTCCTCAAGGTCAAGGATCCCGAGGGTGCCGGCTATCCGGATACGTTCGATGTCGACGGCTCGCACAACCTCACCAAGGTGCCGAGGTTCGAGAGCTACCGAGGGTTCCTGTTCGCCAGTCTGAACGACGACGTGTCGACGCTCGCCGAGCACCTCGGCGACACCACCAAGGTCATCGACATGCTCGTCGATCAATCACCGGACGGTCTCGAAGTACTGCGGGGTTCCTCGACCTACACCTTCGACGGCAACTGGAAGGTGCAGGCCGAGAACGGTGCCGACGGATATCACGTCAGTGCCGTGCACTGGAACTATGCCGCGACCACCTCGCGGCGCAACAACGGCGAATCGAAGAACACCACCAAGGCCCTCGACGCAGGCGGCTGGGGCAAGTCCGGTGGCGGCTACTGGTCCTACCCCAACGGGCACCTGTGCCTGTGGACGTGGGCCGCCAACCCCCAGGATCGGCCGCTGTGGGACCAGATGGATGCGCTCAAGGAGCAATTCGGCGATGCCAAGGGCGAATTCATGGTGAAGGGCTCACGCAACCTGTGCCTCTACCCGAACGTCTACCTGATGGATCAGTTCAGCACCCAGATCCGGCACTTCCGCCCGATCGCGCCGAACAAGACCGAGGTCACCATCTACTGCATCGCACCCAAGGGTGAAAGCAAAGAGGCTCGGTCGCATCGGATTCGGCAGTACGAGGACTTCTTCAACGCTTCCGGCATGGCCACCCCCGACGACCTGGAGGAATTCCGCTCCTGCCAGCTGACGTTCCAGGCGACCAATGCGCCGTGGAACGACATGAGCCGCGGTGCCGAGCACTGGTTGACCGGGCCGGATCCAGTGGCCGAGGCACTGGACATGCACGGGGTGATCTCCGCGGGAGTCAAGAACGAGGACGAGGGACTCTTCCCCGTTCAGCACGGCTACTGGCGCAGCACACTGCTCGCTGCCATCGACAGGACAGCTACCGAGAGCCGGGTGAAATGACATGACCTCCACCGAAACTCGCATCACGCAGAGCGCGATCGAGCAGTTCCTCTACCGCGAGGCCCGATACCTCGACGACCGGGAGTTCGAACTCTGGCTCACCTGCTACGCCGACGACGTCGAGTACTGGATGCCCTGCTGGGGCGACGACGATCTGCTCACCGAGGATCCGCAGACCGACATCTCGCTGATCTACTACGAGAACAAGGGTGGCCTCGAGGACCGCGTGTTCCGCATCCGCACCGAGCGCTCCAGTGCCACCTCGATTCCCGAGCCGCGCACGAGTCACAACATCAGCAACGTCGAGGTGATCGAACGCCGAGGCGACCTGGTCGATGTGCGTTTCAACTGGCACACGATGTACTTCCGATACAAGACGATCGATCCGTACTACGGGACGTCCTTCTACACCATCGACTTCTCGGGCGAATCACCGTTGATCCGCCGCAAGACCGTGGTGCTCAAGAACGACTACATCCACCACGTCGTCGACATCTATCACTTCTGATCAGGAAAGGAGACCCCTCGTGAGCCATTCCGTCGCACTGTCCTTCGAGGACGGCGTCACCCGATTCATCACCTGTTCCGACGGCCAGACCGTCGCCGACGCCGCCTATCGGTCGCGAATCAACATCCCCCTCGACTGCCGGGACGGGGCGTGCGGAACCTGCAAGGCACTGTGCGAATCCGGCGACTTCGACGGCGGCACGTACCTCGACGACGCGCTCAGCGCCGGCGAATCGGAGCAGGGCTACTGCCTGCCGTGCAGCATGACTCCGAAGTCCGACCTCGTACTCCAGATCGCCAGCACCTCCGCGGTTGCGAAAACCCGAGCGGCGACGCACGAAACCGTGGTCACCGCAGTCGATCGACTCTCACCGACGACGGTCCGCCTCGCCGTCGAGGCACCGCAGGGCGACGAACTCACCTTCCTACCGGGCCAGTACGTCAACATCACCGTGCCCGGGTCGGAGCAGACCCGGTCGTACTCGTTCAGCTGCGTGTCCGGGTCCGACGAGCTCGAGTTCCTGGTGAAGCTGACCCCCGACGGTTCGATGTCGACCTACCTGGCCGACGCCGCAGCCGTCGGGGACAAGATCTCGTTCACCGGGCCGCACGGCAGCTTCTTCCTTCGGGAAGCGCAACGGCCCGCGCTGCTGTTGGCCGGCGGAACCGGCTTGGCTCCCATCCTGTCGATTCTGCGCACCTTGGCGGCCGAATCATCCTCGCGTCCCGTGCATCTGGTTTACGGCGTCAGCACCGACGAGGACGTCGTGCTCCTCGACGAGCTGGCCGCACTCGCCTCGCAACTCGATGCGTTCACTTTCGATCACTGTGTGTCGGATCCGAACAGCACGGCCGCGAACAAGGGCTACGTCACGTCGCTGCTGAGGGAGGAGCACCTGTACGACGGCGATGTTGCCGTCTACCTGTGCGGTCCTCCGCCGATGGTGGAGGCCGTGCGTGCGCACTTCGCCGAGTCGGGAATCGAACCGACCGGCTTCTACTACGAGAAGTTCGCGCCGTCTGCCCCGGCCGTCGAGCGTCCTGATCCCGTCGAGGAGCCGATTGCTGCGGACTCCACGCCCGTTGCGGTCGAACGGGTTCCCGCGACGGGTGCCGAAGCGCAAGACCTCGTCACCGAGGACCGGCCTACCACCGACGCTCGATCCGTCTGCGGCCGAACGCTCTTCGATGCTCGCGACGAGAATCCCCTCCGCGCCGGCACTGCGATCTCGGCGAGCGACGAAGCCCTCGCCATCACCTCGATCGCCCGGCAGCGCATCGTCTCCCACGGCACCGGAAGCGCCGACCCACTCGACGAGGCCTCGGACGGTCTCGCCGTCACACCCGATGCCCAGTCGGTCGCCGGTCAACGCATATGGCCGGACCGAGATATCGAGCCGTTGTTCGACCGGGTCGAGCCTGCCGCAGCCACCGTCGACTACGAGATCGGCGAGGAACATCCTTCGGTGCACGAATCCGATGCGGTGTTCGAGGCCCGACGCGCACTCGAACTCGGCGCACTGGAGTTGGTCATCGGCAGGCTCAGCTCCCAGCAGATCGCGGGCTACCGATTGCTCGCGGAGGCCACCACCCGCTACGTGGACGGCGATCGCTTCGTCGACGCCGCCGCGTACACCGAAACCAACGCCGCCTTCCACGACTACCTGTTCACCCAGACACGCAACGAGCATCTGCTGCAAGCATATCGGGCCCTCGGGGTCGAAGCTGCGATGGAGGACGTGCTCCGCAACGCGACATGGTGTGACCCGTTGTGCGCCCAGGATCATCTCGACATCGTCGACGCTTTCGAGGCAGGCGACCGAGAACGCGCTCGCACCTTGATCGCCGACCATGCCGACCGCTCCAAGACCACGATGAAGCGTGCCATGCACGACTCGGCCGCGAGCAAGCGACCCAGATTCGTCAGCCCGGGCCGGTTCGCCGGGAAGGTCGTCCTGATCACCGGTGCGGCGCAAGGCATCGGAGAGTGCGTCGCACGCAGGATCGCCGCGGAGGGCGGCACCCTGATGCTGGCCGATCGCTCCGAACTCGTCGAGGAACTGAGCGCCGAGCTCGGCCGCGACGGCACCGAATCATCCAGTGTGCTGGCCGATCTCGAAACGTGGGCCGGTGCGTCGAGCGCCGTGGACGCGGCGCTGGCAGCGCACGGACGAGTGGACGTGTCGATCCATGTGGTGGGCGGGACCATCTGGGCCAAGCCGTTCGCGGAGTACCCACCGGAACAGGTCGAGAAGGAGATCTCGCGCTCGCTGTTCCCCACACTCTGGTCGTGTCGCGCGGTGATCCCGCACATGATCTCGAAAGGCACCGGAACCATCGTCAACGTCTCCTCGGTCGCGACCCGCGGAGTGCACCGAGTTCCCTACGCCGCGGCCAAGGGTGGAGTCAACGCCATCACCTCGGCACTCGCACTGGAGGCGGCTCCGCACGGGGTCAGGGTGGTCGCGACCGCGCCCGGAGGGACCGAGGCACCGCCGCGCCGAGTCGCTCGCGGACCTGCGCCGAGCACCGATCAGGAACAGCAGTGGTACCAGGCCATCGTCGATCAGACCGTCGACTCGTCCCTGCTCAAGCGCTACGGGACACTGGACGAGCAGGCCGCGGCGATCTGCTTCCTGGCCTCCGACGAGGCGTCGTACATCACCGGTACGGTGCTCCCCGTCGCCGGCGGCGACCCGGGCTGAGTGTGCGCGATGTCGGTTCGATTGCCGGACGTACCCGCACGTCACCGCTACGGTGAGCTCATGTCCCCCGCGCCGCTCGTTGCCCGTGGCGAGCTGCTCGATGCGCTGGTGGACGAGGTGCAGAACGCTGACGCCCGATCGAGGTTCGTCGTCGTGGACGGCGCGGCAGGTGTCGGCAAGACCGCGGTGCTGCGAGAGCTGGCTGCCCGCCTCGACGCGGCCGAGCCTCGCCCGCGCGTCCGGCAGGTGTCCGCCGTACCGTGGGAGACGAGCAGGCCGTGGGAGATCGCGCATCAGTGCTTTCCCGAGATCGACGTCGCCGACGGCCGGACGCTGCCGGAGCGAATCGCAGGCAGCAACGGCCCCTCGGTGACCGCAGTGTTGATCGACGACGCTCAGGACGCCGACGCAGATTCGCTTCGCGTACTTGCCTCTACCGTCCGACGCCACCGCGACTCGAAGATCGCCGTGGTGTGCATCCGTCGAATTCTGCCCGCGGGGAGCATCGAATCGCACGAGATACTCGATCGCGCAGCCGATACCCGGTTCGTCGTCGAGCCGCTGGGAAGCGACAACGTCGCAGAACTCGCTGCGCTGCGCCGCGTCATCCTCTCACCGTCGTCGGCCGCGCACCTGACCGCGCACACGGGTGGACGCCCGAAACAGGTGTCGGCGCTGCTGTCCGAACTGCCCGGCCACATGTGGACGGGCGTGCGGCCCGAACTACCCGCACCCGAGTACGTGCAGGCATCGGTGCGAGCGGCACTGAGCGAGAGTTCGGCGGACACAGTTCGGTTGGTGCAGGCCGTGGCCGTGCTCGATGGTGCTCGACCGGTCTCGACGGTGTGCGAGGTAGCAGAGATCGACGATCCCAGTGCTGCACTCGATCTGGCGGAGGCATTGGGCCTTGTTCTCGTGCGTCGTCGATCGGGTATCACCCTGCTCGAGTGCCCGGACGGCATGATTCGCGCAGCCGTACTGGCCACCATGAGCAGAACCGGCGTCGCCGACGTCCACAGAGCCGCGGCGTCCGCCGAAGCCGACCCGGCCGATCGGCTTGCGCACCGCGCCGAGGCGGCGCTCCTACCCGAGCCACACATGGCCGACGAGCTCGAATCACTTGCCGCAGAACGCGCGCGGACCGGAGAATGGGCTACCGCTGCCAGGCTCTTCATGCTCTCGAGCCGAGCGTCCGGCGACGCAGGCCTACGCGAGGATCGACTCGTGCGCGGCGTCGACGCCCTCATCGGTGCCGGTGACGTTCGCGGAGCATCGGACTACATCGCCGAGATCGAGAGTCTGCACGAAACACCGAGCCGCAACGCCGTTCTCGGCTATCTCGCCATTCTGCGGGGCCGCCCGCAGGAGGCCGACGCCCGATTGACACGGGCGTGGCAGCTTGTCCGAACCCGCCACGATCGCGACGTCGCCGCCGTCATCTGTCATCGCCAGGTGCTGCACAATCTCGCCCGATGCGACGGCGGCGCACTGGTGTACTGGGCCGACCGCGCCGTCGAACTCGTCGGCTCGGACCATCCGACTGCCGTCGAAGCACAGGCCATCCGGGGGCTCGGTCTGGCCGGAACCGGCCGCGTCGCAGAAGCATTGGCCAGCTACGAGGATCTGTGGGGACAGGCCGGTACCGGAGCCGTGGGACAGCGAGTGCAAATGGGTGCCGGCTGGCTGCACCTGGCCACCGACTCGGTGGAGCTGGCGAGGTCCGAACTGGAAGCCGCGGCACCGACGGACTTCCTCGGCGGCTCCACCCGAATCGCACTGTGGGCCAATGCCTGGTTGGCCCGCACGTATTTCGTCACCGGAGAATGGGACGCGGCGCTGCGGATAGTCGGACGCGCCTCCGACCTGGCCGACAGTTCCGGTGCCGCCCTCATCGTCCCGCTCCTGCAGTGGACCGCTATGCAGATCCACGCGCTTCGGGGTGACTGGGATGCCGCCGCGGCGAGTTCACGACGAGGTGAATCCGGCGCTCGAGATTACGAGATCATGCGCGTCCCCACCGCTCTGGGCCGCGCAGCGATCTCCGAGGCTCGGGCCGACTATGCCGGTGTCCTGCGCGCCCTGAGTCCGCTGACACAGCAGTGGGCACACGCCGACGTCTCCGAGCCGGGCTTCTGGGCCTGGCCGGACGTGTACGCCAACGCGCTGATCGTGGAGGGCAGGCTCGACGAAGCCGATGCCTTCCTCACTCCCCACGAAGCCCGGGTGGCAGAGCGCGGCCACCGATCGGCACATGCCCGGCTCGCGTGTGCGCGCGGTAGATGGCACGGCGCAACCGGCGACATGGATTCTGCGCGAGCATCTTTCGAGAATGCATTGGATTCGCTCATGCCACTGCCCCTGGTGTACGACCGCGCCCGCGTGAACTACGCGTACGGCCAGACGTTGCGGCGGGCAGGGAAGCGACGCGAAGCCGACGTGGTGGTCACCGCAGCCCGTGACGACTACCTCTCCCTCGGCGCTACGACGTACGTCCGGCGGTGCGATCGCGAGCTGAAGGCGGGTGGAGTGCACGCGATCCTCAAGGACAGGCCGCACAACGCGCTGACGCCACAGGAGGACGCGGTATCCAGCCTTGTCGCAACGGGTCTGACCAATCGAGAAGTGGCCGCGGAACTGTTCCTGTCGGTCAAGACCGTGCAATTCCACCTCACGCGTGTCTATGCCAAGCTCGGCGTTCGATCCCGTTCCGAACTCGCCGCGGCCCGCGCATCCGAGAGCACGCCACCATGATTGTGCAACAGCGCTTTTCGGCACGAACCCTGGGTCGATCCTAGGCATTTACCCGGTGTGACCCAGGGCACAGTGCGACACACTTGCCGTACTGCACCGACCGGGTGCCGCATTCGCCCGCCACGACGGGCCCTCTACCGAAGGACAGTCGATGACCTCACCGACAATTCCGACGCCCCGCAGCGCAGCCGCCGGCTGGGCCAGCGACCGTCACCGACGTAGCGTGATCTGGATCGTCGCACTCTCCACCGCAGCAATCGTTTTCGACGGATACGACCTCGTCGTGTACGGAACCGTCCTGCCGACACTGCTGGCCGACTCGACCCAACTGGGTGCTCTCAGCCCCGAGCAGGCCGGTGCCCTCGGTTCGTACGCTCTCATCGGAGTCATGGTGGGTGCATTGACGGCCGGAGCCTTCGGCGATCGCATCGGGCGTCGGCGCACGATGCTGACGTGCATCGTGTGGTTCTCGGTCGGGATGGGGGCCACCGCACTGGCCCAGAACATCACCGCTTTCGGAATCCTTCGATTCGTCACCGGAATCGGAGTCGGCGGACTCGTCGCCACGGTCGGCGCGATGATCGCCGAGTTCGCACCGGCAGGCCGTCGAAATCTGTTCAACGCCATCGTCTACAGCGGTATCCCCGCCGGCGGCGTTGTGGCTTCTCTGGCCGCAATCGCTCTGCAGGACAGCATCGGCTGGCGCGGACTGTTCTGGATCGGAGCACTGCCGCTGGTCATCCTGCTGCCCCTCGCGGTGCTCCGTATGCCGGAATCACCGCGGTGGTTGCTCGCGCACGGACGCGTCGCCGATGCCCAGCAGATCTGTGCGAAGACCGGAATCCCGATGCCCGAGGCCGAGCCCGCCGTCGCCGGCGATCGCGTCGGATTCGCCGCGCTCGCCCGCAAACCACTGCTGCGCCCGACGGCACTCCTCGGGTTGATGAGCTTCTCCGGCCTGCTGCTGACCTACGGACTCAATACTTGGCTCCCGCAGATCATGTCCGAGGCCGGATACAACGCCAAGGGGTCACTGTCATTCCTGTTGGTGCTCAACGGTGGTGCCATCATCGGCGGATTGATCGCCTCTCGCGTCGCCGATCGGACCGGACCACAGCGCGTCATCGCCGCCACCTTCTGCCTCGCCGCACTGTCGTTGGTGTTGCTGACGTTGAACTTCCCGCTCGGCGTACTGCTCGTCGCCGTGGCCGGTGCCGGCATCGGCGCTATCGGCACCCAGGTGCTGATCTACGGCTTCGTCTCGAATTACTACCCCACCACTGCCAGGGCGGCGGGCGTCGCATGGTGCGCCGGTTTCGGACGCCTCGGCGGCATTCTCGGACCACTGCTCGGCGGTATCCTGCTCGGTGCGGGAATCGCGTCCTCGCAGGCGTTCTACATCTTCGCCGTCGTTGCCCTGCTCGGAGCTCTCGTCACCACAGCCGTCCCTGCGGTTCGGGCACTGCGTCGATCCGATCCAGCAATCGAAGAACCGGTGAAAGTGGCTGAATGACAGATATTTTCCAGAGGCCGACCTCGAGCGACCTACCGGAACGTCGCCCGCCGAATCTGCGTGCTCTGCGCGCGGACTTCGGCGGGCTGTACGTCGGTGCAGGGGCGACCGGCGTGCTGTTCAGCGCGACCGGGCCCGTTGCGGTGATCATGGGTGCCGCGGCAGCAGGCTCGCTCACCGCCGCGCAGACGGCGTCGTGGGTGTTCGGAGTGTTCGTGCTCAACGGCATTCTCACCCTGGTGGCGAGCTGGGTCTACCGAATGCCGCTGAGCTTTTTCTGGACCATTCCGGGCACTGTTCTGGTCGGTCAGTCGCTGGCGTCGCTGACCTGGCCCGAAGTCGTCGGGGCTTATCTCGCGACCGGGGTTCTCATCATCGTGCTCGGTGCCACCGGTGTCGTCGCGAAGCTGATGGCCTTTCTGCCGCACAGTGTGGTGATGGCGATGGTGGCCGGCGCGTTCCTGTCGTTCGGAACCGGACTGGTGCAGTCCGTTTCGTCGAACGTACTGGTCGCGGGCACCATGGTCGTGGCGTGGTTGGCCCTGACACGATCCGATGTCTGGTCGAGGCGCATACCTCCGGTGCTGGCGGCATTGGTGGCCGGTCTCGCTGCGCTGGCGGTCACCGGCGGATACACCCCACTGACCGGCCCCGCGGCCGAGCTACCTCTGATCGGTCTGCCCGAACTCGTTGCGCCGTCGTTCAGTGGGGCAGCAATGGCGCAGTTGGTGATACCGCTCGCCATCACCGTGGTCGCGGTGCAGAACGGTCAGGGCGCTGCCGTCCTGAGCTCCGCGGGCCATCGGCCTCCGATGACCGCTGTCACCATCGCGTGCGGGGTGTGGTCGCTTCTCGTCGCACCGCTGGGTGCAGTGTCGACGTGTCTCGCCGGTCCGACCAACGCACTGCTCGTCGCTGTGGGTGAACGGTCGCGGCAGTACATCGCCGGAATGACCTGCGGCGCACTGGCTATCGTCGTGGGCGTACTGGCACCGGTGTTGGTGCGCGGACTGGCCGTGGTGCCCGCGACGTTCATCGCCGCCCTCGCCGGTCTGGCCATGCTCGAGGCACTGCGCGGAGCCTTCACCGCCGCATTCTCCGATTCGACCGGCCGTCCCGTACTCGCGCCGCTGATCACCCTGCTGGTCACCGTCTCGGGAACCGACGTCGCGGGCCTGGGGGCTCCGTTCTGGGGACTGGTCGCCGGTGTGGCGGTGACCTACGTGTTGGATCGTCGACGGTAGTTCCCGCCGAACTCGACGTTATGGATGGATTCCGGGCATATTCCGTCCACAACTTCGAGTTCGGCAGAGTTCGAGGGTCAGAATCCGATCGGCAGACCGGCGTAGTTCTCCGCCAGTCCCGTTGCTCCGGCCTCGCTGGAAGCAACCCATTTCAACTGCGAGAGCTGCAACTGCGCATCGAACGGGTCGTCGCCGGTGTGCAGCATCGTCGTCATCCACCAGGAGAAGTGCGTGCAGCGCCAGACGCGTCGGAGTGCGTCGTCACTGTAGGCATCGGCGGCGCGGCAATCGTTCTTGCCCAGCAGTGACGTCAGTGCCGGTGCCAGCAGGGCGACGTCGGCCACTGCGAGGTTGAGGCCCTTCGCTCCGGTCGGCGGCACGATGTGCGCGGCGTCGCCGGCCAGAAAGAGGTTGCCGTGTCGCATCGGCGTCTGCACGTAGCTGCGCATCGGTAAGACGCTTTTCTCGGTGATCGGTCCAGGAGTGAGCTCCCAGCCGTTCTGCCCGTGACCGAGCCTGCGTGCCAACGCATCCCAGATTCGGTCGTCGGACCAGGTGGCGATGTCGGTCCCGTTCGGCACCTGCAGATACAGCCGACTGACCGTCGACGATCGCATGGAGTGCATCGCGAATCCGTCCTGATGCCAGGCATAGATGAGCTCGTCGGTCGAGGGCGCGACGTCAGCCAGCACCCCGAGCCAGGAGAACGGATACGTTCGCTCCCAGGTGTTGCGCACCGAGTCCGGCATCGCAGCGCGGCTCGGACCGAACGAACCGTCGCACCCGGCAACGACATTCGCGTCGATCCGCATCGGAGTACCCGAGGCGTCGGTGAACGTGACGTACGGGGAGTCGGACTCGACGTCGTGCAACGCGGTATCGGAGACGTCGTAGAAGATCTGCTGGCCTGCCTTCTCCCGGGCTGCGACGAGATCCTTGGTCACCTCGGTCTGCCCGTACACCCACACGCTTCGGTCCGCCAGGTCGCGAAAGTCGATGTGGTGCCGCTCTTCCGGCCACTGCAGATAGATTCCGCGATGCTCGTGGCCTTCGCGATGCAGCCGCTCCCCCAGTCCGTGGTCGTCGAGCAGCTGAACCGTCGAGTGTTCGAGAATGCCGGCGCGAATGCGCGAGAGCACGTACTCCTGCGTGCGTGACTCGATCAGAACGGAGTCGATTCCCTGCTCCCCGAGCAGGTGGGACAGCAGCAGACCCGCGGGCCCTGCACCGATGATGGCGACCTGTGTACGCATGCATCGAGTACACCGCGCATCGGGGCCGCGAACAAGACCGTGTTTCCACTCAGCGAAAACGCCGATCTCATCCCCGCAGACTTCGCTCGATTCCTCGGGCGGCAACCTGCAGAGCGGCAACCAGTCTGGCTCGATCTCGTCCGATGCTCGGAACCACGATGCCCAACGCCGCCACCACTCGTTCGCCCTCGCCGCGGACCGGTACGGCCACCGAACACGCCCCCAGCGTCATCTCCTCGACCGTCTGCGCATACCCCTCGCGATGCACTCGGCGTAGTTCGCTGTCCAACTTCCCCGGATGAGTCACCGTGTACGCGGTGATGCGGGTCAGGTTCCTCAGCACACGATCGTGCACCTCACGCGGGGCGTAGGCCAACAACACCTTGCCGACTCCGGTCGCATACAGGGGCAGGCGTGCTCCGACCCGGCTGACCGCAGGTACCGACGCGTGTCCGGCAAGCCGGTCGAGATAGAGCACCTCGTCGCCGTCGCGAATGGCCAGATGCACCGTGGCGAGTGTCGCGCCGTAGATGTCGTGCAGAAACGGTGAGGCGATCTCTCGCAGGTCGGCTTGATCCGGTGCCAGCAATCCCAACTTCCACAGTCGACGCCCCACCACGTAGCGGCCGTCCTCGCCGCGAACGAGCGCGCCCCAATCGACCAGTTCACGCACCATCCGATGCGCGGTGGCGATGGGCAGGCCTGCGCCGTCGGCCAGTTCGGACAGCGTCAGTGCAGGGGTCTTCTCGTCGAACACAGCCAGGAGCGCGAGCAGCCGCGAGGCCACCGACACCCCTGGATCCCGCGCATTGCCCGCCACCCGGACGACGATAGCCTCCCCGACCACCCGCCGAACTCGAAGTTATGGATACATTTCGGCCGCAAACCGTCCATAACTTCGAGTTCGGCGGGAATTACACCGCGGCCGCCGCGAAGCCGATTCTGTTGAATCGCTTCTCGCGGGCGATCATCCGCATCGATGGGTCCTGAGCAATCAGTTCGGCGAGCTCGCGGTGCAGTACCGCACCCACCCGGTCGCAGAACTGCTGCGATTCGTCTGCCGCGTCGGGCAATTCGGGAATGATGATGTCGACAACGCCTGCCCTGAAGAGATCGAGCGAGCGCACTCCCTGCTTCGTCGCCATCTCCGCGGCATGGGCGGTGTCGCGGTGCACGATGGCCGACGCCCCCTCGGGCGGCAGCGGCGAAAGCCACGCGTGCTGTGCGGCGAGAACGCGGTCCGCAGGTACCAGAGCGAGTGCGCCGCCACCGGTCCCCTGCCCCAACAGCAATGACAGAGTGGGGTTTTCGAGGTCGACCATGTCTGCGATGCACCGTGCGATCTCGCCGGCCAGGCCACCTTCCTCCGCCTCCTTCGACAGTGCGGCACCCGCCGTGTCGATGACGGTGACGAGCGGAAGCTTCAGATCCTGGGCCAGACGCATACCGCGTCGAGCCTCGCGAAGCGCTGCGGGACCGAGCGGCGTTTTCGTCGTCTGACCGCGTCGGTCCTGCCCGAGCAGGACACAGGGCATGTCGCCGAACCGGACGAGGGCAAGAATCAGACCCGGATCCCACTCACCCTGACCGGTTCCGTTGAGCGGCAGCACATCTGCCGCGGTACTGAACAGCAGCTCACGGACCCCGGGGCGATCGGCCCTGCGCGAGGCCAGAATGGACGTCCACGCGGGCACGTCCTCGATCTTCCATTCGAGGGCCCCGACGGTGCGCGGGCGGTAGGACGGGATGTCGGTCATGATCCGCAGTGCGCGATCGACGATCTCGCCGAGTTGCTCAGGCGGACGGATGGCGTCGATGAGCCCGTGGGCCTGGAGGTTCTCCGACGTCTGCACACCGGTGGGGAACTTCGCGTCGTAGAGCGCCTCGTACACGCGGGGGCCGAGGAATCCGACGAGAGCACCGGGCTCGGCGACGGTGACATGACCGAGCGATCCCCAGGACGCGAACACTCCGCCGGTGGTGGGGTGCCGCAGGTAGACGATGTACGGCAGGTTCGCCGCCTTGTGCGCGGTGATCGCGGCGGTGATCTTGACCATCTGCAAGAACGCGACCGTGCCCTCCTGCATTCGGGTTCCGCCGGACGTCGGCAGCGCCAGCAGCGGCAGCCGCTCGTCGGTCGAGCGGTGTACGGCGTTGACCAGGCGCTCGCCCGCCGCGACCCCGATCGAGCCGGCCAGGAACGCGAACTCGCCGAGCAGGATGGCCACCTTGCGGCCGCGGATGGTCGCGGAGCCGGTGAGCACGGACTCGTCCAGGCCGGTCTTCTCACGTGCCGCCGCGAGTTCGCCCGCGTACTCGTCGTCGACGACGTAGTCGGCCGTCGGGGTGTCCCAGGAGTCGAAGCTGCCGGGATCGATCACCAGATCGAGGAGTTCGAGGGCGGTCATTCTGGTCATCGTGTCGCCTCTTTCAGCCAGTCGCGGACGAGCTCGTCGTCGGCACCGAGCACCGGCGGTGCCAGGTGATTGGTTTCGGTGACCTCGGTGCCGTCGGATTCGAAGAACCGCAGTGGCGGCCCCGGCAGTGTCACCGTGCCCAACGTCGCGTGTTCGACGTCCACCAGCAGGCCCTGGGATTTGGTCTGCTCCCACTCGTAGACTTCCTGGACGTTGCGCACTTTGCCTGCGGGAACACCGATCTCGTCGAGAAGGGCCAGCAGCGGCTCGGTCTCGTACGTGCGGAAGATCTTGGACACCAGTTCGATGACGTCGTCGCGACTGTTCACCCGTTGCGGGTTGGTTGCCATGCCTTCGAGATCGGGGTCGATGCCGAAGCCCTCGCAGAACCGATGCCACAGCCCCTCGCTGCCCACCGAGATCTGCACTGCGCCATCCGATGTCGGGAACAGGCCGTACGGGCAGATCGACGGGTGGTGATTGCCCTGCGCCGCGCCGACCTCGCCTGCGACGGTCCACTTGGTGCCCTGGAAGGCGTGCACTCCGACGACGCTGGCGAGCAGCGAGGTACGGACGACCTTGCCGCGGCCGGTGCGATCGCGTTCACGCAGTGCAGCGAGAACCCCGAAGGCTCCGTACATTCCGGCCAGCAGATCCGCGATGGGAACGCCGACGCGCTGGACGTCCTCGGGACCCGAGCCGGTGAACGACATCAGCCCGGCCTCTCCCTGAGCGATCTGGTCGTAGCCGGAGCGGCCGCCCTCGGGGCCGTCGTGACCGAAGCCGCTGATCGACAGCACGACCGTGCGCGGGTTGATCTCGGCGATGCGCTCGGGTGAGAAACCGAGGCGGTCGAGCACGCCGGTGCGGAAGTTCTCGAGCAGCACGTCTGCCCGTTCGATCATGTGCTCCAACGCTTCTCGGCCGTCGTCGGTCTTGAGGTCGAGCGCGATGGACCGCTTGTTGCGATTGGCCGAGAGGAAGTACGTCGACTCGCGCTCGGCATCGCGCGGGGTGACGAAGGGGGGACCCCAGACGCGGGTGTCGTCGCCGCCCTTCGGGGTCTCGACCTTGATGATGTCTGCGCCGAGATCGCCGAGCATCATCGCCGCATGCGGGCCGGCCAGGGCGCGGGTCAGATCGACCACCACGGTGCCTTCGAGCGGTCCGGTTCTGCCTGTCGTGTTGAGGGGCATCGAATTGATCCTTACGTCGAAGCGAGGTGGGAGCCGGACCCGAAGTCCGATTGGATTACTGGGCCAGTGGCCTAGCCAATTCAATTGGACCAGCGAACCACGGCGATGTCAAGTAACGATGCATGTGCCTTTGCCCAGCTCAGACGCGTGATGGCGGCACGTCGAACACACGTGCCGCCATCATCGAGCGTCTGTTCTGAGCTGCAGTGCCGCTACATCCAGCCGGGTACGACCAGCAATGCCCAGGCGATCAGCGGGCCGATGACCACCACCAGTGCGCTGTACTTGAGGATCTGCTTGTAGAAGACGTCGCGGTCGATGTCCTGGGCATTGGCGAGCACCAGGGCTCCGTTGGTCGAGAACGGACTGACGTCGACGATGGTCGATGCGATGGACAGAGCCACGATGACTCCGATGGCTCCCACCTCACCGGCGAGCAGGAACGGAACCGCCAGCGGGATGGTGACGCCGAGGATCGCGGTGGACGACGCGAAGGCCGAGACGATGGCACCGATGTAGCAGAGCAGCAGCGCCACCAGAAGCGGGATGCCGATGCTGGCGACCGAATCGCCGACGTACTCGACGGTTCCGGCTTCCTGCAGCACCCCGACGAACGTGAGCACGCCACCGATGAGCAGCACCGTCGACCAACTGATCTGGTTGATCGCGCCCTTCTGGGCCTTGGGCGATGCGAGAGCGAGGATCACGGCCACCGTCATCGCGATGAATCCGACGTCGAGGTCGAGCACGAGGGCGAACAGAGCCAGCGAGGCCAGGCCGACGAGCGTGAGAATCTGATCGAAGGTGATTGCCTTGACCGCGGTGGCCAGGGGTGGCGCGTTCTCGACCGTGACCGTCTGACCGGACGGACGAGGCGTCGATGCGCCGAAGCCGCGCATGACCGTTCGCGAACCCGAACCGCCGACTCCGCCGGTGTCACCGTCGGGACGCGTGCCGTCCTCGTCGTGCACGCTGCGTCCGATGAGGGAGCGGCCACCGAGGAACATGAACAGCAGCGCGCCGATCGCGGCGTTGAAGAACAGGCTGCCGAGGAAGAGTGTGAGCGGACTGTTGACGAGTCCCGCGTCGGCGGCGATGTTGTTGACCGTGACGCCGTAGATGCTGATGGGCGAGAATCCGCCTGCCTGCGCGCCGTGGATGACCATCATGCCCATGAGCAGGGCGTTGATCTTGTAGCGCGCGGCGAATCCGAGGGCGATCGGGGCGACGATGGCCACCGCGGCCGGTCCGAGCGCACCGATCGAGGTCAGGACACCGGTGATGCCGAACATCACCCATGGAATGAGTGCCACCCGGCCTCCGACGAGTCGAACGGCTCCGCGGACCAGCAGGTCGACCGTGCCGTTGTTCTGCGCGATGGCGAACAGGTAGGTGATGCCGACGAGCGTGAGGAAGAGACTGCTCGGGAAGCCGGCAATGATGTCGTCGGCACCCATGCCCACGGCAAGTGTTCCGACGAAGAACGCCGCCACGAACCCCAACGCGCCCATGTTCACGGGGAACACGGTTGCGGCGAGGAACATGACGACGAGCGCAAGGATGGGTATCAACTCGGTCGACATCGAAGGTCTCCGGTCCGTCTGTGGTGTCACCCGAGCGGTTGCCCAGGATCTCCAGTGGCTAATTGGACTGGCCACTGAGTCAATAGGGACTCAACCAGTGAAGTGGATCACTTGTCAACCCCCGATGTGTCCGCCGTTACGTGCATGGCGGCGACTAGGGTGGAGGTCCAGAGGAACAGAGAGCGAGTGACACAGTGGCTGAGCAAATTCGCCCCGTGACCCGACCACGGCTGTACGAGGTCATCGTCGAACAGCTGTGCAAGCACATCGCCGACCGCGAGATGAACCCTGGCGATCGACTTCCGCCCGAGCGCGAACTGGCCGGACACCTCGGGGTCAGTCGAGCATCCTTGAGCCAGGCCCTCGTCGCCCTCGAAGTACAGGGCATCCTGTCGGTCCGGCACGGCGACGGCGCAGTGCTCGTACGACGGCCCGTGGGAGACATGGCAATTCGTGCTCTACGCGAGCACGCAGACCGGCTACCCGAGGTGATCGAGGCCCGCGAGGCACTCGAGGTCAAGCTCGCCGAACTCGCTGCCACGCGTCGCAGCGACAGTGAAATGGCCGCGATCGACCACGCCCTGTCCGTCATGGCCACCGAGATCACCGACGGCGATCGAGGAGACTCCGGCGACGAGTTGTTCCATCACGCCATCACCGAGGCGGCACACTCACCGCTGCTCGCCAGGCTCATGGGGGAAATCGCCGGTCTCATTCGCGAGACACGCATCGAATCGCTGTCGCAGTCGAACCGTCCACAGACCTCACTGGAACACCACCGCCGCATCGCCGAGGCCGTGCGCAATCAGGATCCGGCCGAGGCAGGACGGGCCATGGCCGACCACATCCGACTCGTCTCGGATGTGGCACTGCTGCGTTCGGTCGACAGCTAGAACTCCGGCAGCAGTCCCCGGGGAGCACTACCTGGTTGACATCCGCGGCAACCCCGCGCCATCATTATTGGCACAGCGCCAATAACCCACAGGTGCGCTTCGAGCCAAGGACCCACCATGACTGCACTCGCAGACCGCACCCCCAGCGACCTCACCACCGAGCTCGCCGACGTGCGACAGCTCGCCCGAGGATTCTTCGAGAAGGAAGTCGCGCCCCACCGCGAGGAGTTCGCGGCTGCCGGACGCCCCAGCCGCGAGGTCTACCGCATCACAGGCAGTCTCGGACTGCTGGGCATGTCGGTACCCGAGCAGTACGGCGGAGGCGGAGGCGACTTCCGCCACGAGGCGGCGCTGTTCTCCGAGCAGGTGCGCTCCGGCGACTCGTCCATGCAGCTGGGTGTGCACAGCGGCATCGTTCCGCACTACATCCTGGCCTACGCCTCCGAGGAGAAGAAGCAGCAGTGGCTGCCGAAGCTGTGCTCGGGAGAGTGGATCGGTGCCATCGCCATGACCGAACCGGGCACCGGCTCGGACCTGAAGGGCATCACCACCCGCGCAGTGCGTGACGGCGACGACTACGTGGTGACCGGCGGAAAGACGTTCATCTCCAACGGAGCTCACTGCGATCTGATCATCATCGCCGCCAAGACCGATCCGTCCGCGGGAGCCCGGGGACTGTCGCTGCTCGTCGCCGAGGTCTCCGACGACACCGAGGGTTTCCACCGCGGACGCGTGCTGCACAAGATCGGCCAGAAGGGCCAGGACACAGCCGAACTCACCTTCGACGGGCTTCGTGTCCCCGCGGGCAACATCTTGGGTGAAGAAGGTCGTGGCTTCGCGCAATTGATGCAGCAGCTCCCCCAGGAACGGCTGATCTGCGGCATCGCCGCCGCCGCGATGATCGATGCCGCCGTTGCGCAGACAGTCGAATACACCAAGTCGCGCAATGCGTTCGGCAAGACACTGTTCGATCTGCAGAACACCAAGTTCGAGCTCGCCGAATGCGCAACGATCGGCCGCGTCGTGCGCACCTTCGTCGACGACGCGATGGCACAGCACATCTCGGGCAGCCTCGACGTCGCCACCGCAGCGATGGTCAAGTACTGGACCACCGACCGACAGTTCGAGGTGGTGGACCGCTGCCTGCAGCTCTTCGGTGGGTACGGCTACATGGAGGAATACCCCATCGCTCGCATGTTCGTCGACGGCCGCATCGCGCGCATCTACGCCGGTGCCAACGAAGTCATGAAAGACCTCATCTCTCGTTCCCTGTAGTACTCGGTAATCTTGTTGCCCCAGAAAGGCACCCCATGGAGGCATTCCTCTACGACGCGGTTCGCAGCCCACGTGGCCGCGGCAAGAGCTCCGGCTCACTGCACACCGTCAAACCGGTCGATCTGGCCGCGAACACGTTGTCCACGTTGCTCTCTCGCCACTCACAGCTCGATCCTGGCCTGATCGACGACGTCGTGCTCGGTGTCGTCACCCCGGTCGGCGACCAGGGCTGCGATATCGCCCGAACCGTCGCGATGGTTGCCGGACTGCCGGACAGCGTTGCCGGCGTCCAGCTCAACCGCTTCTGCGGATCGGGGCTCGAGGCCGTGAACACTGCGGCGCAACGTGTTCGGTCCGGTTGGGATCAGCTCATCGTCGCCGGCGGCGTCGAATCGATGTCTCGGGTTCCGCTCGGCGCGGACGGCGGTGCCTGGCCGTGCGACCCACTGACCAACTACGGCAGCTACTTCGTTCCGCAAGGGGTCAGTGCAGACCTCATCGCGACGATCGAGGGATTCGACCGCGACGAGGTCGACGCCTTCGCGGTGCGCAGCCAGCAGCGCGCGGCGCATGCCTGGTCGATGGGCCACTTCGAGAAGTCGGTCATCCCGGTCTTCGACTCGAACGGCCGGCTGATGCTCGATCACGACGAGATCATGCGACCCGAGACCACCATGGCCGATCTCGCCACCCTGACACCGTCGTTCGCCCTGATGGGCGCGCTCGCCGGGTTCGATGCCGTCGCGATGCAGAAGTACACCGAGGTCGAGCGCATCGATCACGTCCACCACGCCGGGAACTCCTCCGGCATCGTCGACGGCACCGCGATGGTGCTGATCGGCTCCGAAGAAGCCGGGCGCGCAGGTGGATTGACCCCGCGCGGACGCGTCGTGGCCGGGGTCGTCGCCGGATCGGACCCGACGCTGATGCTCACCGGCCCGGTTCCGGCCACCCACAAGGTACTGGCCGCGGCGGGGCTCACTCTCGACGACATCGCGGTGTTCGAGGTCAACGAGGCTTTCGCTTCGGTGGTGCTCAATTACGCGAAGAAGCTGGACATCGACCACGAGCGCATCAACGTCAACGGTGGCGCGATCGCGATGGGCCACCCACTGGGCGCAACGGGCGCGATGCTCACCGGAATGGCCCTCGACGAGCTCGAGCGCCGGGGCGAGCGCTACGCACTGATCACGCTCTGCATCGGTGCCGGAATGGGCGTCGCCACCATCATCGAGCGCCTGTGACCATCACGCGAGAGAACAACGACCCGAGGACCTCGATGACCACAGCTGCTCTGCGGACCCCCACGATCACCGGTGAGATCGGCACCGACCGCGTACTCGTGCTGACGATGGACGACCCTACGCAGTCCACCAACACGATGAACGCCGCGTTCGGCGAGTCACTCGCGCAGACGGTCGATTGGCTCGAGACCAACCTCGATGCTTTCGACGGCATCATCGTCACCTCGGGCAAGGATTCGTTCTTCTCCGGTGGCGATCTGGAATTGCTGCGGGACGCCGGTCCGTCCGACCACGCGGCGATCGCCGACGCCCTCGATTTCACCAAGGACAAATTTCGTCGCCTCGAAAAGCTGGGCAAGCCCGTGGTGGCTGCGCTCGGCGGCACCGCACTCGGCGGCGGTTTCGAGATCGCACTGGCGTGCCATCATCGAATTGCGCTGAACAACAGCAGAGCTCGCTTCGGGCTTCCCGAGGTCACTCTCGGGCTCCTCCCCGGGGCCGGCGGCGTCACCCGGACGGTTCGGATGTTCGGCATCGTCAAGGCTCTGACACAGGTGGTGGGCCAGGGCCAGCGGTACCGGCCGGCGCAGGCCCTCGAACTCGGACTGATCGACGAGGTCGTCGACACCCACGAGCAGATGATGGCACGTGCACGTGCCTGGGTTTTCGCCAATCCCGAAGCGTCACAGCCCTGGGACAGGAAAGGATTCACGATTCCCGGCGGCACCGCGGCCTCACCCGCATTGGCTGCGCAGCTGCCCGCTTTCGCTGCAACGGTACGCAAGCAGGTCAAGGGCGCACCCATGCCCGCTCCGATCGCGGTGGTTGCTGCGGCCGTGGAAGGGTCGGTACTCGACTTCGAGTCGGCCTCGCTGGTGGAAACCCGGCATTGCACCTCGCTCGCCTGCGGAGCGGTCTCGGGCAATCTGATCCAGTCGATGTTCTTCGATCTCGGATCCATCGACAAAGGTGGCTCTCGTCCGAGCACCGAACCGCACCGGGTACCCGAGAAGGTGCTGGTGATCGGTGCCGGAATGATGGGTGCCGCCATCGCCTACGTCGTCGCCTCGGCCCAGATTCCCGTCGTGCTGCGCGATGTCTCCCTCGAATCCGCCGAACGCGGAAAGGATTATGCTCGTTCGATTCTCGCCAAGGCCGTGGGGAAGGGACGCAAGACCCAGGCCGACGCCGATGCGGTGCTCGCGTTCATCACACCCAGTTCCGATGCAGCCGACGCCGAGGGTTGCGATCTGGTCGTCGAGGCCGTGTTCGAGGATCCCGCCGTCAAACGGGGTGCTTTCGAGGCCGTCGACAAGTATCTGACGGCCGACGCCCTGCTGTGCTCGAACACCTCGACGCTGCCCATCACCGACCTGTCGACGGGAGTCTCGCGCACCGAGGACTTCATCGGCACACATTTCTTCTCCCCGGTGGACAAGATGCCGTTGGTGGAAATCGTTGTGGGAGAACACACCAGCGACTCCGCGCTGGTCCGCGCGTTCGACTTCGTTCGGCTGATCGGTAAGACTCCGATCGTCGTCGGAGACAGTCACGGCTTCTTCACCACCCGCGTCATCGGCCGGTTCATGGACGAGGCGATCTCGTTGGTCGCCGAGGGCGTGCACCCGGCCACCGTCGAGCAGGCCGCCCTCCAGGCCGGCTACCCGTCCGGAGCGCTGGCTCTGATGGACGAAATTTCGTTGACTCTGTCTCGGCACATCCGCGAGGGCATGGCGCAGGCCGCGCGCGCCGACGGTCGACCGTGGATCGTCTCGAAGTCCTATGCCCTGGTCGATCGCCTGGTCGACGAATTCGATCGCCCCGGACGCAAGGCGGGACGCGGCTTCTACGAGTACACCGAGGACGGCACCAAGGCAGGATTGTGGCCGGGCCTGGTGGAGCACTATCACCGTCCCGATCACGGAATTCCGTTCGAGGACATGATGGATCGCATGCTGATCGCGCAGTCGCTCGACTCGATCGCATGCCTGGACGAGGGTGTTCTGCGGACCGTCGCCGATGCGAACATCGGCTCCATCCTCGGCATCGGCTACCCCGCGTGGACCGGTGGCGTGCTGCAGTTCGTCAATCAGTTCGACGGCGGCATTCGGGGATTCGTCGAGCGGGCCGACCACCTGCGGGCACGGTACGGCGATCGGTTCGTCGTGCCGAGATCACTGCGCTCCCGCACCGAGCGGTACCTCTGACGCCTCGCGACGTCGGTTCGGTGCAATCATGACAACCATGCCGGCTGCAAGTACACCCAAGTGGAATCGACTGGAACCGGACGAGCGACGGACGCAGATTCTGGCTGCCGCCGTTCGCCTGTTCGGCGACAAGCCTTATGCCGAGGTCTCGATGTCGGACGTCGCTGCCTCGGCCGGCGTCGCACGCGGGCTCATCCACCACTACATCGGAAGCAAACGCGACCTGTACCTCGAGTGCGTTCGCTTCCTGGTCACCGTGCCGCCGATCGAGGACGTGCACCTGCCGACGGGCTCGCTCGAGGACCGGGCCCGGGGCAGCGTCCACTGGTTGGTCGGCGTCATCGAGACGCACGGTACGGCCTGGGTGTCGGTGGCGAGCGGATCGGGTGTCGACGAGCAGGTTGCTCGGATTCTGGACGAGGCCGATGACCTGGCCGCCGAACGCGTCTTGGACGCAACAGCATTCGAGGGCAGGGGCGGTGACCGTCGAATCGCTACCTCGGCCGTGCGCGCGTTCGGCGGCATGGTCAAGGCCGCGGGCCGCGAATGGTTGGTGCGCGGCACACTGACCCGCGAGCAGGTCGAGATTCTGTTGACCGATGCGCTCGTCACCGTCCTCGGCACGGCTCGCTCCCTGGACGACGCCCGAGACCGTTAGCCGGACAATCCATTTCGGCGGTCCTTGCGAGTGGTAACCACCCGAATCGCCTATTGACACTGTGCCAACAAGGTGAAACTGTGGCGGTACTCACCTCGGGCACCCTCGCCCCCACTCGCACAAGGGACTCGCCATGTATCTCACTCAGGGCCTTCACCGCTCCGCGTCGACCACACCGAACCGGGCAGCAACGGTGTTCGGCGATCGCGTTCGTACCTTCGCCGAGCAACTCGACAGAGTGGCAAGACTGGCTGCGGGCCTGCACTCCATCGGCGTCGAGGCCGGCGATCGAGTTGCGATGCTGGCGTTCAACAGCGACCGGTACTCGGAGTACCTGCTCGCAGTGCCGTGGGCCGACGCCGTGCTCAACCCCGTGAACATTCGGTGGTCGCCCGTGGAGGTCGCGTACGCACTCAACGATTCCGACACCAAGGTCCTACTGGTCGACGACACCTTCGGTGCCATGGTCCCGGCACTCCGTCCCGCATGCGCCGGCCTGCAGACCATCGTCTACTGCGGAGACGGTGCCACCCCCGAGGGCATGGTCTCGTACGAGGACCTCATCTCGTCCCACGATCCCGTTCCCGACGCTCGCCGCAGCGGCGACGCCCTCGCCGGCCTGTTCTACACCGGTGGCACCACCGGCTTCCCCAAGGGCGTCATGCTCTCGCACGCGAACCTCGTCACCTCGGGCCTGGGAACGGTGGCAACCGGACAGCTGCTCGACGACGCGTCGATCCTGCTCCATGCCGCCCCGATGTTCCACCTCGCCGATCTGGCCGCATGGGTGGGTCAGGTCATGCTCGGCGGCACCCACGTCATGGTTCCGTTCTTCGAGCCGACTGCCGTGCTCGGTGCCATCGCGCCGCATTCGGTCACCGATGTGCTGCTGGTACCCACCATGATTCAGCTTCTCGTCGACCACCCCACGCTGAGCGAATTCGATACCTCCTCGCTCAGCCGCGTGCTGTACGGAGGATCCCCGATCTCCGCAGGCGTCCTCGAGCGCACCCTCGCCCGGCTCCCGCAGGCCCGCCTCACCCAGGCCTACGGCATGACCGAGCTCGCACCGGTCGCGTCGTTGCTCTGGCCGGAACACCATGTGAGAGAACGCATCGGCTCGGCCGGTCGCGCGGCCCCGCACTCGGAGATCCAGATTCTCGGCCCGGACGACGAGCAGTTGGCCACCGGATCCGTGGGCGAGATCTGCGTTCGCGGTGGACACGTGATGCTGGGCTACTGGAACAAGCCGGACGAGACCGCCGCGGCCATTCGGGACGGTTGGATGCACACCGGTGATGTCGGCTACCTCGACGCCGACGGATTCCTGTTCGTCGTCGATCGACTCAAGGACATGATCATCACCGGCGGCGAGAACGTCTACAGCGCCGAGGTCGAGAGTGCACTGAGCCTGCACCCCTCGGTGTTGGCGTGCGCCGTGATCGGTGTTCCCGACGGCGAGTGGGGCGAACGCGTTCACGCCTGTGTCGTGCTGGCCGAGGGGTTCTCGCCGAGTGTCGAGGAGCTCCGCGATCACACCCGCACTCTCGTTGCCGGATACAAGACCCCGCGCACCATCGAGTTCGTCACGGCACTGCCCATGAGCGGCGCAGGCAAGATCCTCAAGCGCGAACTGCGGGACGCCCACGTTGCGAAGGATGCGCTCGGAGCTTCCCTGTGACCAGCCAGGTCCGTACGCGAGCCACCTTCGATTCGATCTCGCCCATCGACGACAGCCCGATCGCCTCGTTCACCGTCGATTCGGCGGAGTCCGTCGCGCGAACGGTCGGCCTCGCGCGGAGGGCGCAGCGCACCTGGGCGGCACTACCGCCGCGCACTCGAGCCCGGCACCTGCGGGCCTGGCGACACGAAATCTGGAGTCACCGCGCCGAATTCATCGACCTGATCCATCGCGAGAACGGCAAACCGGCCGACGATGCGCTACTGGAGATCGTCCTGACTCTCGAACATATCGCCTGGGCAGAGAAGCAGGCACCGCGACTCATGCGATCGCGCAGGGTGAACCCCGGCGTGCTGCTGGCGAACTACTCCGCACACGTGGACAAGGTCGCTCTCGGCGTGGTGGGCGTCATCGGCCCGTGGAACTACCCGCTCTACGCACCCAACAGTGCGATCGGTTCGGCTCTGGCCGCAGGCAACTGCGTGGTGTTCAAGCCCAGCGAGTACACCCCGCGGTGGCGGCTCGCTACGTTCGCGCCTTCCATGAGGCCAATCCTGCTCTTCCGCTGGGCATTCTGTCTCTGGTGACCGGCTACGGCGACACCGGTGCCGCACTGTGTCGCTCGGGTGTGGACAAGATCGCGTTCACGGGCTCGACGAGAACCGGATCGAAGATCATGGCCACGTGCGCCGAGACGCTCACCCCGGTGGTTCTCGAATGCGGCGGTAAGGATCCGGTGATCGTTGCAGCCGACGCCGATATCGCAGCGGCTGCCGAGGCGGTGGCCTGGGGTGCATTCACCAACGGCGGCCAGACGTGCGTCGGAGTGGAGCGGGTCTACGTCGAGCGCAGTGTCGCAGCACAATTCACCGGGACCCTCGTGCAGCACGCCCGCGCCATCGCGCCCGGTGGCGATGCGTCGGCCACCTACGGACCGATGACGATGCCCAGCCAGATCGACATCGTCCGGCGCCACCTCGCCGACGCCGAGGCGGCCGGTGGACGAGCACTGATCGGCGGACTGCCGTCGATCGGCGAGCGATTCGTCGGACCCACCGTGTTGGTGGACACGCCCGAGAACTGCTCGGCCGTTCGCGAGGAAACGTTCGGCCCCACGGTCACCGTCCGTGAGGTCGACAGCATCGAGGAGGCGATCGAGCTGAGCAACCATCATCGGTACGCCCTCGGCGCATCGGTGTTCTCCCGCTCGCACGCTGAAGAGATTGCGGCGCAACTGGTGTGCGGTCAGGTCACCGTGAACTCGGTGATCGCGTTCGCCGGAATGGGATCGGTTCCGATGGGCGGCGTCGGTGCCAGCGGCTTCGGCCGCGTACACGGCGACGAAGGGTTCGCAGAGTTCTGCCGCACACACAGCCGCGTCACGAAGCTGTTCGACATTCCCGGATTCGAGCTGGTGACGCTGCGACGCCGACGGTGGGTCATGCCGCTGATCGACCGTGTGCTGGGGCTGCGTCACCGCCGCTGAGAGATCAGCGCACCGATTTCACCTGCCAGGTCACCGCCGCCCCGAGTGCCGCCAGTACCCCGACCGCCGTGAACAGTGCCGGGTATCCACCGACGGTGGAGAGGAACACACTGGCGAGCAGCGGTGCCAGGGCAGGTGGAACGATCGCCCCGATGTTCATCACGCCGAGATCGGTCGCCCGACTGTCGGCGGACGGAAGGACCCCGGTCACCAGTGCCTGATCGACGGCCATGTACGCGCCGAATCCACCGCCCAGCAACGCCGCCGAGACGAACGTCGCGTCCATCGTGGGATGTATCGCCAGGACGAAGCCGGCGACGGCCTGCATCGATGCCGCAACCGCCACGAAGATCTTTCGGCGACGCATCCGATCCGACAACGGCCCGAAGGTGAACGTGCACACCACACAGGCGATCAGGTAGACGACGGTCACCTCGAGCAGCGATCCCGTCGGATCGGCGACTCGAAGACCGTCGGTGAGGAAGAACAGCAGGTAGCAGGTGCCGAGCGAGTTGGCCACGTTGACCAGGATTCGACCCCCGAAGGCCCACGCGAAGTCGCGGTGACGCAACGAATCGAGAAGTGAGGCAACGATGCTGTGCAGGCTCAACAGCGCTGTCGGTGCATCGGTTTCGCGATACGTCAGCAGAAACGGCACCGAGCAGATCACCAGGGCGAGCGCCACGGCGAGGTAGCCGCCCAACACCGACAGAGCAAGCGTGGACACCAGCGCCAGGCCCGCCACCACGCCCAGTGCCTGCGGTGCATAGATCGCACTCGACACCGTTCCGCGCTGCTCGTCCGGCACGCGATCGGCCACCACGGCCGTCAACCCCGCTGTGGCAGCACTCAATCCGAGCATTGCCACCGACCACGCCATCCCGATTCCGAGGACGGTACTCTGCAGCCCGGTGACCACCAACCCACCGGCGAAGAACAGGACACCGCCGCCGAACCAGACGCGCCGTCGCCCCAACCTGCTGCGAGTTCGATCGCACAGCGACCCGCACACGGGTAGACCGATCAGGAGCACCACGGCAGAGACCGCGTTGATCACCGCGAAGTCGAACACCTTCGATTGCGGATCGATCTCTTGCAAACGCTCGGGCAGAAGCAGCTGCAGTGGAACCAGATTGGCCATCCAGTAGCCCAGCCACGCCACGGAGAACACGGCAATCCAGAGCGGGCGTACCCGGGTGGTCATCGATCAGTCCCCTCGCACGGGTGCCGCGGTTCCGTAGGCACGGCGGACCACCTCGTCGAGGGTCGCGGCCAGCTGCACTTCGGTCATGGTGCGCGGCGTCGCCACCGACGCAGCGGAAAGATAGACCCCGCAGAGCCATTCGAGCAGTTCGATGTTCGACAGTGCCGAATCGAGATCGCGACCGGTGGCCACCGAGCCGTGGTGGGCCATGATGACCGCAGACCTCGAACGCATCGCCGCCACCACCGCGTCGGCGAGCGCGGTGGTACCGAACGGCGCGAACGGCACCACCGGGACGGTCCCACCCAGGGCGAGTTGCGCGTAGTGCACGGGCGGCAGTTCGTCCGCGACGAGCGAAAGAGCAACGGCCGCAGAAGAATGCGCATGCACCACAGCCCGAACCTCGGACGACGCGTAGATGCCCAGGTGCAAGCCCAGTTCCGAGGTCGGTTCGCATGCGCCGGCGCGCACGACGGCGTCCATACCGACAACCGTGACATCCTCGATCGTCGCGTCCGCCAACACCAGCTCGGTCGCCGTCACCGCCACCACATCACCCGCGCGTGCACTGACATTGCCTGCGGTACCGAGAACCAGACCCCGTCGGCCCAGGTGCCGGGCGGTCGTTGCGACGGACTGCCGTAGCTCGTCGACGTCGGCCGGCATCAGATGGTCCTGCAGGTACGTGCGAACTTTCGAACGAATTCGAGGTCGTAGGTGCCGAAGTCTGTTCCGAGGCCCTGCGCCACCTGCGCGGCGGTCGCATTGCCCAGTTCGGCAGCCTCCACGGCGTTCATGCTCAGGGACAGGCCCCGAACGAACCCGGCCGAGAACGCATCTCCGCATCCGCTGGTGTCCACCACGTCCACGGCATACGCGGGGACCTCGACGGCCGAGTCGTTCGTGACGACGAGAGTGGGCGAGGCCCCCGCGGTGGCCACCACACAGGACGCTCCGAGCTCGAGCAGTCGACGACACCCGTCTTCGACAGTCGCGCAGCCGGTCCAGCCGAGGACCTGCTCGTCGTTGGGCAGCAGGTAGTCGACGTGGGGCAGCGCGGCGGCGAACGCACCGAGTCCTTCCGGAACCGACGGTGCCAGGCTGTCGACGGTGACGACGACGCCGTCCTCGTGGGCGCGGCGCGCGATATCGCGCGCGGTGTCCGGTCCGAAGAACTCGGGTCCGCCCAGATGCAGGAAGTCGACGTTGTGGAACATGTTCCACGGAACATGCCGGGCCAGATAGCCGTTGGCTCCGATGACGTGCAGAGCCGGCCGTGATCCGTCCGGCCTGATCGGCAACACCGACGCCGAGGTCTGCACTCCCTCCATCCGATGGACGAGCGAGACGTCGATGCCCTCGTCGACGAGGAGCTGCAGTAGAAACGTGCCTGCCGAATCAGCGCCGACGACTCCCGCGGTGTGCACCGCGGCACCCAGCCGGGACAGCACCAGCGCCGTTCCCGCGGCGGTCCCCGCGGCGGACATCGCGATCTCATCCGCCAGGACCGCCGTCTGACCGTGCGGAATCTCGGTCACCGGCCGCACCAGGGTGTCGAGTATGTGCACCCCGAGGGTGAGGACTTCCGCCGGTTCCCTCATCGGATCGTCGCGGTTCGCTCGGAGAGGATCAGCGCCTCCAGGTTGCACATCGAGATGTCGAATCGCGCAGACATCCCGGCGGTGGCGATGGGTCGCACAATCCGTCCCAGCCAGCGCGGGGAGACGTCGAACCAGAATTCGAAGGTCATCGCGGTCGAGGTTCCGCCGCTGAGCGGTGCGAAGCGAAAGACGTTGGTCACGTTGGTGAGCGGCGCGAATCCCTGACCCGAATCGACTCGCAGTCGGTTCGGTTCCAGATGCCGGACGGTCCACGTGGCGTTGGTGGTGAAGCGCCCGAGTGCCGCCACTTTCTCGGTATAGACGCCACCTGTGCGTGCGGTGCCGTGATGAGCGGTGACGGCACGGACGTCGGACACCCATTCCGCATAGCGGCTGGTATCACCGGTCAGTGCCCAGACCTCCTCGGGGCTCACCGAGAGTGTGCGATGAGCCGAGACTACGAAGCGTTGTTCCACGAGAGTTCTCCTTCGGTCGAAAGTATTTCTGCTGCGGCCTTTTCACCCGATCGCACGGCACCGTCCATGTATCCGTTCCAATAGTCGGAGTGCTCGGCACCGGCCCATCGCACTCGGCCGAACGGAACATCGCGCCACCGTCCGAGCCCGGTCAACACTCCGGGGGTCAACACCGCGGTCGGCCCACCGCGGGTCCACTGTTCGTCGGTCCAGTCCAGTTCGATCCACTCCGTCGGTTCCAGTGCGCGCGGACCCACCACCGAGGCAAAAGCACGCAGCACCTCACCGCGGCGCTCGGATTCGTTGCCCTCGGACCAGTTTCGGCCACCTCGATGGCGCGCGCCCCAGGTGCCGACGAATCCCATCAGCACTCCGTGGCTTCCGTCGGGAGGCGAGTTGTCGAACATCGAGGACACCGGCACGTCGCTGTCGCGAAAGAGTGCCTGGCCGGACAGCCCGCTCGCACGCCAGAACGGTTCGGGATACACGGCCTCGCACTTGGCCAGTCCGCCGAAGTTCATCCGCTGGAACAGTGCTTCCTGCGCCGCGGGAAGCGCAGGGCTCCAGTCGATTCGGGTGGCCAGAACAGGCGGAATCGCGACGACGACCGATCGGGCCACCCACGACTCGGTATCGCTGTGCACCACCACGCGATCCGGATGCTGCTCCACGCGGCGCACGGGAGTATCGAGGCGGACCGAATCACCGAGTCGCGACGCCATTTCGATGCAGATCGCCTGTGAGCCACCGAGAAATCGCCACTGCTGCGCTCCCCCAGCGACACTCATCAAGCGGTCGACGGTGCCGGGGGTGTACTCGTTGCCTGCCCCGGCCACGTACGCCAGGCCGAAGAGCGCCGACACATCGGCGGATGTGCCGCCGAACACCGAACCGAGCAGGATGTCGAGCAGTTCCACACCGCCGTCGGTGGCCGAGTGTTTTCGGGCCCAGGTGGACAGAGTCTGCAAGTCCCACTCGGAGGCACGCGGTGCCGACCACGGTCTACCCACGGGGATCTGCCCGGCAGCCCGATCGATTCGCGCCACCAGCATCCCGACGTCGGGTAGCGCCGCCAGATCCGGCGGCACTCCGCCGTCGAAGCGTCGGGCGCGTCCGTTCTTGACGTAGACGCTCGATCCGATGTCGTATGCGGGAAACGTCCCGACGCCCACGGACGCGGCCAGGCGGAGTATGTGGTCCTGCGTCGGACCGACGAACTGTCCGCCGGTCTCCACCACCGCGTTCTCCCCGAGTGCGTGGTTGACCGTCCGTCCGCCCACCCGGTCTCTGGCCTCGAGAACCTGGACGGTCAACCCTGCGGCCGTCAGTTCCCTGGCGGCAGTCAGACCCGCGAGTCCTGCGCCGACGACCACCACGTCCACACGCGAGGCTTCCGAGATCTCGTTCATCGGTGCTCCTTTCCGGGCTGTTCGATGTAGCGGCGACAGTAACTCAATATTGGCCACTAGGCCAGGATTGGCGAAAAGTGCCTGCTGGAGAGCACTGCGATGGAGCTCAGCGACAACACCCCGGCTACGTTGTAGCCATGACCGAAGAGCGCCGGAAGACTCGATACGCGCGTGGCCAGGAGCGCCGCGACGCCCTGGTCGACGCCGCCATCGGCGTGATCGGAACACGCGGACTCGAACGCGTCTCGTTTCGGTCCGTCGCCGACGCCGCCGGCTTCCCGCCGTCGACGACCAGCTATTTCTTCGGCTCGGTCGGCGAACTCATCGATGCCGCGATCACTCGAATCGCCGAGAACGTGACGACCAAGGTCACCGCTCTACTCGACGTTGCGCAATCCGGTGGACTCACTCGCGACGATCTCGCCGACGCGATCATGGACCTCGTCTCACTGCTGTCCTCTCCGCAGGACGACGACTCCCTCGTGCAGTTCGAGGCGTACCTCGCCGTGCGTAGACGACCGGAGCTCGCGGATTCGGTGCACCGAATCATGCGGATGATCGAGGAGGCGGCCGAGGCCGCGCTGGGAGCATTCGGCATCGAGGAACCACATCTACCGGCTCGGCACTTCCTGGCCCTGATCGACGGCTACACCCTGCACGAGATCGCCAGGCCGACACCGGGTGGCAATCGGGCCGAGCTGAAGGACGCCCTGCTCCGCGTACTCGACTCGTACGTGCCGCGGGCCTGAATTCGAGGAGGAACGCGTCAGGTGGTTCCGACGAGAAGCGGCACGATGCTGCGGTGCGCGAACGCGAGCAGATCGTCGTAGGTGTCGAGCGGGGCGGCGGCCGACGGGGTCAGCAAGATCGAATGCACGACGCGCACAACGATTTCCGGAGCATCGGGCACGGCAAAGGTATCGGATTCCAGTTCACCCCTGGCAATGTGCGCGGCAGCGTTGATCGCGGACACGAGCAATGCCGATGCGTTCGTGGTCAATTGCTCGAGCACCAACGAACTCTCGGAATCGAACATCTTGATCAACACCGGATTGGTGCGCACCGAGTCGATCGTGGTCGCGAACCCGTGGGCGGCCCGATCCGCGCGTGACGTCTGTTCCGCAGCCGCAGCCGCCACCGCTACCAACAATCGCGACGACTCCCGCGCCATGACGGCCCGCACCAGGTCATCCTTGGACCCGATCCGGCGATAGACGGTAACCCGGTTGATCCTGGCGCGCTTGGCGACGTCGCCGATGGTGGTTCGCGGAATTCCGACCTCACCGAACAGTTCCAGGGCGGCATCGAGGATCGGCCCGTCGTCACCATCTGGATGCATCGTTCGATCCTATCGGCCGTCCAACTCCTACTAAATGCCACATTGTAACACATACTGTTGCTCTGTAGCATCAGGTGACCATCCTGCAGAAACGGAGTTCGGAATGTCTCGGAACAAGGCGGTCGACGCGAACGAGCACTACACGGACGAGTCCTATGCGATCGTCGCGCGCGCAGTGACATTCGACTGGTCCGGCGTTCCACTCCAGTACATCCCCCACGAGTGGTACGCCACCCACTTCTGGAATGTGATGCACCTGGTCCTGCCCGAGGGAGAACGAGCGATGGCGGACGTGTTCGCCCAGGCGCTGCCGTTCATCGACGACCGCAGGCTGCACGAGGAGGTCGTGGGATTCGTCGGCCAGGAAGCAACGCACGCGTCCTCCCACGAGAGCTTCCGCAACTATCTCGTTGCGCACGGAGTGGACATCGAACCGATTCTGCAGCGCATTCGTTTCGCCGTGGGTGTGGTGTTCGGCGACCACGGCCTCACCGGCCGCGCAGGCAAAGCTTGGTTGAACGAACGCCTCGGAATCTACGCAGCGGCAGAGCACTTCACTGCCGTGGTGGGCGAATGGCTGCTCGACAACACCGAATTCGACCGCATCGGCGTCGACCCCACGATGCTCGACCTCCTGCGCTGGCACGGCGCGGAAGAGCTCGAGCATCGCAACGTCGCATTCGACGCGTTCCAGTACGTCGACGGTGGCGGATTCCGTCGTGCCAGAACGGCAGTCGTCGCCAGTGCCGGATTGGCCGTGTTGTGGTTCAGCACCGCCGCGTACCTGTACAAGAACTCGGTTGCGACGCCGCGCACCGGCAGACGCCGAATGCGGGCCCCCTAGCCGATCGCCTTCGCACGCGCGTCGCGCAAGCACTTGATACCGGGCCTGTCGTTCCTGTTGGTACAGCTCGCCCTCTACATCCGCCCGGGCTTCCATCCCTCGAACATGGGCGACATCGACAAGGCCGTGCAGTATCTGGCGATCTCCCCGGCAGCACTGGCGGCCCAGCAGTGACGACCACAGCGCCTCCGGTACACAGCCATCTGGGCGAGGTCGACGTGACGGCACCCGGACTCGGACTGCGGGCCGTCGGTGCCGCGTCCCGCCTCTACGCCAAGCTCGTCACCGATTTTTCGATCGTGACGGCCATGTCCCCGGCGCGGCCCCGGCGAAGCGTCGGATACGAATTCGAGACCGTCGTCGACGAGACGATCGACGAGGCCGAGGACGTTCGCTCACTGTTGTTGTCTCGCAGAGACGGTGCGCCGCTTCCGAACTGGTTGCCCGGCGCGCACATCGACGTCACCACCCCATCCGGTTCGGTGCGGCAGTACTCGCTCGCCGGCCGCCCCGGCGCAGGTGATCGCTACCGCATCAGTGTCCGCAAGATCCCCGGCGGCACGGCATCCACCGAGATTCACACCCTCACCCGCGGCGATGTCCTCCGAGTTCGCGGACCCCGCAACGCCTTTCCGATGGCCGAGGCCGAGCACTACCTCTTCGTGGCCGCCGGAATCGGCATCACCCCCATCCGGGCGATGATCGAACGCGCCGCCGCGGACGGTGCGCGGTGGACGCTGTACTACCACGGTCGCTCTCGGGCGAGTCTGCCGTTCGTCGCCGTGCTGCAGCAGTTGGCCCTGACCTCACGTGGTCATGTGATCGTCAAGACCGACGATGTCGACGGACTTCCGAATCCGGCGGACATCGTCGATCTCGGAATGGGCAACTCCGCGATGTACGTCTGCGGGCCTGCGGCACTGTCGAGCAGGCTTCGTGCCGAGGCGCTCTCGAGTACGGCCGTCCGTGAATTCCACACCGAATTGTTCACGCCCGCAGCGGTGGTGGACGGCACGCCGTTCGTGCTGCAGCTCGCCCACTCCGGCGAGACCGTCGAGGTCGGTGCCCAGGAGACCGCTCTCGATGCCCTCCGTCGATCGAGGCCGGACCAGCCCTATTCCTGCCGCCAGGGCTTCTGCGGAGCGTGCGTGGTCGGTCTCGTCGGCGGACGCGTCGATCACCGTGACCGCGTTCTCGACGCCTCCGAACGCGAGAACTCGCTCACCCTGTGCGTCTCGCGCGGTGCCGTCGACGGCGAAGTTCTCGTCCTCGACCTGTAGAAGGAGCTCGAACTCTCATGACTGCAACACAATCCGGCACGGCGATGCCGCACATCGATGTCGCGATCATCGGCGCGGGATTCGGCGGCCTCGGTGCCGCAATCCGACTCGAGCAGGAAGGCCGCGGTGACTTTCTGATCTTCGAGCGCGACACCGCCGTCGGTGGAACGTGGCACGTGAACACCTATCCCGGCGCGCAGTGCGACATCCCGTCCGCGCTGTACTCCTTCTCGTTCGCGCCCAACCCGGACTGGACGCGGTTGTACCCGCTGCAGCCCGAGATCGAGGCATACCTCAACGACTGCACCGACAAATTCGGGATCAGGGATCGCATCCGCTTCGGCCACGAGGTACTGGACGCAACCTGGAACGACGAGCAGGCCCGGTGGGTGGTGCGGACGAGTGCAGGAACGTGGTCGGCGCGCATCCTCATCGGAGCCCTCGGACCGTTCAGCGAACCGGCCACGCCCAGAATCGAAGGCCTGGAATCGTTCTCGGGCAGTGTGTTCCATTCGGCGAAGTGGGACCACGAGCACTCCGCCGCGGGTCGACGCATAGCCGTCATCGGCACCGGAGCATCTGCGGTGCAGTTCGTTCCGCGCCTGGCCCCCGAGGCCGCGCACCTGACTCTGTTCCAGCGGACGCCGACATGGATTCTTCCGCACCCCGACCGGCCGATCTCCGAATCCGGCAGGTCCGCGCTTCGGAAGTACCCCCGGGCCCAGCGGGCCATGCGCCGGCTGTTCGATCTGTTCCAGGAAGCGTTGGTACCCGGACTCATCGGCCATCGCTCGTTGCTGGCACCGCTCACGGCCATGGGGCGTGCCCACCTGCGTCGTCAGGTCAAGGATCCTGTTCTTCGCGAGAAGCTCACGCCCGACTACGAATTCGGCTGCAAGCGACCCACCTTCTCGAACAAGTTCTATCCCGCACTGTGCCGAGAGAACGTCACGGTCGAGACCACCGGCATCGCTCGGATCGTGCCCGAGGGCATCGTCACCACCGACGGGACCGTGCACGAGGTGGATGCGATCGTTCTCGGGACGGGATTCACCGTGTCCGGCCACACCGGCTTTCGGCGCATCGTCGGCCGCGACGGAAAGTCGTTGGCGGACAAATGGCCCGACGGCGAGATGTCGTCGTACCGGGGTACCACGGTGCACGGCTTCCCGAACTTCTTCATGCTGCTCGGCCCCAACTCGGTGGTGTACACCTCGCAGGTGGTCACCATCGAGGCTCAGGTGAACTACATCCTCGCGGCGTTGCGCGCCATGGACTCCAACGCGATCACGGCGCTCGAAGTGAGCATGCGCGCGCAGTCGACGTTCGTCGAACACACCGACCGCACGCTCGCGGGATCGGTATGGAACTCCGGCGGGTGCAGCAGCTACTACCTGAGCCCGTCGGGTCGAAACGTGACGTACTGGCCCGGTTCGGTGCGCAACTTCACCCAGCGTATGTCGACGATCGATCTCGGCCACTACCACTGGCGCAGTGTGGATTCCCCGGCCGATACCGAGCTCGTGACGACGAAGGACCTCGCATGAAGAACCGA
The DNA here is from genome assembly GCF_030056835.1 of Rhodococcus sp. IEGM 1372. Lineage (NCBI taxonomy): Bacteria > Bacillati > Actinomycetota > Actinomycetes > Mycobacteriales > Nocardiaceae > Rhodococcus > Rhodococcus sp. IEGM 1372. Next base: position 49,612 of record NZ_JASHKS010000007.1, on the reverse strand, counting down.
ATCGACCTGGCCGGGAAAGTGGCGTTGGTGACCGGTGGAGCGCGTGGAATCGGAGCCGCGTCGGTCGCGGAATTGGTATCCGCGGGAGCCTTGGTGGCTGTGGTCGATCGAGACTTTCCGCCGGACGCTGCGCGATCCGAACGGATCCTGCTGCTCACCGGTGACGTCACCGATCCCGACGCGATGGCGGACTGCGTGGCCGCGACGGTGAGCGAATTCGGCGGTCTCGACATCGTGATCGCCAACGCCGGCATCACGCCCCCGCCCGCCACCATCAGGACCGTCGACCGCGCAGTTTTCGACTCGGTGATGGCCGTGAACTTCGGTGGCGTGCTCAATATCGTGCGCGCTGCGGCCGACGAGATCGTCGCGAGCGGTGGCCACATTCTGCTCGTATCGTCCTGTGCCGCTTTCACTCCCGGCATGGGCGGGTCTGCTTACATGGTGAGCAAAGCGGCGGTCGAACAGCTCGGCCGCGCGCTACGAATCGAACTCGCGGCCGTGGGCGCAACAGCGGGTCTGGCGTACTTCGGTGTGGTGGATACCGATCTGGCCCGCAACACCCTCGACAGCGATCCGATGGGCCGGCGGATCGGCGGGTTCCTACCGTGGCCGCTGAACCGGCGTCTGCCCTCGCAACGCGCCGCGGAGTTGCTCGTGCACTCGGTCCGCACGCGTCGGGCCCGACTCATCGCGCCGTCCACCTGGACGCCGTACTTCTGGTTCCGCGGAGTTCTCAACCCGATTCTGGAACGCAGACTCGTCAAGGACCGCGCGATCGCCGAGATCATCCGGGATCTGGAGAAGACGCACGCACGCTGAGTCTCGCCAGCGCGTGCACTGGCTGCTAGTCGCTGTCCCCGTCCACGCTGGGTACGTCACTCATGGGCGGTAGCGATCGCGCGCACAGGTCGCGTGCGTCGGTGTCGGATACTCCAAGGGCGAGCAGAACGCCGTAGGCCATCCGGTCGACGGACTCGACGTCGCTGCGCTCGGGTTGCTCGAGCAGTAGCTGCCCCATGCCCAGCAATGCGCCCGCCACCAGCGCCAGAGACAGCTGGAGGTCCGGTACCCGAAAGTAGCCTGCGGCGTCTCCGGCCTGGATGTCTCTGGCCGCCCGCGGACCGAGACCGTGTTGCGAGGTGATCAATTCGGGGCCGGAGTGGATGAGTACGCGGCTCAGTTCCGGCTGCAACCGGAACAGACGACCTGCGATTCGGAAGGACCGGGTGAAGGCTTCCGCCGGGTCGGCCGAGCTGTCGGTCAACGAATCGAGATAGTTGCCCAGCAGTTCCAGGGCACCGTCGACCGCGGCCTGGAACAGCTGCTCACGGCTGACGAAGTGGTTGTAGAAAGACCCCATCCCGACGTCGGCAGCCTGGGTGATCTCCGCGATCGGAGCGTTCAGTTCGCCGCGGGCGATGAATCCTTGCGCCGCTGCGATCAGCGCGCCGCGCGTGCGCGCTTTGCGCCGCTCGAGCCGATTCGGGGTCTCTGTCATGTTCCCTACTTCTGTCTGCGCTGGTCGACGCCCTGACCCTTCCTCACCGCTGACGAATTTGTCAATACTATTGACTGACGCCACACTCATAGGTGACGATATTGTCACCAACGAGGGAGGGCTTCATGGGACACGACGTCGACGGCCACAAGGACATGCACGTGGACCAAGGCGCACTCCCCGGCGAGCACCCCGGTCGCGCGAAAGATCCGATCATCAAAGTTCGGGACATCGCCTGGCTGGAGTTTCGCAAGCCGGATCTGATCAAGGCCGAGGCATTCGCCGTCGCCTTCGGTTTCACCGTCTCGCTCCGCACTCCGGAGGAGATCCATCTGCGCGGCACTCAGGTCGGCGCACCGTGCGTGATCATCCGCCGCGGTAAGAGAACACGCTTCGTGGGCGCAGCCTTCGCCGCCGCAGACGACGGCGACCTCATGAGATTGGCCGAGGCCACCGGGCAGCGGGTCCAGCGCCTACCCGACACACTCGGCGGTGCCGCGGTCACTCTCACCGACCCGGGCGGGCAACCCGTCCAGGTGGTGTCCGGGTACACCGAGCATCCCGAACTTCCCGGCCAGGAAGCGCACACCTACAACTTCGGTGATCCCCGCTACCGCCTCAACGCGACGCAACGCCCACCGCGTCAGCCCGCCCGAGTCCAACGCCTGGGACACGTGGTGCTCCAGCGCACCGGCTACCTCGAGAACCTGGACTGGTACCTGCATCACCTCGGCCTGATCGTCAGCGACTTCCTCTACTACGACGGTCAGCGTGATCGCGGTCCGGTGATGAGTTTCATCCGCTGCGATCGCGGCAACACTCCGTCCGATCATCACACTCTCGCAATGACTCTCGGCCCGTCCAACCGGTATGTGCACTCCGCCTACCAGGTGTCGGATCTCGATGCCATCGCCGCGGGCGGCGAGTACCTGACCCAACGCGGGTACCGGCATTCGTGGGGTATCGGCAGGCACATCCAGGGCAGCCAGATCTTCGACTACTGGCGTGATCCCGACGGTTTCCTGGTGGAACATTTCAGCGACGGCGACATGTTCGACAACTCCCTCGAACCCGGCTGGGCCCCGATGACGGCGTCCGGGTTGGCTCAGTGGGGGCCGCCCGCGTCGAAGGACTTCCTCGGAATCGCCCCCAGCAGAGCGTCATTGCACGAACTGAAATCGATCTTCTCCTCACTGCGCAACGACAACGAGTTCGACACCGATCGCCTTCGCGGCCTGATGAAAGTGGCATCCTCATGAGCATCGCTGTACTCCGCACCGCCGACGCCTGGTGGGTCGAAACCCCTGCGGGCGCGTCACGCATCGACACCTCGGCGGTGAGCACCGCCGAGCTCCTCGCCGATCGGCCTGCCATCGAATCCGCCTGCAGCGCAACCGATGTCGTTGCCGTGGAAACACTGTCGTTGATCTCGCCGGTGACGGCTCCCTGCCGCGTCATGGCGAACATGACCAACTACGTCTCCCACGTCAAGGACTCGGGGATGAACCCCGACACCGTTCCGCTGACGTTCTTTCGCAAGACCTCCGGTTCCATCAGCGGACCCACCGACGACGTCGTCAAGCCGCCGCACGTGAAGCTGCTCGACTACGAGATCGAGATCGGACTCGTGTTCGGCAAGACGCTCACCGTCGGAACCAAGGTCGACGCCTCCAACGTGGCCGAGTACGTCGCCGGCCTCGTGCTCACCAACGACGTCTCTGCCCGCGACGTCCAGTTGCCGAAGACTCAGTTCTACGAGGGCAAGTCGTATCCCACCTTCACTCCGGTCGGGCCGCGCCTGGTCCTTCTGGAGGCCGGTGAGTTCGACCGGTTCGGCGAACTCGCCCTCACCCTGCGGGTCAACGGCTCCGTGCGACAGAACAGTACGGTCGCCGACATGATCTTCCGCCCGGTCGAGTCGCTGAAGGCGCTGAGCAAGTTCCAGCGGGTCGACCCGGGCGACCTGCTGCTCACCGGTACTCCTGGCGGCACCGCATTGAAGGCCCCCGCCAAGCCGATCGAAATGATCGGATCGCTGGTTCCCCCGTCGGTCAAGTGGAAGGTCTTCTTCAAGAAGCAGGCCAAGAATCCCGCGTTCCTGAAAGACGGCGACGTCCTCGAACTGACCTGCTCGACTCCCGACGGAGCCCTCGATCTGGGAGTCCAGCGCACCCGGGTCTCCTACCGATGACCGGTACCGAGTCCGACGGCAGACACTTTCCCGTGCTGATCGTCGGAGCCGGTCCGACGGGCATGACCGCTGCGTTGCTGTTGGGCCGGTACGGCGTGCCCTGCCTCGTGCTGGACAGGTGGGAAGACGTCTACCCGCAGCCGCGGGCAGTTCATCTCGACGACGAGGTGTACCGCATCCTCGGCGATCTGGGCCTGGCCGAGGACTTCGCGGCCATCTCGCGTCCCGGTCGCGGACTGAGGTTGTGCACCAGGGACATTCGAACCCTGGCCGAGTTCGAGCGCGATCCCGACGATCGACCGCACGGCTACCCACAGGCCAACATGTTCGATCAACCCGAACTCGAGCGTCTGATGCGTTCCCACATCACGCGTTACGACTCCGTGCAGATGCGTGGCGGATGCGAGATCACCGATGTGCAGAACCTGACGGATTCGGTTCGGGTCCGGTACGACTCGACCGAGGACGGGACGCCACATTGGGTGACCGCCGACTACGTCCTCGGCTGCGACGGTGCCAACAGTGTGGTGCGCAGGTCCATCGGCTCTAAAATGGAGGATCTCGGTTTCGAGCAGCGATGGTTGGTCGTGGACATCGAGACCGACGTCGATCTCGAACAGTGGGACGGCGTGCACCAGGTGTGCGATTCCGAGCGATCGGCGACGTACATGCGCATCGGCCCCACCCGCTACCGCTGGGAGTTCCGGATGCTCGACGGCGAGACCCTCGACGAGTTCACCGATCTCTCGGCCATCCACCCTTTCATCGCACCGTGGTTCGTTTCCGGCGAGATCCCGGACATGAAGCTGATTCGCAGCGCGGAGTACACCTTCCGTGCACAGGTGGTCGACCGGTGGCGTGATCGCCGGGTGTTCCTGCTCGGCGACAGCGCGCATCTGACGCCGCCCTTCATCGGGCAGGGGATGGGCGCGGGGCTCCGAGATGCGCGCAATCTGGTCTGGAAGCTCGTCGGCGTGCTCGACGGGCATCTGAAGGAGACCTCGCTCGACAGCTACGAGACAGAACGAAAGACGCACGCCAAGCAGATGATCGAGTTGGCAGTCGCGATCGGATGGGCCATGACCGGCGGCAGCCGGCTCACCGGCATCATGCGCGCGAACATCGCACCCGCTCTCGGCTATCTGCCGTTCATCGGCGAGAAGGTCACCGCCAGCACCACCCCGCCACTCGCTCGATCGCCGTACGTGCTGCGTTCACCCGTACCGGTTCGCACACTGGCCGGAAAGCTCTGCCCCAACAGCCCGTTGGACGGCGGAGCTCGTCTGGACGACCTCGCACCGGGCCGGTTCCTGTTCGTCTCGTCGACACCCCTGGCCGTCGGGCACCGTCGAGAGATCGAACGCCGCGGAGCCGTCGTCGTCGAGGTTGCGGCGTCGTCGGAGCTGGGGGTCTGGCTGCGCCGCGGCCACGCTGTCGCCGCCATCGTGCGGCCGGACCGCACGGTCATGGCGTCGGGCACCTCGGTGCCGTCCCTGCACACCAAAGTGCCGACCACAGCTTTTCGCAGGACAGAATGCCCGGCACCTGTCGCGACGAAGCCGGCACCTACCCGCACCGTGAACAAGAGGCGTAGATGAACACTGCAATAGTCACCGGAGCGACGTCCGGAATCGGCGAGGCCGTCGCCGAGGTTCTGATCGCTCGCGGCTACCACGTCATCGGAACGAGCCGCGACAGCTCCTCGGTGGCGAACCCGATACCCGGCGTCGACTACCGCGACCTGGATCTGACCGACCCGGCATCGATCCGGCGGTTCGTGGACGGCATCGCCGACACCCCGGTGAATGTGCTGATCAACAACGCAGGCGAAAGCCAGTGCGGCCCAATCGAAGAGCTGCCCATCGAGGCGATCACCCGACTGTTCCAGCTCAACGTCTTCGGAGCGATCGAGTTGACCCAGGCCGTGCTGCCGGGCATGCGAGATCGTGGCAGCGGAAAGATCGTCAACATCGGGTCGATGCTCGCGAGCTTTCCGCTGGCCTACCGCTCGTCGTACGCCGCCACGAAGGCCGCGATCAAGGGGTTCTCCACGGCCGCGCGCTACGAGCTCAAGCCCTACGGAATCGACATCACCACAGTCGAGCCCGGGGCCATCGCCACCGGGCTCTCGGCCCGTCGAACCAAATACTGCGGCCCGCATTCGCCGTACCTCCGTGACTTCACCACGGTGATCTCACAGCTGGACGCCAAAGAGGCCGAGGGGATCACGGCAGAGACCGTCGCGCTCACCGTCCTCAAAGCCGTCGAGGACAAGAAGACGCTGCCCATCTACGCGGTCGGCAGCAATGCTCCGGCGGTGTTCCTCGCCCAGCGATTACTGCCGCGCACGGTGCTGGAATTGTTCACCGCACGCGCCTACGGACTGCCCAGCAAGCGACCGGTGAACTAGCGAAACAGGTTCGCGACGAACGGAATCGTATCGGCCTGCGACTGAACGAAGGCTCCACTGTGGTCGGTGTTGTAGGCCCTGAACGTCACGGGCTGACCGTTGGCCGTCAGACGGGCGACGTAGGCGGCGGTGGTCGGGAACGGAACGTCGATGTCCTGCAGTCCGTTTCCCATGAAGAAGGGCTTGTCGAATCCCGTTTCGGGCATCGCCATGTAGTCGTCGAGCACGGCGGCGAAGTTCGGCAGACCGGTCAGTGGTGCCGTGAAGAAGTCACCGATCGTCACACCGTCGAGTTGTGCCTCGAAGTCCGTCACGCACGTCGTCTCGGCCAGGTCTGCGTACTTCTTCCCGAGCGGAGTCAGGATGTCGTCCAGCCCGAGCTCGGGATGCGCGTAGCGCAGCGACGCGCCGATGTACGCGACGTAGGCGGTCAGGCCCGACGGTAGTGCCACCGGCGGTACGCCCGGTCCACCGATCGAGATCAACTTCTCGATGTACGCGGGAGTTCCGGTTCCGACGGCACCGCGGTAGTCGAGATCGGGGCCGCCGAACTCGGTCGCGTACCGAGCGGTGTAGATCGCAGCGCCACCGCCCTGCGATTGGCCGACGGCCACCCAGGATCGCGAGAGGTCCTCACTGTAGTTGCGGCCCGCCTTGACCATGTCGACCACGTTGTGCGCCGTGGTTCGACCGTCGAGATACGTTGGCAATCCAGGTGTTCCGAGGCCGGCATAGTCACTGGCGACGATGGCGTAGCCCTGCGCGAGCCAGTTCGCCAGGTACGGAAGATCCCGCGCGGCGTACGTCGGACCGATCAGAGACGGCGCACACGCGTCGCCGAGCCCGGAAGTGCCGTGGGCCCACGAGATCACCGGCCAGCCACCCTCCGGCGCAGTTCCCGGCGGTAGGAAGACGGTGCCGGTGCTCAGAGCCTTCTCACCGAAGGTGTCGGTGGTGACGTAGGTGAGCACCTCGGCCGAGGCCGCGCCGGGAATCCAGAGGTTTCGGTCCAGATCGCGAGTCGAGACGACGTCACCGATCTCCTGAGTGATAGCCGGTGCAGCGGAAGCAGGTACGGCCAGCAGCGCCGTAACCATGCTCGACGCGAGCGCCGCGGCAACTGCGAGGACACCGATCCGACGCCGAGAGTTCACTGGTTCTCCATTTCGTTCGAGTGTGTGAAGCCACCGCGTTCGTCGATGCGCGCCACCTTGTAATACACGACCGCTCCGATCCACACGACGAAGAACGTGCCGACGACGAGTTGGCCGGCCACATTCAAATCGACGACGGCCAGCGCGTCCCACAGTCCGCCGGTCAGCCCGTACTGCTCGGCGAGCAGGGTCAAGAGCTGCACCGTGCCGATCACCAGAGCAACGAAGACGGACAGTCCCGTCATCGTCATGTTGTAGTAGATCTTGCGCACCGGCGTCACGAACGCCCAGCCGTACGCCTTGGACATGAAGATGCCGTCGATGGTGTCCATGGTGGTCATGCCCGCGGCGAACAGAACCGGCAGCGCGATGATCGCCATCGGCGGCAGTCCTCCTGCCATGGCCGTCGTGCCTGCGACCGCGAGCAGACCGACCTGGGTGGCGGTATCGAATCCCAGCCCGAACAGCAGACCCAGCGGGTACATCTGCCACGAGTGGTCGATCAGCTTGTCGTATCGGCCCCGGAACAATCGGTTCATCAAGCCGCGCTTGGCCAGCAACTCGTCGAGTCCGGCTTCGGTGAACTCACCTCGTTTCGCGCGTCGCCAGACTCCGACGATTCCCGCGAGCACTGCGATGTTCAACGCCGCGATGAGATACAGAAACGTTCCGGACACCAGCGTGCCGATGATGCCGCCGACTCCGGCGAACGTGTCCTGGAACGCCGTCGCCTGCGACGCCACGAAGGCAATCGCGGCGACGAACACGAAGACGACGGTCGAATGACCGAGTGAGAAGAAGAGCCCGACGGCCAACGGCCGCTTGCCCTTCTGCAGTAGAAAGCGGGTGGTGTCGTCGATGGCGGCGATGTGATCGGCGTCGAAGGCGTGCCTGAGCCCGAGGGTGTACGCCAACACGCCGGCTCCGGCGTAGACCAGCGTGCCGTCCGCTCCGGTGAGGTTGTGGATACTCGGAATGGAGTTGTAATGGGTGAACAACCCCCACCCGATCACGTGCAGAGCGGCCACGACTCCGGCCATGGCCAGCAGGCGGGGGATCTCGTCGGGAGTGAATCGACTCTGCCGCCGGCCGACCTCGGCGCGCGATAGCTCACTCGTCATGAAGAACATTGTGACCGACGACAACGAATTACTCTTCCCGCGCAGCCTCGGCCAGGACGCGCGTCGAGTCCCGTTCCACGGACCAGTAGGCCAGGAGGGCGAACACTCCCCCGATCGCCAGCAGCGGAAGAAGCGGAATCAGGCCGACGGTGAGTGAATCCGCCGCGTCGGACACCACACCGACCATGAGCGGCCCGACGGCACCACCCGCGGTCGCGGCGATCTGCAGCATGCCGAATCCGAGACCCCGATCGCGTGCCGGAACCACATCGGCGACACAGGCGGTGAGCGTGGGAAGGGCGAAGGCCGAGAAGAAGGCGAACACGGTGAGCAGAACGACGAACTTCATCGTGGAGTTCATGCCGAGCGCGATCGACATGAACACACTTCCCACCAGAATTCCGCTACCGCCCAGCAGTACTCGCCACTGCGCGAGGCTGGTGCCGACGACGGCTCGACGGGTTGCCATCGCCGCGACGAGCGTGCCGAACACGATTCCCAGCAGTGTCATTCCTCCGCCCGCCGTCGCGGCGGCCGATTCGGACAGGCCGTACCGGCGTTGCAGCAGGCTCGGCAGCCAGAAGGTCAGACCACCGATCGACAGACTCATGACCGTCAGAGCAGCGCCGGTAAACCACAGCGTTCGGATGGGCAGCAGTCGGCGCAGCTGGGTGGCAAGCGGTCCGGACGGCGTAGGAGTCTGCGCACTCGGGTCTGCGCGGGCCGCCAGCCGGTCTGCGTATCCGCGTTCGGGCTCTTTCAGACGCGAGACGAGAACTGCGACAAGCAGTCCCGGGATCGTCATGACCATGAACGCCCCGCGCCAACCCAGCCAGTCCGCCAGCACACCACCCAGGACTATGCCCGCCCCGCCCAGGTACGCCGAGGTCCGCCACCAACCGAACGCAGTGGATCGCGTTGCAGGCGGGTAGAAGTCGGCAAGAAGGCTCGCACTCGCCGGGTTGTCCACGGCCTCCGCGGCGGCAAGACCGACCCGCACGAGGTAGAAGATCAGGAAAGTGGGTGCCAGCGCCGAACCGAGAGTCGCCAGAGACCACAGAACGACGACCCAGGTCACGATCCTGCCGCGATCGTGACGGTCGGCGAGGTATGCAGCCGGTATCGCGAGGACACCCGCGGCGATCGCGGATGCACTGGGCAGCGATCCCGCCACCGCGTCGCCGAAACCCCATTCGTCCTGCAGCTGAGGAAGAACCGCGGCCACGAGGCTGAATTCGATACGGTCCACGAAGGCCACGAGCACCAACACGATCGCCGGTCCCCAGCCGAACGGCAGGACTGCAGAACCGGGCCCGGTTCGCAACGTCCCGATGGTTCGCCAACGATTGCCGCGATCGACCGTTGTACCTCGATCGATACCGGTCGCCATGTGTCGTCCCCCGATTCAGCGTTGTGCGGCGAATGACGAGTGACCCCAGTGTGCACCTTTTCGGAAATTCTCAACATCGGTTGATGTCTCTGTAAATTCCCACGAACATGCTGACAGGTCACAACGCGGAAGCGGATATTCAGGGCTCTCGCCACGGCAGGATGAGACGGCCGGAAACGAAAAGAATTGGGACGGTGTTCATGTCACGGGTGAGAATCGCGATGTGCTTGCTCGCGGGGCTGGGATCCTTCGCGATCGTCGTCGCTCTACTTCTGCCCACCCTCGTGTACGACCGCCTGGCGGTGACTCCACTCGACATCGACGCCACCACGGTGGCCACCACCGCAGACGGTGCGGGCGGTGAGGTCCTCGACTCGACGACGATCACCGGACCCGGCCCTCTCTCCATCGCGACGGATGTACCCCTCGTTCTCCAGCGGTACATCACCGTCGAGGATCCCTCCGACGCAGACCGCGTCACCTTCCAGGCGGGAGCGACCGTGAGACGCGCCGACCGCGACGGTGACGCGGGCCTGCTCACCGCCTCGGTGGATCGGGTGACGAGCGACCGGCGCACCGGACTACCCGTCGAGCCTGCCGGATCCTTGCAGACCACACTCGACTCGCCGGCTATTCCTCTGCCGCGCACAGGCTTACAGCATCGCTTTCCCTTCGATACCCAGCCGATCACGTACACGGTCTACGACGCGACGGCGTGGACGAGCTTCGAGGCGAACTTCGTCGAGGAGCTCACCATGGAGGGGCTGCCGATCTACCACTTCCGATCGATCGTGACCGAAGCCGACCTCTCGACCACCACGCAGTCGCCGATCAACTCGGTGACCCTCCCGGCATCGAAGTGGGGATTGGGCGACGGGGACGAGCCGATCACGATGAAGCGCTGGTACTCGAACGTGCGCGACATCTACGTCGAGCCCACGAGCGGGAGCCTGGTATGGGGACAGGAAACGCCGTACCAGTACTTCGCGAGAGATCCGAAGGTCCCCGAGGTGACGATCTTCAAGGCCTCACTTGCCCTGGACGAGACGGGTCGGCTCGAGCAGGTGGCCTCGGCACGCGACGCGGCCAACAAGTTGGCCTGGGTGACCTCCCGGGGACCGCTCCTGGGATACGCGGTCGGTGGAGTGTGCCTCGCCGGTGCCGTTGCCGCCGGAGTGGTCGGATCCCGTCGCGCTCGTTCGCCCGAGCCCACCCACCGACAGGCACAGCAAGCCGAGCGCGCGTCGGTGTAGGTGGACGCTCAGGTCGATGCTGTGCGGCTCGGCGCAGCAACCCCCAACGCCCCCAGCGCCATTGCCCGCAGCACCGGACGAGCGTTCTTCGACGGAGTACGCCCCGCACTGTAGGGCGTCGAGTTGATCAGACCGAAGACCGCGTGCGCCGTGGTTCGGGCGTCGGATTCGTTCAATTCCGGGTCGACGGCACACAGCACCTCGACCCACAGTTCCACGTACTCGCGCTGCATTCGGCGCACCTTGCGGCGCGCACCCTCCGGAAGACTCTGCAGGTCGCGATCCTGGATTCTGATGAATGCCGGTGTGTCGAAGGCGAAGTCGAGGTGGAACTCGACCAACGCGGACACGGTGTCCGCGGCGACCTCACCACGATCGACCACCGCACGGCCACCGTCGAGCAGATACTCCGAAATCCCGACCATCAACTCGACGAGCACGGCCTCCTTGTTGGGGAAGTGCCGGTAGACGGCCGGTCCGCTGACACCGACGGCCGCGCCCAGATCCTCGAGTCGCACCGAGGTGAACCCGCGTTCGGCGAACAGTGATGCTGCAGCGCCCAGCAACTGCTGCCGACGCTCGGCCTTGCGTTGCTCACGCACGGTCGTCGGTTTCGCTTCCGACTCCTGCACCGTCACCTCCTCGACTCTGGACACTCAGTTAATCGTAGTTTACTATCGTGTCAGTTATCAACGATTAACTGAACCTTCGTGACACCGACGTCCAACCCCTTAAGGCGTGCACCTCATGGCGATCGACACAGCTGCCAACCGGGCAGATCACGAGCTTCTCACCAGTGAGCTCGCAGAGAAGCTGGCCACTGCTGCCCGCGGCGGGAGCGAAAAGTCTCGGGAACGGCACATCGCCCGCGGCAAGCTCCTCCCCCGCGACCGCGTCGACGAGCTTCTCGACCCCGGTAGCCCGTTCCTCGAGATCTCACCGTTGGCAGCCAACGGCCTCTACGACGACGAGTGCCCCGGCGCAGGCGTGATCGCCGGCATCGGCCGCGTCTCCGGTCGCGAATGCGTGATCATCGCCAACGACGCCACCGTCAAGGGCGGCACCTACTACCCGATGACGGTGAAGAAGCATCTACGCGCGCAGGAGATCGCACTGCAGAACACCCTGCCGTGCATCTACCTCGTCGACTCGGGCGGAGCATTCCTTCCGCGCCAGGACGAGGTCTTTCCCGACCGCGACCACTTCGGCCGCATCTTCTTCAACCAGGCGACCATGAGCGCCAGGGGAATTGCGCAGATCGCCGCCGTCATGGGCTCCTGCACGGCAGGCGGCGCGTACGTGCCCGCGATGAGCGACGAAGCGATCATCGTCAAGAATCAGGGCACGATCTTTCTCGGCGGCCCGCCTCTGGTGAAGGCCGCGACCGGCGAGGTCGTCACCGCAGAGGAACTCGGCGGTGGTGATCTTCATTCGAAGATCTCCGGCGTCACCGATCATCTGGCCGAGGACGATCGAGATGCGCTGCACCGCGTCCGCCGCATCGTCTCCACCCTCGGGCCCCGCACTCCGCGGCCGTGGGACCTTCTTCCCACACGCGCACCGGTAGCCGACCAGACCGATCTCTACGACGTGGTCCCCACCGACCCACGCACTCCCTACGACGTGCGTGAGGTGATCGGCCGCGTCGTCGACGCGGGTGAATTCGACGAGTTCAAAGCCGAATACGGCAAGACGCTCGTCACGGGATTCGCCCACGTCCACGGCCATCCCGTCGGAATCGTCGCCAACAACGGCGTACTGTTCGCCGAATCCGCCATGAAAGGCGCGCATTTCATCGAACTGTGCGACAAGCGCAGCATTCCGCTGGTCTTCCTGCAGAACATCTCCGGCTTCATGGTCGGCCGCGACTACGAGGCAGGCGGCATCGCCAAACACGGCGCGAAGATGGTCACCGCGGTCGCCTGTGCCCGCGTCCCCAAAATCACCGTCGTCATCGGCGGTTCCTACGGCGCGGGTAACTACTCGATGTGCGGCAGAGCGTATTCACCACGCTTTCTGTTCATGTGGCCCAACGCTCGAATCTCGGTGATGGGCGGCGAGCAAGCGGCGTCGGTGCTCGCCACGGTGCGCAGCGAACAACTCGACGCTGCCGGTCAGCCGTGGAGTGACGAGGACCAGGAATCGTTCAAGGCTCCCATCCGTGACCAGTACGAAAGTCAGGGCAACCCTTACTATTCGACGGCCCGCCTGTGGGACGACGGCATCATCGACCCGGCCGATACCAGGCAGGTTCTCGGACTGGCCCTCTCGGCGTGCGCCAACGCGCCGCTCGAGCCGGTCTCCTACGGCGTTTTCAGGATGTGAGAGATATGACCACGATGATCGACACCGTTCTGATCGCCAACCGCGGCGAGATCGCCGTGCGGGTGGCACGAACACTGCGCCGCATGGGAATTCGCACCGTCGCCGTGTACAGCGATGCCGACGCCGATGCCCGGCACGTCCGTGAGGCGGACACCGCCGTACGGCTCGGACCCGCGAACGCTCGTGAGAGTTACCTCGACATCGCCAAGGTGATCGCGGCCGCGAAAGCCACAGGAGCTCAGGGCATTCACCCCGGATACGGATTTCTCTCCGAGAACTCCGAGTTCGCAACCGCCTGTGCCGAAGCCGGAATCGCATTCCTCGGGCCCCCGGCGAAAGCCATCGAAGTGATGGGCGACAAGATCGCCGCGAAGGCCGCCGTCAGCGCATTCGGCGTACCCGTCGTTCCGGGAATCTCCCGTCCCGGCCTCACCGACGCCGACCTCGTCGCCGGCGCGCCGGACGTCGGATTCCCGGTACTCGTCAAACCCTCCGCCGGTGGCGGCGGCAAGGGCATGCGTCTGGTCGAGCGTGCCGAGGATCTTCCTGCAGCATTGACGAGTGCTCGCCGGGAGGCGGCCTCGTCCTTCGGAGACGACACCCTCTTCCTCGAGCGATTCGTGTTGCGGCCCCGGCACATCGAGGTACAGATCCTCGCCGACGGACACGGCAATGTCATCCACCTCGGCGAACGCGAATGCAGTCTGCAGCGCAGGCACCAGAAGGTCATCGAGGAGGCTCCATCACCGCTGCTCGACGAAGCAACTCGCGCACGCATCGGCGAGGCCGCCTGCAACACTGCCCGCAGTGTCGACTACTCCGGTGCCGGCACAGTCGAATTCATCGTCTCGGCCGATCGCCCCGACGAGTTCTTCTTCATGGAGATGAACACTCGTCTTCAGGTCGAGCACCCGGTCACCGAGATGGTCACCGGTCTCGACCTCGTCGAGTGGCAGGTTCGGGTGGCATCGGGCGAGCCCCTCACTCTCGCGCAGGACGACATCACGCTCACCGGACATGCCATCGAGGCGCGCGTCTACGCCGAGGACCCCGGCCGCGGATTCCTCCCTACCGGCGGCGCCGTCGTCGGATTGCGCGAGCCCTCTGCGCCGGGGATTCGCGTCGACTCCGGTCTCGCCGTCGGAACGGAGGTGGGCAGCAACTACGACCCCATGCTCTCCAAGGTCATCGCGCACGGTCCCGATCGCGCGACCGCATTGCGCAGCCTCGATCGTGCACTGGCCGACACCGCAGTGCTCGGGGTCGTCACCAACATCGAGTTTGCTCGGTTCCTGCTCGCCGACAACGATGTTCGTGCCGGTAATCTCGACACCGGATTGCTCGACCGCCGTGTCGAGGATTTCGTCGCCGCCGAGGCCACCGACGAGGCGCTGATCGCCGCCGCCGCAGTGCAGTGGCTCGACGCGTGGCAGACCGCGGAACAGGACATCTGGGCAGCACCATCGGGTTGGCGGGTCGGCGCGCACGCGTCGTTCCATCGTCGTCTCGCGTCCGGAGGTCGGACGGCGCACGTAGCCATCACCGGCACGACAGCCGCGGCAACGGTCGTCGTCGACGACGGATCGCCGCGCACCCTGCGGGCAACGGCCACCGAGAATTCGGTGGATCTGGTGCTCGACGGCCTACGTGAATCGATGACCTTCGCTCGAAGCGGCTCGGCAACATGGATTTCCAGCTCCCGAGGCACCTGGCGAGTCGACCGGATCGCCGAGGCGAGCGTCCGCGAGGACGACGCACACTCCGGTGACGCCGAGATCCTCTCGCCCATGCCGGGCTCGATCATCGCGATCGGAACAACCACCGGCAGCGCCGTCAGCGCGGGTACGGCCATCGTCGTCGTCGAGGCGATGAAGATGGAACACACCCTCACCACCCCGATCGACGGGACCGTCGAACTGACTGTTGCAGTGGGGGATCAGGTCCGCGTCGACCAGGTCCTCGCCCGAATCGTCCCCAACCACACCGAACAGGACCCATCATGACCGATCATCTGTCGTCCGCGAATCTGCCCGACGAGTACCAGCAGCTGGTCAAATCCGTTGCCGACTTCACCCGCACGGTAGTGGCACCGGTATCGGCGAAACACGATGCCGAGCATTCCTTTCCGTACGAGGCAGTTGCCGGCATGGCGGAGATGGGCCTGTTCGGCCTGCCGTTTCCCGAGGAGTTCGGCGGCATGGGCGGCGACTACTTCGCGCTGTGCCTCGCCCTCGAGGAGCTCGGCAAGGTCGACCAGAGCGTGGCGATGACCCTCGAAGCCGGTGTCTCGCTCGGCGCAATGCCCGTCTACCGATTCGGCAACGACGAACAGAAGCAGCAGTGGCTGCCCAAGCTCACCGCAGGCAAGGCCCTGGCCGCGTTCGGTCTCACCGAGCCCGCTGCCGGCAGCGACGCGGGTGGCACCAAAACCACCGCCAAGCGCGACGGTGGTGACTGGATCATCAACGGCAGCAAGCAGTTCATCACCAACTCAGGCACCGACATCACCGAGCTCGTTACCGTCACCGCCGTGACGGGCGTCGACGAAGCGACGGGGCGCAAGCAGATCTCGTCGATCCTCGTCCCCACCGATACCCCGGGATTCGTCGCAGAGCCCGCCTACAACAAGGTCGGCTGGAACGCGTCGGACACCCACCCGCTCAGCTTCACCGATGTACGCGTGCCCCAGGAGAATCTGCTCGGCGAGGAAGGCCGCGGGTACGCGAACTTCCTGCACATCCTCGACGAGGGCCGGATCGCGATCGCCGCCGTCTCGGTCGGTGCCGCACAGGGTTGCGTGGACGAGAGCGTCAAGTACGCCAAGGAGCGTGAGGCCTTCGGTCAACCTATCGGCCGCAATCAGGCGATCTCGTTCAAGATCGCCCGCATGGAGGCCCGCGCTCACACCGCGCGAACCGCGTACTACGACGCGGCGGCATTGATGTTGGCGGGCAAGCCGTTCAAGAAGGCTGCGTCCATCGCCAAGCTCGTCGCCTCCGAGGCTGCGATGGACAACGCGCGCGATGCGACGCAGATCCACGGCGGGTACGGCTTCATGAACGAGTACGTCGTCGCTCGCCACTACCGCGACAGCAAGATCCTCGAGATCGGTGAGGGTACAACGGAGGTTCAGCTGATGCTCATCGCACGGAGCCTGGGGCTGTGAGCGACAAGCGAATTCGTCAACGTGGCCTGTGGTTCGAGGAGATGGAACTCGGCACCGTCTACGAGCACCGACCCGGCCGCACCATCACCGAGGCCGACAACACGCTGTTCACCACGCAGACGATGAACACCCAGGCCCTGCACCTCGACGCGGCCTACAGCGAGACAACGGCGTTCGGCCAGAGATTGGTGAATTCGATGTTCACCGTGTCCACGCTCGTAGGACTGTCGGTGACGCAGTTGACCCAGGGCACCATCGTGGCGAACCTGGGTTTTTCGGAGGTGTCGTTCCCCAAGCCGCTGTTCCACGGAGACACCCTCTACGCCGAGACCGTGATCTCGGACAAGCGCGAATCGAAATCCCGCCCAGGCGAGGGCATCGTGACGTTCACGCACACCGGTCGAAACCAACACGGGGACGTCGTCGCGATTGCCGTCCGCAAGACGCTCGTCCGGATGCAACCACCGGAGGAGGCGTCGTGACCTGGGTTCCGCCGGGGCCCGCGTGGTTGTTCTGCCCGGCAGACCGCCCCGAGCGGTACGAGAAGGCAGCGGCACGAGCAGATGTCGTCATCCTCGACCTGGAGGATGCGGTCGGGGCGGCGGACAAGGCGGGTGCTCGTGAGTCCGTCGTGTCGACCCCACTGGATCCGGCGCGCACCATCGTCCGCGTCAACGCGCACGGCACCGACGATCAGGCTGCGGACCTCGCAGCGTTGCAGCAGACCGAGTACACGACCGTGATGCTCCCCAAATGTGAATCGGCCGAACAGATTGCGGCGCTGGCTCCACTGAATGTCGTCGCGCTGATCGAGTCTCCGCTCGGCGCGATGACGGTGTTCGACGCCCTCGCCGCCGACAATGCGATCGGTGCCATGTGGGGTGCCGAGGATCTGGTGGCCGCCATGGGTGGCAACTCGAGCAGGCATTTCAATGGACAATATCGTGCTGTGGCGCAGCATGTTCGGTCGCAGACGCTGCTCGCAGCCAAGGCACGCGGGGTGTTCGCGTTGGACTCGGTGTTCCTCGACATCCCCGATCTCGACGGTGTCCGCGCGGAGTCCGAGGATGCCGTGGCTATCGGCTTCGACGGAAAAGTGGCCATTCACCCGAGCCACATCCCCGTCGTTCGCCAGGCCTATGCGCCCACTGCCGAGGAACTCGACTGGGCCAACGCCGTGCTCGACGCCGTCGCCCAGAACCGTGGCGTGTTCACCTTCCGTGGCCAGATGGTCGATGCTCCGGTACTCGCGCATGCTCGACGCATCGTCGCCCGCAGGCCGTCGTAGACCGGTAATTGCAGACGCCGTTAATTGCCGGCGCGGTACGGTGGGTGGTCAGGAGTACCGGTATCGAAAGGCACGGCAATGACCGCACACGACCCCGCGCTGACGGCGCTGGCGCAGAACTGGCTGGCGCTGGCGGTGCTGCACGGCCGGATCGAGGGTCGGATCGAACGCGCACTGCAGGCCGAGCACAACCTCAGTGCTCGTGAGTACTGGCTGCTCGACGTCCTGGGCAGGCAGCACGACGGGGAGGGCGGGCATCTGCAGATGAAGCAGGTGGCCGACGCCGTCGTACTGAGCCAGAGTGCGACGACGCGACTGGTCACCCGGCTCGAAGACCGCGGACTACTCACTCGGTACCTGTGCCCCACCGATCGCCGAGGCATCTACACCGACGTCAGCGAAGAAGGCCTGGCCCTGCTCGAGGCCGCGCGCCCGACCAACGATTCGGCGCTGCGCGAGGCACTCGATGAGGCGTCGACCGAGCCGGATCTGATCCCACTGGTCGACGCCGTCCGCCGCGCGGAGGGCTGAGAATCACTGCAGGTGAGTGAGCTGGAACGTCGAGGGGTTGAACCGAGGCACATTCTTCCTTACCGTTACTTACGGTAGGCAAATACACTTCTGTCGGACGTTTCAGGAGGTACTCGATGAATCGAGCGACTCGGGCATTCTTCAGCCCTGTGGTCGGAGCCATCATCGCGCTGGCTCTCATCTGGGGCTTCGGCTCCGACGTGCCGTTCTGGAAATGCGCGCTGATGGTGGTCGTCGGCGCAGCCGTCGCGTTCGGCCTGAATCTCGCATGGGAGTCCAATCCATGGAATGACGAATCCCCCTCGGAGAGAACTCGATTGTCCGCGCCCTGACGCAACGGCACAGACGGTCGAGATCATGCCAATCCGTCGACGACCTGTCGCGTCGCATCGGCAACGAGGGAATTCATAGCCGGTGCGTCTTCGGTGCCTGACGTCGTAGCACTGAGTACGACCACGAGAATTCGCTGCCCGTCCGGTCCCAGCAACAGCCCTGCATCGTTCGAGACGCCGTAACTGCCCGTGCCGGTCTTGTCGGCCGAAGTCCACCCATCGGGGATGCCGGCGCGGAACCGGGCGTCGGAGGTCTGAGTATCGGCCATCCAGGCCAACAGCTGTTCGCGTGAGTCCGTGGTCAGCACATCGCCGTCGAGCAAGGTTCGGTAGCCGGCGGCCATCGAGTTCGGTGTTGTGGTGTCGCGTGGATCTCCGGGGATAGCGGTATTGAGTTCGGGCTCGGTGCGGTCGAGCCGGAACTCGGTGTCGCCCAGCGACCTCGCGAACTCGGTGAGAGCCGCAGTTCCACCGGCCTCACGGATCAGAAGATTGCCGGAGGTGTTGTCGCTCTCGGTCAATGCGGCCGCCGCCAGGTCTGCGATCGTGACGACGGATCCTGGTTCCCAGTCGACTGCGGACTCGGGCACCTTATCCGCTGCGGTGATCGTTCTGGTGTCGCTCAGCTGCAGTGCACCTGCATCGACGGCGGCAAGTACCGCACCGACGGCATACACCTTGAACGTCGAACAGAACGCGAAACGTTCGTCGCCTCGATGGCTTTCGGTGGAATCCGAGGCGAGATCGACAGCACTGACGCCCAGTCGAGCGGTATCCCTGGCCTCGAGGTCGAGATAGACCTGTTCGGTACTGGACTGCTCATCGACGGACTGTTCGGTGGTGGTTGTGTCGGTCTGCGGTGGTTCTGCGGTGGTCGTCGCCGAACACGCGACGCCTGTGGAGAGTGTCAAAGTCACCGCTGCGATAGCGGTGATCAGTCGGGTGGAAGTCGAGGTACGCATGGGAGTCACCCGATCACATACGGGCACCCTGGGGCCAAGTCCCGAGACGCGGCCGGATCATTCCTCTTCGGTATCGAGGCAGCTGAGCGTGTTTCAATAGGTCGGTGGACCTGGTTCGCCATCTCGAGTATTTCGTCGCCGTCGCAGAAGAACGTCACTTCGGCCGCGCCGCGGCAACTCTCGGCGTGACGCAGCCACCGGTGTCGCGGGCGATCAAGGCATTGGAGAAGCACCTCGGACTCACACTCGTGGAGCGAACGCCGGACGGCGCCGCCATCACCGAGCACGGCGCTGCGCTGTTGCCTCGAGCCCGGTTGATCGTCGACGACGCGCGCCGATTGACCACCACCGCAGAATCACTCACCACGTCCGGGACGGTTCGCATCGGCCTCATCCCTCAACTGGACGATCGGATCGCCGCGCGGATCGCCGCATCCGTGGGCGTTCAGGCACGTGTGGAGACAGCCGGTGCAGTGTCGTTGCTCGACGGGGTGCGCTCACACGACCTCGACGTCGCGGTGGTCGATCATCCGGTGGTACTCGACCGACTGTCGGCCGGACCGGTCATCGCACTCCCGCGGCGAGTCAGAGTTCCCGCCGGACATCGCTCGGCTCGGGCAGAGCGGCCACGACTGACCATGTTGTCGAACCTCGCCTTCGCGACCGCACCGAGGACTGCGAATCCACCCGCACACGATCTGATTCTCGACGCGTTCAGACGCCATGCTCTCGACCCAGAGGTGTTCATCGCGAACACCGTTCGCGATGCCGCTATCGGCGTCGCGTCGGGTCGCTGCTTCGGACTCGTTCCGGCCGCGAGCCCGGTACTGCCTGGAACCGAGCACCTCGACCTCGCTGCCGACGATGTCGCGCTTCGGGTTCGGATCGTGCGTCGCGACGACTCGGTGAAACCTCTGGTGGATCTCATCGATCGAATCCTGTTGCAGGCCTGTAGATGAACACGACCGACGAAGAGCTTCGCGCAGTGTTCGCCGATGCCGGCTGCCGAGGTTGGGTACGCGCCGAGCGAATCGACGGCACCGGCACGGTCGTCGACTTCGAGGGCGACGATCCTGTTGTCGCCGCGTCGGTGTGGAAGATCGTGCTGCTGGTTGCCACTGCGCGCGCGTTCGACGAGGGCACCTTGGCTGCGACCGATTCGGTGCGGCTCGTTCCGGCTCAGTGCAGTCCGGGTCCGACGGGCATCGCGAGCTATGCCGATCCGGTGACGATGAGTTGGCGGGACGTGGCGCGTTCGATGATCACGGTCTCCGACAATGCCGCTGCCGACGCACTTCTCGGCGCGTTGGGCCTGGATGCACTGACCCGGGTGATCGACGATCTCGGGCTGAAACACACACGCATCGTCGGCGGTACGAAGACACTGGGTGACCAGATCGTGCGGGACACCGGCAGGTTGAACGCGGACGAGGCGTTGGGATTGCTGGCCAGCAACTACTCGGTGATCGACAGTGCGGGTTTCGATCCCGCCTACACCTCCTGCACCACACCTCGCGACAGCAACGCGGCGCTCCGTGCGATCTGGTTGGGCACTGCCGCATCACCGGAACAGTGCAGGTACATGAAAGGAGTTCTGTCCCAGCAGGTGTGGCCGCACAGAATTCGCAGTGGTATTCCGTACCCGGATGTACAGGTCGCAGGCAAGACCGGAACCATCGGACCCATCCGCAATGAGGTTGCCGTCGTGTCGTTTCCGGGTGAGGAGCCCGTCGCAGTCTCGGTCTTCACCCGGGCTGCGCGGATGGATCTGTACCTCCCACTGGTCGATCAGGCCATCGGTCACGCGGCACGAGTCGCAGTGACAACAGTTCGCTAGGAGCAGTGCCGAAGACCACGAAGAGATGATCACCCCTGCGTGGTGAGGTCAGACGGGTATCTGGACTCGAGCAGGATGACCTCGACTCACCGAGGAAGGGTCCACGTCGACCCGCCCGACGTGGTGACGTATCCGGTTGCGCGGCCCTCGGCACCGAGTTCCCAACCCATTCGTTTCCGTGAACGCAGCGTCACCGACGATTCGATGATGTGCAAGCTCGGAGCCCGACTTTCGAGCCATTCCTGTACTCGCAGAATTTCGGGCACGGAGGACACCCACATGCTGAGTAGGAAGTTCGCGGGTCCGGTGAGCGACATGCAGAGTCGCAGTTCCGAACGTGCACGGATGATCTCGACGACCTCCTGATGCGCCTGCACGGGGAGCCGACACCACCACGTCACGGTAATCGGCCAGCGCGTAGCATCCTGTGCCACTTCACATCGCAGCACGACTGCGCGAGAACGCAGAAGCGCAGCAAGCTGCCGCCGAACGGACGACGTAGGTCGACCGAGCGCGGACGCTATTTCAGGGGCCGACGCCCGGCCGTTTCCCGTCAGTTCACCGACGAGCGAGCGCGCCACCTGATCGGTCAGGCTTTCCGGACGCGCGTACCCGGACCGATCAGGTGATTCGCCGAGCGCGGCGACCGCGGAATGCTGTGCGCCATCCAATGAGTCCAACCTCCACCGACTTCCTTCCACGTGCAACGCCGTGCACGTGTGGGTTTGAGTCGATCGAACACTGTCGAAGCCCGGCAGATCGTCGAGCACCAAACCGGTCAGCTCGTCGAGCGACGACGTCTGCACCGTCAACACCAGGTCTCTGCCACGCGCAGCATGCTCGATCGACACGACTCGCGGATCCTGGACCAATGCATCGACAAGCTCCGCTGAGCCGACGCGTCCACACGTCACCTCGATCATGGCGGTGATCGCACCCGCTCCGGTCAACGGTGCGGGGTACGCGGTGATCCACGCCAGCCCACGCTCGACTATCGAATGCCATCGCCGAGCCAGCGTCGCCGCGGTGGAACCCAGGATCGGAGCGAGATCCGTCCACGAAGCCCGCGGTGCGATCTGCAGAGCATGAACGAGCGAAAGTTCGGATTCGGTCAGCATTTCTTGCACAGAACACCTTCATGGGTTCGCTGGGTGATCGCTTCTGACGAAGATGGGTGCTCCTCGTAGGGGCAACCAGACACTATGACGACGGACACAGTCAACCCCGATGGATGGCTGTCGACACAATGGTGATCAATGAATCTACTGGACGACGCCCACGCCTTGGCCGGCGATCTGAAGCAGCTCCGACGCACACTGCATCGGCAGCCCGAGGTCGGTCTGGATCTGCCGCGTACGCAGGAAACGGTGCTGCAAGCACTCGATGGCCTGCCACTCGAGGTCCGTACGGGCACCCGCACGACGTCGGTGACCGCTGTTCTGCGCGGAACGAAACCGACTGACAACTTCGCGCGCACAGTGCTCCTCAGAGCCGACATGGACGGATTACCGGTTACGGAACAGACCGGCTTGGACTTTGCCTCGCAGAACGGTGCGATGCACGGCTGCGGCCACGATCTGCACACTGCCGCATTGGTCGGTGCCGCCCAACTGCTCTCACATCATCGTGACCACATCGCAGGCGATGTGGTGCTGATGTTCCAACCGGGCGAGGAAGGTTGGGACGGCGCAGCGACGATGATCGAGGAAGGCGTGCTCGACGCATCGGGCCGACGAGCGGACGCGGCCTACGGATTGCACGTCTTCTCCTCCCAACAATCCAACGGCACATTCTTTTCCCGCCCCGGCACCTTGCTCGCCGCGTCGTACCGACTCATCGTCACCGTGCAAGGGGCAGGCGGTCACGGCTCGTCACCTTCCACGGCACGTGACCCGGTGACGGCGATGGCCGAGATGATCACATCGCTGCAGACAATGGTCACGCGGACGTTCGACATCTTCGATCCCGTAGTCGTCACGGTCGCGAAGGTACGAGCGGGCTCACGCCACAACATCATTCCCGACGAGGCGTACTTCGAGGCCACGGTGCGGTGCTACTCGGAAGTCACGTACGACGCCGTACCCACCGCGCTGAGACGGGTTCTCGACGGAGTCGCGTCGGCACACCGCGTCGACGTCGACGTCGACGTGATCGCCGAGTTTCCGATGACCGTGAACAACGCCACCGAAGTCCAGCGCGGGGCAGCGACGGTCGTCGAACTTCTCGGTGAGGAGCGGTACGAAACGGCTCCACACCCTCTGTCCGGATCCGAAGATTTCTCGTACGTACTCCAGGACATTCCCGGAGCTTTCATCGGACTGGGGGCATGCATGCCCGACGCCGACACTGCTACCGCGCCGATGAACCACTCGCCCCGAGCCTGTTTCGACGATTCCGTCCTCGCCGACGCCGCGACTGTCTACGCCGGACTGGCCATCGGACGGCTCGACCACACCCCCTCACCAGAAAGCGAAGCACGATGACCGAGAGCGCAATCACCGGAGTGACACCGAGCCAAGCTCGACCGAACGACCGATGGGAGAAGACCAAAGCCATTGTGGGAGTGGGGGCCGGAAACGGAATCGAGTACTTCGATTGGACTGTCTACGCGATCTTCGCTGCCTTCTTCGCGCCCCAGTTCTTTCACACCGGATCTCCGGTCTCCGACCTACTGGCATCGTTCGGTGTCTTCGCGGTCGGTTTCGTCGCACGTCCCTTCGGCGGTCTGCTGTTCGGCTGGTTGTCCGACCGCCGTGGACGCAAGCTGTCGATGACACTCGCTGTCGCACTGGCCTCGATCGGTAGTCTCGTCATCGGTCTGACGCCGACCCACCAAACGATCGGTGCCGCAGCGGCCGTCGTCCTGGTGCTGGCCCGTCTTGCTCAGGGCGTCGCTCACGGCGGTGAATTACCCTCCGCGCAGACGTACATCATCGAGTACGCTCCCTCCGAACGTCGGGGACTGTGGTCGAGTCTGATCTACATCTCCAATACCTCGGGTGTGGTCGCAGGCACGCTCCTGGGTGCCCTGTTGACGACAACGCTGACCGGTGAGCAAATGACGGACTGGGGATGGCGACTTCCGTTCCTGTTGGGCGGCGTGCTCGGACTGTTCGTGCTGTGGATGCGTTCGCGCATGGCCGAGACCGAGGTATACGAGAAGTCCGGCGATGTTCACGCGAAAACATCGATGAGGGAGCAATTCTCGGCACATCGGCGCCAGGTTCTGCAGGTGCTCTTCTTCAGCGTCGGCGGCACGGTCTTCTACTACGTGTGGGCAGTATCGGCACCGGCCTATGCCATCACGGTGCGCGGAATCGACCCGTCCGGCGCATTGTGGGCGGGTGTGGGAGCCAATGTCGTCTTGATCGCATCACTCCCCGTCTGGGGTGCACTCTCGGACAGAATCGGGCGAAAGCCGGTGCTATTCATAGGAAACATCGGAATCGCGCTGCTACTCTTTCCGCTCGACGCCATGGTCGGATCCAGCGCGCTCACGTTGTTTCTGGCGATGTCGGTGGCGTTGTGTGCCATCGGAGCAATCCTGGCCGTCATGCCTGCGATGATGGCGGAGTTGTTTCCCACCGGCATGCGAGCCGCGGGAGTAGGGGTTCCGTATTCGATCGCGGTTGCCGCGTTCGGTGGAACTGCTGCCTACGTGCAGACATTCTTCGCCGAGCGTGGAACGCCGGACCTGTTCCAGTGGTACACACTTGCTCTGCTTGCGGTATCCATAGCCGCTCTGATCACAATTCCCGAGACGAGAGAACGCGATCTGGCCGCTTCAGAGGTCGATTCGTAGCGACTGGGTGGGTGGGCTCGTGCGAAGAAGCGACGACAGTACGGATCCCCACCCCTGTTTCGACCGTGCTGCCGCCTCTCGCCCTTCGTCACGAAACAACACAGTAGGCATGCTCTCTCGTTAATCGATGTCCGAACTACCCTGTGTCACCTCCGAGTCTCTTGCCAAGCTCGACGAGCGCACTTTCTCGGACTCGGTGCGCGACGTCTGGCCGTTATGTTCCATGAACTGTTCCCTCGTGAGCGGTACAACCTTCACTCGCTCGGCACGCAGTCCCATCACCAACGCAATGATCATCAGCGACACCAGAATGAAGATCGGTAGCCCGATCACGGTGATGACCTGTTGCAGCGCCTGCAGTCCTGCCTCACCGCCGAGCACGATCAGGGTGGAGGCCACCGCGCCTTCGGTGACGCCCCAAAACACCCGCTGCCGCACGGGGCCCGCTTCACCGTCACCGGAGCACAGCATGTCGATCACCAGCGATGCCGAGTCGGACGAGGTTGCGAAGAACAGCGCCACGACGACCACGGCGATCCCTTGAACCAGGGTCGCGGCCGGGAAGTTCTCGAAGAACGTGAACATCGCCAACGGAACGCTCTCGGACACTGCTTCCGAGATCGAACCGCCGCTGCCACCGATTCCATCGATTCTCATTGCAGACCAGCCGAATACGACGAACCACACCAGTGTGAACAGCGACGGTGCGACCAGAACTCCGGCGACGAACTGGCGGATCGTGCGGCCCCGCGAGATCCGTGCGAGGAAGACGCCCATAAACGGGGCCCAGGTGACGGTCCACGCCCAGTAGAAGACGGTCCAGCCACCCTGCCATCCCCACCCGCCGTCGGAGGTGAACTCGGCCATGGCGTCGTTCCAGAAGGACAGCGGAACGATGTCCTGTGCGTAATTGCCGAAGCTCTCGAACACCTGGCGCAGCAGAAAGACGGTGTCCGACGCGATCAGGACGAAGATCATCAAACCGACCGCGACGAGGATGTTCAGGTTGGAGAGGCGACGCACGCCCTTGTCCAACCCGACGGCAATCGAAATCGTCGCAACCACAGTGAGTACGCCGATGATCAGCACCTTCGCCCACACGGCATCGGGAAGCCCGACAAGCTCACTCAGTCCGGCGTTGATCTGAGAAGTACCGAGCCCCAACGACACTGCCAGTCCGAAGATCGTGCCCAATACTGCGAATACATCGATCGTCTTGCCTATCGGACCCGAAATGCGTTCCTTCAGAATCGGATAGAACACCGACGACACGCGCATCGGCAGCTTGTACCGGTAGATGAAGAAGCCGAATGCCAACCCTGGCAACGTGAAGATCGCCCAGGTGTGCAAGCTGAGGTGATAGAGCGAGATACTCATCGCATCCTGGGATGCTTCGACACTGTAGGGCTCCACGTCATCGAACGGCGGCGCGGAGAAATGCGAAATCGGTTCTGCCACACCCCAGAACATCAACACAGTGCCGATTCCGCCGGCGAAGAGCATTGCGAACCACGACAGGTTCGAATACTCGGGTCTGTCGTCGTCCTCACCGAGCCGCAGATGACCGTACTTACTGACGGCAACCCAGATCAGGAACACCAGCCACACCGTGACGCCGATGATGAAGAACCAGCCGAGATTGGTGACGATCCACTCCCTCCCGACACCGAACGCATTTCCCACCCAGTCCTGGAAGACGAGGAACAGAACCAGCAGTGTGATCGTGAGGCCGGCCGACACGAAGAAGATGTTATTGTCGGTTCTGAGGCCCAGTTTGCGAGCAAGTGTGTCCACGGTTGCCGTCACCATCCTCGACGGCACGGTTCGTCGGATTCGGTTCCTGCGCGGTCGTTGGGGCGTGCCGTCGCCGACCTTTAACAATTCTTTACTCGAGCCGGCCTGTCCACCGCTGCAGCCGAGTTGTTACCTGCCCGAGACGGGCAATGCGCCGAGCTCGAACCAGGACCCGGCCCTCAGAGGTCGAGCGCAAGTGCTCGGTGATCGGACACCTCCGGCGCGGCGACGATCTCGAAGCTGCGTACCTCGAACGGCGAGGACACCAGCAGATAGCTGGCACTGCGCACTTGTTTCGTGTACCTCGACGTTCGGGTATCGGCTTCTCCCACCAAGTCGGTCATCCCATGCTCGGCCAGCAACGTGAACGTCTCGCTCGACGGCAGCAGATTCAGGTCTCCGCACAGGACGATTTCGTCACTCACCGGCCGAACGTGCTCGACGATCTCCGCTAGCTTCTGGCCCTGCTCGAACCTAGCGGGACTGTCGCCCTTGCCGATTGGATCTCGCAGCCCGTGCACTTGGATGACAGAGATGAAGCTTTCGGCAACGCGATCGCGAACGGTGACCGTCAGGGCAGCTCGCGGTCGGTCCTCCACATTCCACTCCGCGTGATCGACGAACCGGGAGTGAACGAACCTCGCATCGATTCCCACGACGGGAACGTCGTCACGCACCCAGGTGGCGATCCCGAAGTCCTGCCTCAGCTCGGTGCCGTCACCGTCGGTGACAGGCCCTGCGTCGTTCGCGACGAAATGCGGCGTATATCCGGGAAGCACCGCCGACACGTCGTCGAACAGGTTCAATCGCTGCGGCAGAGTGCGCTCACCGTCCGCGAACGTCGCCCAGCCCGATCGATGCGGAGTGCGAGTGACCTCCTGAAGACAAATAACATCGGCTTCAATGGTTTTCAGCCAGGCGACGAGCTCGTCGTACATGGCACCACCCCACGCATTGATCGACACGATCTTCACGGCGTCATGATGGCAGACGAGCTCGACCTGGAACAGTCGATTTCGATGCAGCAGTGACGATCCACGAAACGTCGGAGCAGCACCCGACCCGGGACCTTGCACACAGCGTCGCGATGCACGAATTCCCCTTCACCGACGCCGCCGATGCACTCTATGGTTATCCATCACCCGACCAAGAACCGACAGGAGATCGAGCACCCGTGAGTGTGCAGTGGGCCGTCTTCTTGTCGTTGGTGTTGGCCAGCTACATCTCCCCCGGGCCCGACACTGTGATGATCCTGCGCTCGAGCGTGAAAGGGCGGATCGTCGCGATGGCAGCAGCTGCCGGCGCATTGTGCAGCTTGGCCGTGCATATGCTCGTCAGCGCGGTTGGCCTGTCGGCATTGATCGTCGCGCTTCCCGGCATCCTCACCGTCCTTGCAATCCTTGGGGCCGTGTATCTCGCCTACCTCGGTATTCGGGCGCTGATGGCGAGCGTCGGCACGAGGCGTTCAGGCGGGAGTTCCCTCACCGTCGGCCCCGAGTCGGTATCCGGTAGCCATGCCCGTCGACGCGCCTTCCGAAGTACCTTCGTCACCAACTTGACCAACCCGAAGGTGATCCTGTTCTTCGTCGCCGTGTTGCCGCAGTTCGTCGACCGATCGTCCTCGTGGCCTGTTGCTATGCAACTCGGAGTCCTGGGTGCCGCCGACGTCCTGGTCGGGGTTCTTTATCTGCCGATACTGGTCCTGTTCGGCGTCAGGGCTTTTCGCAACCTCGGCCCGCGAGGACTGGCCAACCTCGAACTCGGAGTAGGTGTTCTGCTGCTGATCTTCGCCGGCGCACTTGTCGTCGACGGCGTTCTGGGTTGAGCCCGACCGGCTGACTCCGCGAACGACTTGTGAGAACGTGGGGTGGTGGAACCCATGCGCCCGGTCGACTATGTGGAGCGGGGACTTTCTTCGGCCCCTCGGCGCGAGCAGCGCTTTTGGCGAGTATCTTACGTATGCCTGTTCATCTGTCAGTTTGTCGCGCTTGTCGTGTACGACATCGGATTCTGGTGGGTAGTCCTGGCCAGTGTCACCGCATGGGGGCTCTACACACTGTTCTGGGCTGTGTTCATACGTGACCGCTCTCAGGACTGACACCCATCGCTGCGTCGGACGGTGAACGCGGCAACCAGCGCGCCGATTACGAAGACGGACGCCGTCAGCATGATGTTCGACCACAGACTGAAGCGAGAGTCGAACGTGAACTGTTGCGGTGCAAGGTTCTCCACGTTGTAGAGGTTTGACACCAGGCTCGCCGCGACGGCCACGGCTCCCACCCCGATCACTAGGCGCGATCGCAGAGCAACACCCCAGATCAACACCGCTGCCGACATCGTCAACAGCGGTAAAAGTCCACGAATGGTCAAGTTGCCCAAAAAGAACAGCAGTCCGCTCCGCACGGCAACGACCGTGGCAATGCACAATCCAACGCTGACCGCGAGCCACAGACGAACGTGCAATTCGGCACCTGATCTACGTTCACGCCACGTGCAGTAGAGAGCAACTGTCCCGATGCACACCGGCAGTGCGATCAGCCAGTAGAGACCCGCTACCGGTGATGCGAGATAGGCAGATCCGCCGAACCACATCGGACTCGATACCGACTCCCCGGAACCGAGCGGCTGCCGAACGTAGAACGGCAGCGCGCCGATGAACAAGGCCGCGATGAGCAACAGCGGCAGGGACAACGGCGCATCCGGCCGAGCCCGTTCGCGCGAGATTTTGCCCGGTTGATCGCTCACGTGAACTCCCTCTACGGCGTCATCAAACCTTATGCCAGGTTTGTTCCGATTGTTCAGAAGCGCTGCATCGACTACACGGCGCAAAAACCGTGCATGTTCGAGACCAGGAGCGCTTCGGGATGGCAACAGCGAAAGCAATACGAGCGAGAAGTCGGATCGTGGCATCCACGAGTTGAACGACAGCGACAGACCCAGCAGTCTGAAACAGACTGCCGCAGATAGTTCGGACCGCTATCATCCTCCAGACAACCGAGCGCCATATTCGCGAGTACCGAGGAGCTGCGTGGACGAGAGCACAAACGAATCAGCGTTCGCTCCGCATGCGACTTGGCTCCCGATGAAGTATCCGCGCCACGGCGGGTTCCGGACGCACGTCGAGCCCGTATCGCCCGATGCCGGTACCGTGCTTCGCGAGGCCGTCGAAACCAACGACGAGTATGTTCGCTGGACCACAAGGTATTTGGACGCCGATCCGGACCCGAAGCCACTTGCGCTGGCGGCGCGGGACTACCGAGCTGGGACGCACAGCCCGGTCGGTGCGGCCGTCCTCGCATTCCTCCTCGGACGCTTCTTGAACCATCACGAAGTTCCGCACACGGTGTTCGTCGACGGCTGGGTCGCTCGTCACGGTCTTGTCTTCGCCACCGAAGCATTAATGGAGTATTCCGACACGAAGTTCGTCTACGTCACGGTTCCGGTCTCCGAGCTCCCGCCCGACACGATGATCATGGTGTCGCGAATCGGCCACACCGACGATTCGGTGCCCGTCGAGCTACCTCGCTACGTTCAGCAGGAACGACTCGCGCAGTCGGATTCAACCGACGAGCAGATCCGATACTCGGCTCGGGAAGAAGTGCTCGATCGCATGCGAGGACTCCTCGCGGTCGCCTCCGACCAGGAATACGCAGCGGCCCGCGATGCGGTCGCACCGCTCCGAACCAACACTGTCCGACAACTGACAGCGTCGTACCTCTTTCCGACCGAAAAGGACTGGTCCCGACAACTCATTTCGGGTGCCGACGCGCCTCACTACCACTGGATCTCACAGTTGATCACTTCGTCGAACTCCGCGGCGGAGCTGAAACGGATCGCAGCGCCCTACGGGCAAGAGTCGTGGATTCGCGACGACGCGACGGTTGCTGCCGTCGTCGAGGGAGTCGGTACCGAACTCACACCGATGCTCACAGAGTTGCTCGACGCTCCCGAACGGTATCGGTACGTTCAGGACGACGCGATTCCGATGCGACTGCTCCAGGCCTTGTCCGCGATCCCCGGCGACGACGCATTCTCGGCTCTCGCCGCACGAAGCAGCATGAAGGGCGCACTACCTGCTGTGGTGCACGCCATGCGGCACTATCCGCGTCGCGCAATGCGGCTTCTCGCCTGCCAGAATTCATCGCTGTTCGATCGTCATGTCCGCCAGAATCCAGAGCTCGCTATCGAAATGGCACCGACGCTGCCGGAGACAGAGCAGCGGCGAATCACCGAACTGACAGCTGAAGTCCCTGAGGCGACCGACCTGCCCGAGATACTCGTGAACCCGCCGTGGACGCGCAAGCACAAAGCAAACCCTCCGAACGTGTTTCCCGGCATCGCGACACCGGACATTCGAAAGATCGAGTGGCTCCCCGGCGAGCGCGAGGAACTTCAGAACTCCCGCCGCGAGTATTACACCTGGGAAACATTCAAGAGAAGCTACGTCCCCGACACGAACCCGGCGACGGTCCGCGACTTCGTTGCCCAGTACATCTTCGTCCTCGCGCCCGACGATGTGGCCCGCCCGCTTCTGACCGACTGGCCCGGCACAACACTCAAAGAACCGTTGCGGGTTGTGGCGCGCTTCGAACTCGACGCCCTGCCGATGATGTTGCGTTTCGCCCGCGCACACCCGGGCGCAGCTGCCCCGTACCTCATGCCCTACGTCGATATCGACGTTGCGCGCCTTCAGGCGACCGCGTTCGCGACCCGGAAGAATCTTCGGAAACCCGCTCTGGCGTGGCTCGTTCGACACGCTGACGACGCAGCCGCTCTGCTCGTTCCCGACGCTCTGGGCAAGCCAGGTAAACAGCGAGATCACGCGACGACCGCCCTGCGTGCCCTGGCACGAGCGACGTCGCGCGAGACCGTCCTAGGTGCAACCACGAAGTACGGACAGGACGAGGTCGACGCGATTGCCGCGATTGTGGATCTCGATCCTCTGGAAGTACTCCCCAAACGCATTCCCAAGATTCCCGAATGGGTGGACACGCCCACTCTTCCAACGGTGTTGACTGCAGATCGATCAGCGAAGCTTCCGGTTTCGGCGATGAAGCACGTGCTGACCATGTGCGCAATCAGCACCGTGGACGCCCCGTACGCGGGACTCGACCTCGCCGCGGCCCACTGCGACCGCAGGTCTCTGGGCACCGCCGTATGGGCCGTATTCGAGCGGTGGTGGGGCAACGGCGCACCGTCCAAGGAGAACTGGTCGATCCTGGCATTGGGATGGCTGGGCGACGACACCGCGGTAACACGACTGGCACCCCTCATCCGCCAGTGGCCCGGCGAAAACGGAACCGCTCGTGCGCAACTCGGTCTCGACGCCTTGGCCGCGCACGGATCGACGCGCGCGCTCACCGAGCTCGACCACATCTCGCGCAAGATGAAGTTCAAGTCGCTCAAGAACGGAGCCAAGGAACGCGTAGCCGAACTCGCGGAGAGTCTGGGACTCGATCACGAGCAGTTGGCCGACCGCATCGTCCCGGATCTCGATCTGACACCTGAAGGAACGATGTCCCTGAGCTACGGGCCACGCTCGTTCACAGTCGGATTCACCGAGGCCTTGGTTCCATTCGTACTCGACGAAAACGGCAAGAAGACTGCCGGACTTCCGAAGCCGACAACACGAGACGACCCAATAGCTGCCGAGGACGCGAAAAAGCGGTTCGCGAACTTGAAGCGTGAGGTCAAAAGTGTTGCTGCAGAGCAGATAAAGCGTTTCAACAGATCGATGGTGACCGGACGACGCTGGACGAACGATGAGTTCACTCGGTTCGTGCTCGGCAATCCCCTGCTCATTCACATCGCCCGCCGGCTGCTGTGGGGGGAGTTCGGCACCGGCCCGCACCCGACGACCGTGTTCCGGATCTCGGAAGACAACAGTCCAGCTGACGTCGACGACAACGCCGTCACCCTCGGCGACGGCACCATCGGTCTCGTCCAT
The DNA here is from genome assembly GCF_030056835.1 of Rhodococcus sp. IEGM 1372. Classification (NCBI taxonomy): domain Bacteria; kingdom Bacillati; phylum Actinomycetota; class Actinomycetes; order Mycobacteriales; family Nocardiaceae; genus Rhodococcus; species Rhodococcus sp. IEGM 1372. The sequence continues at coordinate 16,608 of NZ_JASHKS010000007.1, read as the reverse complement.
CCGGCACACATTCCCGACACCGTCGGAGCATGGTCCGACGTGTTCGCCGATTACGAGATCCTGCAGCCATTTCCGCAACTCGGGCGTCCGGTCCACGACCCGCTTCCCGGCGATGTCGACGGTAGCGGCCTGGCTCGATTCACCGGCGTCACCGCAACCCCGAGTCAGGCGCTGCGATTGACCTACCGCGGCTGGGAGCCGGTGTGGGAGAACCCGGCTTCATGGGGGCAAGGCCTGTTGTACCGATTGAGCGACGACGTCTCCGTACTACTGGGACTCGAACCAGGTATGGGGACCGGGGATCCCTACAACGGATACCCCGACCAGAAGCTCGTGTCCGTCGACCTCCGAGGCGGAACGCTCGGCGACGTCGATCGCGCAACGGTATCGGAGCTCATCGCCGATCTGGCCGGATTCGCCTCGTGACCACACGCGTGCAGCGCCCTCCCGCCGAGGAGCGCTACGCCGACGAACTGGCACGTCTGACCGAGAGCCATTCCGGACCACGTCCTCCCGGATGGCGGCTGACAATGACCGCGGCACGCGCATTCGTGATGGGAGATGCCTCGCTCGATGTGGTCGCGAAATACGTCGGCAACCCCTCTCTCGTCGAGAGGTCACTGGTCACTCTCGCCACCACGCGCGGGTTGATGCTCGTCGGTGAGCCCGGAACAGCGAAATCTTTACTGTCCGAATTGATCGCCGCCGCCGTGAGCGGAGACTCGACGCTGACGATTCAGGGTGGCGCAGCCACAACAGAAGACCAGATTCGGTACTCGTGGAACTATGCACTGCTCGTCGCCGAGGGCCCGTCGGCTCGATCGTTGGTGCCGGCTCCGATGCTGCGCGGTATGTCGGAGGGACGAATCGTTCGGTTCGAGGAGTTGACCCGATGTCCGTTGGAAGTTCAGGACACGTTGCTCTCCCTTCTGTCCGAGCGAGTCCTCGCAGTGCCCGAACTCGGCGGCACCGACGCGATGGTCTTCGCCCGGGAAGGGTTCAACGTCATCGCGACGGCGAACACCAGGGACCGGGGTGTCAACGAAATGAGCGCAGCGCTCAGGCGCCGATTCAACTTCGAGACAGTGCACCCCATCGCTGATTTCGAGACCGAGCGGGCGCTGGTGCGCGCGGAATCGTCGGCGCTGCTGCGGGCTTCGGGCGTCACAGTCGAGCAAGATCCCGCGGTGACCGACATTCTGGTGACGTTGTTCCGGGAGCTCAGAACAGGCTTCACCGAGGGAGGCGCTCCGGTCGAGCGATTGTCGTCGGTGATGAGCACTGCGGAAGCAGTGTCCCTGGCACACGCGACCGGCGTACGAGGGTGGTATCTCCGGGGCGACAGCGGAACGATCGGTGACCTGGCGGAGTCACTCGCTGGAACTGCGACCAAGGACAACAGCGAAGACGCAGCACGCCTTCGCCGATACATCGAGCAGCGGACCTCACACAGAGCAGAGAGCGGGTGGCAGGAACTTCGCAAAGCGCACGCGCGCCTGGTCGGACCGTGAACATCCCTTCGGGCGCTCAGAAACCCCTGGTGGTCATCGGTATACGACACAACAGCCCGGTGTGCGCACGAGTCGTGGCCGACACCATCGCCCAGCTCGAGCCGAGTCATGTTCTGATCGAAGGTCCGGTCGATTTCAACGGCCGGCTCGACGAGCTGCTCCTCGACCACACGCTGCCGATAGCCCTGTTCTCGCACGTGAGGCGAGAACACCGGTCACGTGTGACCTGGACGCCCTTCACCGAGTGGTCCCCGGAATGGGTCGCACTTCGCAGCGCGTCGAAGATGGGTGCGAGACCCTCTTTCATCGACCTACCGACCTGGCACCCCGAATTCGACGACACCTCTCCGCCGCACGGGCCGGCTGTGTCGTCGATGCTAGCGCGGCTGGCCGTCGACACGGAAGATGCACTGTGGGAGAGCGTGATCGAATCGCGCTCAACCGAGCTGACCACAGATGCGATGACCGACCTGCTCAACGAGTACTTCGACGCAGTCCGGGCCGACGACCTCACGGTGTCCGAGCGCGAACGGTACATGGCCTCGTGGATACACACGGTCCGAGACAGTCCGTCACGGGGAGCCGTCGTTGTCGTGTGCGGCGGATTGCACCGTCCTGCGATCATGGCGGAATTGGTCCGAACCTCGTTGTCCGACAACTTCACCCGGCCTTCTGTTCCGACGCCTGACCCCGAACTCGACGTCGGCAGCTACCTCGTGCCGTACTCCTACGAACGAATGTCGACGGTGTATCCGTGGTGGTGCGAGTCCGCATGGCGCGATCCGGTCACGGTCGCCGACACAGCGATCGCCGCCATCGTCCGCAACGTTAGATCTCACGGACACCCGGCGTCGACCGTCGATTTCATCGGTCTGAGACAGCAGATGTACGGTTTGGCGAGTCTGCGCGGACATGCGGTCCCCACCCGAACCGACGTGCTGGACGCTGCAGCCTCGACGCTGATCGACGAAGCGCTACCGACTCGATTGCCGTGGACCACGAATGTCGATTCCGCTCGGGGACAAAAGCATCCAGTGATCGAATTGTGCCTCGCTACCCTGCGGGGAACTCGACGTGGTTCTCTGCACCCAGCTTCACCGGTTCCCGGACTCGTTCATCATGTCGTGAATCTCCTCGACGCAGAATCACTCGCATTCGGAACGACGATCGTCCTCGACCTCATCGACCCGGCGGCCAGGACCCGAAGCCGGATACTGCATCAGCTTCGGGTGCTGGCGGTGCCAGGCTTCGAGCGCGATTCGGGGCCGGAGAGCGGGGTCGATCCGGTCTCGGTCGAGCAGTGGACGCTGGTCGACTCCCCTGGCCGCATACCGGCACTCATCGAGGCTGCAGCCCAGGGTCACACCCTCTCGAATGCCGCGGGTGTCGCACTCGACGCCGCGTTGGCGAATTGCGGTTCCGACATTCCCGCGGTCACCCGAATACTGTTCGACGCCATCCTCTGCGGGCTCGATACTCAATCGCGGCGCACTGGCCGCGCCGCTGTCTCGGCGATCGAGAGTGCATTCGAGCTCGGTGACGTCGGCCTGCTGCTTCGAGCATCGCTCGATCTGTGGCGTCACGATTCTTTGTTCGGAAGCCGCGGATCGACTGCGCTTGCCGCTGTGGTCGATTCGGCGTCGGCGCGCACCACCGTTCTGGCAGGGCGTCTCCGCGCATCCCCTGCAGGGGCAGACCTTCGCGCATTGCAGCTGTGGCTGCGCTGTCCGATGCGATGCGTCACGCACCCGAGGTACTGTCAGCCGATCCGAGCCGAGAGCTGGCCGCCACAGCGCGCGATCCCGGTGGTGCAGTCGATGTTCGTGGTGCTGCCCTCGGTGCAATCTGGGACACCACGACGTCGTCGGATGCCCTTTCCGTGGTCTCATCCGTCCGGCCGGAACAACTGGGAGACTGGCTGTCCGGGCTGTTCGGGGTGGCACGTGAGCAGTTCTCGGACAGCGAATCGAGTGATCGCGTCCTCGATGTCGTCGACGATGTCGTGAGCAGCTCCACCGAGCACGATTTCCTGCTGGCGCTGCCGGCGCTTCGACAAGCATTCGAGTTCTTTCCACCACGCGAACGTGCATCCATTGCGCGCCGAGTGGGCACCGCCCCGGCTCCCGGTGAGTCCGAGCTCGGCGGGCCGGAACTGTCGGTCGATGACGGGCGACGTCTGGACGCCCGCGTGGATGTTGCTCTGTCGCGGGTGGGCCTTCAGTGAACCGCGAACGGTGGCGGCTCGTGCTCGGAGATGCATCCGCGGGTGCGCTCGGGGAACTCGACGGCGCTGCCGCGGAACAGAATGCTGCGTTGGAGTGGCTGTATCACCGTGATCCGTCGCGACGCGCGCACGGTATTCGCGAAGGCCAGTCCTCCGCGGTACCGCCTCGATCGCGTCCCGAGGTCACGGTGCGACGCGAGACAGGCACGGGCAGTTCCCCGGTCACGGCAGTGGACTGGCTCGATGACATCCACCGACTCTTCCCCAAGGAGACGGTTCAACGTCTGGAACGGGACGCCGTGGAGAGGTACGAAATCACCGAGGTGATCACCGACCCGGTCGCGCTCGCGCGGATCGAGCCCAGCGCGAGCCTGCTTCGCGCGGTGCTTCGGACCAAGCACCTCATGGAACCACATGTACTCGAGCTGGCGAAGAACGCTGTCGACAAGGTCGTGCGGGAGCTCATCGAAAAGCTCTCCGTCGATGTGCGACAGTCCTTTCACGGCACCCGGAATCGCCGCCGAACCGTTCACCGAACGGCCAGCAATTTCGACTTCGCCGCAACGGTGCGCGCCAATCTGAAACACTGGTCCTCGGAAACCGAACGGATCACGATCCAGAGACCTCTGTTCACGTCTCGAACTCGTCGGCACCTGGACGTGTGGACGTTGATCCTGTTGGTCGATCAGTCCGGGTCGATGGTGGACTCGGTCATCCATTCCGCTGTCACAGCAGCTTGTTTCTGGAACATCCCGGGGCTGAGGACACACCTGGTTGCCTACGACACCGAAGTCGTCGACCTGACGTCGGAGGTACTGGACCCGGTGGAGCTCCTGATGGGCGTACAGCTCGGAGGTGGGACCGATGGCACTCGCGCTGTCGACTACGCGGCACAGCTGATCGACACACCCCGACGCACGATCGTCGCCGTGATCTCGGACCTCTACGAAGGAGGCAACGCGGACAGATTCGTTCGGTCCATCACCCGGCTGACCGACGACGGAGTTCGTGTACTGGCTCTTGCCGCACTCGACGAGTCCGGTGAACCGAATTACGACCGTGAAATCGGCCGCCGACTGAGCCGCGCAGGTGTGCACGTCGGAGCGATGACACCGGCGGGTCTCGCCGAGTTCGTAGCCGAATGCATCCGATGACGGCAAGACCCGACCTGGCTGCACTGACCGACGACGCACTCGCCGCAGTCGCCAACCGAGGGCTCCTCAAGAGAGCGCTTCGCATGCAGTCGACCGAACCTCCCACACTGTCGGTTTCCGAAGACGCCGTCGTCGCTCACTACGCCGACGGCGTCGAGACCATCCTTGCCGCCGAGAGTGCGTTCACCGACGCCTCGTGTACGTGCGAAGCGACCGGGATCTGCCGCCATCTCGTAGGGCTGGTCGTGGCGTATCGACTTCTGCATCCAGCGGCTCCGAGCACAACCTGGTCGCCAGCTGAATTCGACGACCGGGCACTGATCGCACACCTCGGCGCGTCGGCACTCCGGCGAGCCGAGAAAATCCGCCGCACAGGGTATTCGGCAACAGTGCACCGTTCCCGAGGCGACGACCCTTCGGTACGGGTCGAATTACCGCACAGCACAGTACGGTTCCTCGTGCCCCACGAGCTCACGCTCGCACGGTCGTCCGCTTCCGATGAGGCCACCCCAGAGTCCATCGCCCTCGCAGTCTGGGCCGTACGCGAGGCCGACGCACGCCACAACGACACCGTCCACGTGGGCGGAAGCGTGATGCCGGAGAGCACCACCGCGGGCGCAGCGTTGTTGCTCGCACGGACAGTTCTCGTCGACGGTGTCGCTCATCTGACCGAAGTACAGTACGTCGCCCTGCGGCGGACGGTGCGCTCGATACAGGCGGGAACTGCTGTGTGGCTGGCCGATGCGTGCGCGGAACTGCTCGATCAAGTCGAGGCCTACCGCTCCCGACATGCCGGACACAGCCGCATCCGCGCCGCGACCGTCATCGCGGAAATCGATGCGCGAGTACGTGTCGGACGATCTCAGGATTCGTCGATCGCAGCAACAGCTTTGGGCACAAATACTCCGAGCGAAACCCCACTTCGTAAAACCCGACTCATCGCACTCGGCACCCACGTGACCGGAACGGGACCGAACATACGCGCGGATCTGTACTTCGCGGAACCTGATTCGGACACCGTCCATCTCTTGCAAACCGAATGGACCGAACCGAGCGGAGAGATACCGACGGGCCACGCACTCTCGAAGCGACGTGTTGCCGGAACCACCATCGAAGCACTGGCATCGTCCACTGTGGTCACCGAATCTGCTGTGCGGCAGGCCAACCACCGAATAAGGCTCGGTCGCAGAGGGATCGGCCGCACAGCGATCATGCCCCTGAGCACCGACACATGGAGCAAGTCTCTGACGGTGATCAACGACTACGGTACCGAGTACACGCGGCTGGCCGGACGCACGCCGTCGGTCGTGAGCGAGCGGATCCTGACCAGAGGGGTCGGTGTAGTCCATGTCGAATCCGTTCTTTCCAAGGAATATTCCTCCGCAAGCCAGCAACTGACGATTCGAGTACGTGACGAACGACAAACCGCGGCAGAGGTAGTCGTCGACTATCGGTCGTACGCGCCGCGCGCAATGGACGCCGTCGACTCCTGCCTGTCGACCGGTCCGGCCGACGTCGCAGGGCGACTGAGCATTCGAAACGGCCTGTTGCAGATAAGCCCCTTTGCCATCGCCGGTGTGGGTGGCGTGGTCGTACCGGATCTCGAAGCGCCGGACACCGCAACCTCCACACTTCCCACCCGCACCGACCTGCTGCAGAATGCACCGAACACTGCACTGGAGCTGCTCGCCGACCTTGCGCACAAGGGTTTACGCCACGCATCGGCAACAGACACGACGTACCTTCGACGTTCCGCTGTACAACTCGCCGGTTCAGGCATGACCACCACGGCGTCAGCACTCACTCGCGTCGCGGACTCCGTCTCGGGGGACATCGGTGATCTCTTGGACGCGTGGCTCCACGCCCTGCTCAGGCTCGCGGTCGCGCAGGAATGTTGACCCCGCAACAGGATCGGCACGATTCCACCACTCGGTACACGAAAGCGCTACGCCTCGATCGACGCCGTTGAGACAGTGCGTTGCCGTCGATGGCAGATCTGGTTCAGAACGCGATAACCGAGGCACGGCGTGGCCGTGGGGCGGGGTCATGAGCGCTAGACTCGTCGTCGAATCCTCTGATCACGAAAGACGCTTCAAAGCAACGCTTTTGGAATTATACGAGCGTCTCATGGTTCTACTTCGCAATCCACGCCACAGAAGACCAAGCCGACTTTGCCATGCGCATTCGGACCACTCAGTCGAACGAGGTGGGGTACTGTCGCCGTCATGACACTGCAGAAAGGCGCATGAGCGCCCCGTCGTCCGAGCGCAGATTCTTGCGCCCACGGTACATTCTTTTCGCTGCCGACCGGCTGTGGGTGATCGATGAAACCCAGCCTGTTGCAGTACTTCTCGATCCGGGATCCGGACAGATCGACCGGATTGTGTCGTGGCCGGAGATACCATCACCGTCGCCCACGCTCACCGTTGCATCCCACGGAGATCATGTCTGGCTCCAATACCGCGGAACGGATGTTCTGGCCTGCGTCACTGCGGATGGGGTACATCACGCCGAGTACCTCGAGGGCACGCACCTGCTGACGGCTGGACCCTCGGGCGCATGGTGTTTTCGACCCACCCGGATGCGTGACGACGTCGCCCGTACCGCGGCCGCGCCTCCGCTGCTCCGACCGCAACCTGGGCCGCCTCTTATCCTGGCCCACACAGGCGGAGGCACGTCGACGATCGGCGTCGCCGGGGTTCTCGTCACAACGGACTTCGACGAACATTCGGTACGTCTCGGCGTCGAGCATGCCCCCTGGTCGCGCACCTATCGCGACACCCCGACACCGACAGGATACGTTCTCCAACAATCGAAGTCGTGGATTCACCTACCACTGAACGCAGAGACAACCCATATCGAACTCGACGACTACCCACGGTCGAGAGCTGACGGCGTCTGGCACACCAGCGAGTACGCAGACACTACCTACAACGAGCAGCACCGCCGCAAGCGCGCGCTCGGAGACGGCATCCGATGGCACTGGGGCACGCCGAGCAGACGCAGCGGCGTTCTTCTCGTGAAGGCCTTCCGCGACGGCTCGTCGACGCCCGTACGTGAGATCGCACTGCCCGGCGTCCAAGTCTACGAGGGCACCGCACGCGGTCAGCGGCTATGGCTTCTGGTCAGATCTGCAGACAGAGGCAGTCCTGGCCACCAGCTTGTTCGGCTGTCGATCGACACAGCGGAGCGCGAACGTGAAACAGCTATAGACGATCTCGGCATCACGGCTTACTGCCGTCCCGTCGCTCCCGAGCCGCCTGATCATGCGTCGTACGTTCGGTACTGCGTTCGCCGACTCGACGGGCGGCGGTTCTCGAAGCGAATGCACGACGTGCGAGCCGAATTCATCGGAGACTGGCCGCACGGTCGACTGCACATCAGTTTCACGCACGACTACTACGAGGGGTTTACTTTGGTGGCTCGACTCAACCTGTACGACGAACAGGGACAGCGTCTCGACGACATAACTCGCTATGCCCCGACAGAATTGATGGAGCAGGCAGACACTCGCGCCTACCCTGATCGGTCGCACTCCGTCGGAGGGGTGTTGTACGTATGACGCATTGGGTCGAGGTGCTGCTGAAGATCGTAGACGGGCCGCAGCGGCCGGTCATCGGTGTCGCCGGCGCAGTTCACGCCGACATCGGGCCCGGAGTCGTCTACGACGGGCACTACGGCGTCGTTCCGTCGCATGTGGGTGTCCCGTCCGGTCGAACACTGGGCGCGGCCGGGCCTCACCCGACCCACACGCGCCATCGAAGAGGTCGAATTCATCGGACGGCTCTGCTGGAACGTGGAGTTGACGACCGGCAGCAGGGGCTCGGCGATGATGCTGACGATCGACACCGAGACCGGCACCGTGTTGAAGCAGGACTGTGAGAGGGGCCGTGCTGCGTTTGTCGACTGTGCTGTGGTGGACGAACTGCCGGACTCGACGTTCGCGTGGACCGGCCCCGTCAGAATGCCTCGAAACGTGTTCGCCGAAGACCGTGCGAGGTGGGCCGAACAATCGAAACGCAACATGCAGTGGTTCCACGACCACGTCAGCGCGGACCGCATTCAGGCACATGTCTCGGTCGATTTCACCCCGACCGAGGTGCGACGAGACCCCGCACACCCAGACGACTTCGAGGCCCGCTTCGAGAAGGGCGCCGGCCGGCTGTGGAGGCGCGCACGGTCCACCGAAGACTGGCTCCTCCCCGTGAATTGGACGGGCAGGAACTACCCGACACCTATCCGAGCATGGTCTACACAGAAGTTCGACTGGGCGTGCGCACTGGATTTGGGCCCGGACAGTTTGACCGACGCGACATTGATACAACTGCAGCACGCGCTGCATCCAGGTCACGAAGTACTCGGCACACCGCCACTGAATCCGAGACCTCGCTGACCGCAGCTGCCACAAGGCTGAGGCATGCCCGCACGGAGCCGAGCCGGGCGTGTTCGGACGGGCCGAAAGCGGTAATCAACTCGTACGCTTCGACGTCGAGTTACCCGTCAGCGTCCCTGACACATCTAGCTCATCAAAACAGGCCCTGATCCGCGAGTATTCGCAGATCAGGGCCTGTTTTTCGTGCGCCCGAAGGGATTCGAACCCCTAACCTCTTGATCCGTAGTCAAGTGCTCTATCCGTTGAGCTACGGGCGCATGTTCAGTTATTCAACTGGTCCAGCTGAACGGCAACGATCTACCGTTCGTGGCGGAGGCGAGAGGATTTGAACCTCCGGTCCCGGTGAAAGGACAAGTCATTAGCAGTGACTCCCATTCGGCCGCTCTGGCACGCCTCCTAGGCTGCCGGCCCTCTCGGACCGCCGAGGAAAGAGACTACCCACAGCGGAGGCCAGAAGGCAAAACGGCTGGTCGACGCCTCTGGTTCGCGCGTCGTTCGCGTAAAAGATGCTTGTTGCTCTTCAGCGCATGAAGCTGTCGAACCAGTCGAAGATCCGGGTCTGCGCGTCGACGAGTGCGGCCGCTGCGGGGTCGCTGTGATCGGAACTGCCGGGTTGTTCGCGGGGATGGTCGGCTCGATGCTTCAGCCCCGAATAGCTGACGACGTTCGTGGCCACTGAGGCGCGCGTGGCGGCGTCGCGAAGGGCTTCGATGTGTTCCGGTGGCGTGTGCGGGTCGTCCTCGCCGTAGAGACCGAGCCAGGGGGCCTGCAGCTTGGGTGCGGCCTCGACCAACGCGACAGCGTCGGAATTGAGCGGTTCGACGATGCCGGCGGCAGCAACACTGACCGCCGCCCCGACCGGACGGCTGGTGGCCACGATCAACGCTGCTGTGCCTGCGTCGTCGAACCCGATCACCCCGACACAATCGGGATAGACACCACGCTGGACGAGCCAGTCGGAGGTGGCATCGAAGTCCGCGAAGAGGTCGTCGCCGAACACTTCCTTGTCGTCGCCGTGGCCTCGGTGGAACAGGTTCGGCGCGACGGCGAGCCAGCCTTCGAGCGCGAGTGCGCGCAGCAGGTCGAGCAGAGACTCGGGCACTTCACGTGCCTCGTGCAGCACGACGATTCCACCGCGAGGTGGACCATCGGGTTCGACGGCCGTCAACGGCACTTTCTCGCGCGGGGGTGATTCGTGCGCGGTCGTGTCCACCACGTCGTCCGCACCGACTGTGGGCGCGGAGGCGGAACGAAGAACTGCGACGTCGCTCAATATTCCCGACATACTTATCGAAGATAGGACGATCGGTCCGGTCGTGCACTGCAATATCACGGACGCGCAGAAGTCAACCCCGAACCTGGGCGCATAATGGCAGCCGTGACCGCGCGCATCCGCCCCGACCTCGACGCCATCCCCGCCTACGTTCCCGGACGCACCTTTCCGGGCGCGATCAAACTGGCGAGCAACGAAACGACGCAGGGGCCGCTGCCGAGCGTGCGCGACGCGATCGCTGAGGCCGTCGGTGGCGTCAACCGCTACCCCGACAATCGAGCGACCGCGCTCGTCGAGTCACTGGCGAAGAAGCTCGGAGTCGCCGCGGAGAACGTGGCCGTCGGCAGTGGTTCGGTTTCGCTGTGCCAGGAGGTCGTACAGATCACCTGCGGTCCCGGCGACGAAGTGCTGTTCGCGTGGCGCTCGTTCGAGGCGTACCCCATCGTCACCAGCGTCGCCGGCGCAACACCTGTGCTGGTTCCGTTGACCGCCGACCACGTGCACGATCTCGACGCGATGCTCGCCGCCATCACCGACCGCACCCGGCTGATCTTCGTCTGCAACCCGAACAACCCGACCGGAACCGTCGTCCAGCGCGACAAGCTCGAGGCGTTTCTCGATGCGGTGCCGTCGAACATTCTCGTGGTCCTCGACGAGGCCTACTTCGAGTACACCCGCCCCGACGCAGGCAACCACACCGACGGAGTGGAGCTGGCACGCGGACGACGCAATGTGATCGTGCTGCGGACGTTCTCGAAGGCCTACGGACTCGCCGGCTTGCGGGTGGGCTACGCGGTGGCCGATCCCGAGGTGATCACGGCACTGTCGAAGGTGCGGATCGCCTTCGCAGTCAGCACCGTTGCCCAGCAGGCTGCGGTGGCGTCGCTCGAGGCGTCGGCAGAGCTGCTGGCCCGCACCGATGCCCTCATCGCGGAACGGGATCGTGTGCGCGACGCGCTCGTTGCGGGCGGCTACGACGTCGGCGCATCGCAGTCCAACTTCGTCTGGCTGCCGCTGGCCGAACGCTCGGGTGAGTTCGCTGCTGCTGCAGCCGAACAGGGCGTCCTGCTGCGCGCCTACGGAAACGACGGAGTGCGGGTCACCATCGGCGACCCGCACGAGAACGACGCGTTTCTGAAGTTCGCTCTACAGGCCTAGCGCGCGCTCGAGCGTCGGCCAGGATTCACGCAGGTCGTCCTGCCAGTACGGCCACTGATGGATGCCGTACGGGCGGTAGACCACTGTCGCGGGGATGTCCAGCGACCGAAGCCGAGTATCGAACACCGTTGTGCAGTACAGCGCGGCTGCCTCGAGCGGTCCGCCCATCAGGGCGCTCTCGACTCCGCTGCCACCGGGGCCGAGCTCGTACGGACCGGGTAGGCCGGTGCCGACGGACAGGTAAACGTCTTTGCCGCGGAGCGCCTCGGCATTACGCGAAGGATCGTGCTCGACCCACTTGGGATCGGTGTTCTCGCCCCACATGTTGGTTGCGTTGCCGCCGTTGGTGGCGACGGTGGCACGCACCGCGTCTTTGAAGTTGGTCTGCGAATTGTCATAGCAACCACTGAGGCCGGCGACGCCGGTGTAGAGGCTGGGGTGACGTGTCATCAGGTCCATCGCGGCCTGGGCACCCATCGAGACACCCGAGATCGCGTTGGTGCCGTTACCGGAGAAGCGCGCATCGATCAGCGGCGGCAACTCCGACGTCAGGAACGTCTCCCACTTGTTGACGCCCAGCACCGGGTCCGGCACGTTCCAGTCCGTGTAGTAGCTGCTCGATCCACCGACCGGGAGCACGACGTTGACCTGCTTGTCGGCGAAGAAGTCGACGATGTCGGTCTTCTGCGTCCAGGTGCTTTCCTTGTAATCGGATTCTTTGCCCGCGCTCACACCGTCGAGCATGTACAGCGTCGGACGAGACACCGCCTGCGCGGCCGGAAGAAGAACCTGGACCTGGATGGCGCGGCCCATGGCCGGCGACTCCACCCACACGGCAGCGCGGCGGTCGGTCAGCATGTCCACCCGATCGATGCGCGCCGAGGGCAATGGCTGGGACTGAGCTGCGATGCCAGGAGCCGCACCGGCGCCATCGGAACTGCCGGTATCAGGGAGCGGCTGCGCCCCGGCGAGACCCGACCCCAGCAGCGACACTGCCAGAGCAGCTCCCGCTACTGCCAACACTCGACGGTGCATCAGATTGCCCATCCTCCCCCGGCGCACCCTCACGGGGCGCAACACAAACAACATCCGTCACTCAACGTACCCACCGATATGCGCGCACGCTAAAGCTGTGGGTTCGCTCACAATAGCCGCGGATACACGGGTACAAAAGTCCGCGTGATCCTTTGTTACATGTACTCGAGACATAACGGTCTACCTGGTCGGATGTCCTCGCGGACACCGCTACCGCGAGGGCACTCAATGTGACATTCGGTGGACTTTTCGGGGGTCGATGTCACATCGAGTGGACCTCTGGGCGTGTCAGCCGCGGCCGGTTTCGCCCTGCAGCTTGTCGATCATTTCCGACGCCTGCGCCTTGTTGAGACCCTCGGGAACTTCCTCGCCCGCTTCCTGCGCAAGAGTGCTCAGGTAGCTCTTCTGCGGGCCGGTCATCGGCTCGTCGCCGGTGACCCAATCGTCGGGATCCTTCTCGGGGTTCTGGTTGACCTGCTCGTTTTCGCTCATACGTTCGTAGATACGCCGAATCGATGGGTTCCAAACACGTTTGCCCGTGTGAGCTCGGGCGTAGGTCACTCGAATGACTTGATTGACAGTTCAATAATCAGCCGAGGATGCTCCACATCACATCCCCTCGATTGGAGTTCCATGAAAACGAAGAATCTGCTGGTCAAGATCGGTATCAGCGGCGCGATCGCTGCGGCCGCCCTGGTCACCGCCCCGGCCGTCGCCTCGGCCGATCCGATCACCGATTTCCTCTGCAGCAGTGGTTCGGCCCAGTTCTGCCCGGTTCTCCTGCCCCCACCCCCGGCCCCACTCGCAGCTCCAGCGCCCGCACCCCGCCAGGGCGGCACATTCCAGTACGAGAACTGCGACGCGGCGCGCGACGCCGGAGCCGACCCGGTCTATCGGGACGAGTACGGCTACGGACCTCATCTCGACCGCGACAACGACGGCATCGGCTGCGAGTAGCGAACTCGCACTTGTGCAGGCAGATGGCACTGATTTGTCTGCACAAGTGCGATCTCGGCGGGCGGATACGCTCTTCCGGTGAGACGACGCCAGCAACCGCCCCTGGCGAAGCGGCACGGTCTCGATCCCGCGCGAATACGCATGCCCGAGGACGGCATATGGCTCACCGTTCGCGAGTTCCTCGCCGCTACAGAGTCACGCATTCCCCCGCACCGGATCGACGCCATGCTCGCCGCCGGTGACATCGTCGACATGGCCGGTCCCATCTCCTTCGACGCTCCATACGTTCCCGGCGAGGCGGTCTGGTTCCACCGCGACCTACCGTCGGAAACCGTTGTGCCGTTCGATATCTCGATCGTGCACCGGGACGACGCGTTGCTGGTGATCGACAAGCCTCACTTTTTGTCGACCATCCCCCGCGGCGGACATATTCTGCAGACCGCGCTCGTGCGACTGCGTCTCGAACTCGAACTACCGCAACTGGTGCCCGCTCACCGGCTCGATCGTGTGACCGCGGGCCTGGTCCTGTTCGTCGTGGATCCGACACTGCGCGGCGCGTATCAAACGCTCTTCCAGGATCGCAAGGTCCGCAAGGAGTACGAGGCAATCGCGCGCTACGACCCGTCGCTCACACTGCCGACCGTCGTTCGCAGTCGAATCGTCTCGGAGAAGGGACAATTCACTGCCCACAAGGTCGACGGAGAACCCAACGCGCACACCACCGTCGAACTCCTGGAGCATCGAGACGGACTCGGCCGCTATCGATTGACACCGTTGACCGGCCGCACCCATCAACTACGTCTGCATATGAATTCGCTCGGCGTACCCATCCTCGGCGACGATCTCTACCCGACGGCATCCGGCCGAGCCGTCGACGACTTCACCGACCCGCTCCAATTACTCGCCAGTGCACTCGAATTCACGGACCCGATCTCGAAATCGTTGCGACGCTTCGAGACCGGATTGGGCCTGGAGCGTTGGGCCGAGGGTACTCGACCGTCAGGCCCGATCTGATCTGTCCCGTTCTGTCGAGTGAGTGAGTCGTTTGGCGTCGAGCAGTCGAGCATCCGCACGGGCCAGAAGCGAGTCCATGGTGTCGCCGCGCGAACTCACTGCGCAACCCGAGGACCACGCACTGGTGGTGAGCTGCTGAAGACGCCCCACCAGACTGTGGGCACTCTGCTCGTCGATTCCGGGCAGGACGAGGGCGAACTCGTCGCCGCCGATACGCGCGACCACATCGGACGCACGAAGACCTCGCCGAACCTCGGTGACGAATCGAGCCAGCACCCGGTCGCCGGCATGATGGCCGTACTCGTCGTTCACTCGCTTGAAGCGGTCCAGATCGATCATCACCAATGCCAGAGGTGCGCCGGACTTCTCGGCCCAGCGCAGGTACTGACTTCCGTTGCGCTCGAACCCGATTCGGTTCACTGCTCCGGTCAACGAATCCGTCTCGACCTGCCGTTGCAAGCGTCGGTAGAGATAGCTCGCAGATTCCAGACAGAACAACGACGCGAGCATCAGATTGAGCCAGGTGACCGTCAGCGATCCACTGGGGCTGAGCGCAACGCCGATGCCGGACGCCGCAATCGCCACGCCTGCAACCGACCTGGCGACCAGACGACGGAAGAACCATCCCAGATAGCAGGCGAGCAGTGGATAGAAAACAAGGTTGTTGACCGCGACGATCCCTTGGGTGGATGTGCCCATCTGGACCGAGGTGACGCCGATGAACAACAAGCAGCCCAGCAAAGCGATGCTCCGCGGAAACCTCGCACCCATCGCCGCGGGGATCAGAACCACGACGACGGCAACGGCCGTCCAGAGCCACGTCCACCACCGACCGAGAGCACCCGGATCGGAGGTGACGGCATCGAGCACGCCACTGACAGCCACGACTGCCGAGGCGAGCGAGGTGACGTTCGCGAATGGCGGATTCGTCCACAAGCGCGTCTTCAAGTGCAGTAACGGTCGACTGCGGCGCGTCCTCATGGCGACAATTGTGAGCGCAGAACGTAAGACCGGTCGACCGGGGCGGTATCGACGCCTTTCCGCGGCTCCCGGGGCAAACAAAACCGGTCCACCCTTGCGGGTGGACCGGGTTCAAACAACGAACATGTGGCGGAAGCGGAGGGATTTGAACCCCCGGACGCTTTTACACGTCTCTCGCTTTCAAGGCGAGTGCATTGGGCCGCTCTGCCACGCTTCCGTGTGCGATCTTAAACGGCCGAGCGGCCCGAGGCCCAATCGCCCCTCACCGTCGCGGTGTCGAGCCGGACGCGTCCATCGCGGCATCGACCTTCTCGAAGATGTCGCCCAGCACCTCGAGTTCGTGGGGCGAGAGGATGTCGACGAGGTGCTGCCGGACGCCGCGGACGTGCGTGGGTGCCGCCTCCGACAATCGCCGACGCCCTTCCTCGGTGATCACCGCCAGCACGCCTCTGCCGTCGTTGACGCAGGTACTGCGAGACACCATGTCCTGGAGTTCCATTCGCCTGATCTGATGCGTCAGGCGACTTCTCGAGGACAGGACACCGTCGGCGAGCTCACTCATTCGGATGGAGCCGTCGATCGATTCCGACAGCATCACCAGGATGCGGTACTCGGCCATCGACAGATCGTGGCGATCCTGCAGATCCTTGTTCAATACCCCCATCAGTCGTTGCCCGCCGTCCATATAGGCGCGCCATGCTTTCATTTCCGCAGTGTCGAGCCACTGCGGGTCCCCCCCGGGACCAATTACTAGTTCGGCCGTCACGCGTGTCATCTTAGGCGGGAAATCTACCCACGAGTAGGTTGACGCGGTTCGAGGCCCCGTTCGGCACAGCGCCCTATGGTCGAGGTAGGGACTGCCCCGAGTTCAGTTGACTCGTGGGGTTGAGTGATTCAGGCCGCGTGTG
>NZ_JASHKS010000077.1:0-5073 GCF_030056835.1 Rhodococcus sp. IEGM 1372 | reverse complement strand
TGTACCAACCGCCCGCAGCTCACGCAGCTTGACAGAAACCATAGGGACACCCCCCTACTCACGAACGGGAGACATCATGAACCGCATTTCTGCTCGGACTCGCACCGCATCCATCGCCCTGATCGCCGGCTCGATGATCACCGTGACGTCGATGAGCGGGGCCGCTGTTGCTCTTGCTCAACCCGCGCCACCCGCGGTGTCCGCCACCGTCGAGGAATTCGTCCCCGTGAGCGCGGAAGAAGTTGCCTCGCTCAATGCTTCACTGGCAGAACAGGGCCGCAATCCACTCCCCGCCGACACAGCCGGCTTTCAGATCAGCGATGACGCAACTGTGACGATCGTCGACGAGACCGGCAACGTCCTCGACCGGCAGCCGACTCCCACGGGACCTCAGGCCCGTGGAGTCACCGATGAAATCAAGCGAGTAGTCGGTGCCTGCCTCGGAATCGACTTCTTCGGCGCAGTCGGTGCTTGGGAGGCGATCGAAAGCCAGGTGAACTCGTGGGACAAGGCTGCCAAGTTCGTCCTGAGGCGAGTCGGCCTGATCGCAGCATTGTCCTGCGGCGGCGGAATATTCGCGGAGTACCTACTCTGACATGCCCTTCTCCCCAGGAAAGGAACGATTGCCATGACAGCTCCCACCCGAAACAAGTTCGAGCGATGGTCCGGCGGGATGCCCCTCGCCGCCCCGGTGGCATTCGGAGCCGTGCTGTTGATCGCCAGTGTCTCGTCGAAGCTCGGTGGCAGCTCCCTCTTCTTCTTCGCCCCGCTGGCCCTCGTCACCTCGGGAACGATGGTGTGGCTCGGAGCCCGACGTGATCCGACGCGAGACCACCTCGCTCACGTCACTGTCGGGTCGGGACTGCTGGTGGGATGCGGCGTCGTCGTCGCCGTGTGTGGTCTCGCAGGCGGTCTGATGCTGGACTCACCGACGTTCTGGGCGTCGATAGCCGTCGTTGCAGCAATTGCGGCACCGATCAGCGCAGGCATCAGTCCGTTCTCGTCGCCGAGGGGCTAGTGCCGCTGGCCCTCCCCGTTCGGATCAATGTGGCTTTGTTGCACTCAGAGTGACTGAAAGCCACATTGATCCGAACGGGTGAATGCCCTTCGTACTCGAAGCCGGCACCTACAACCGCGGGTCGACTGGCTCGGATTCCAGTGCCAGGACGGCGAACACGGCCTGGTGGATGGAATAGAGCGGCTCACCGCGCACCGAGCGATCCAGCGCTTCCATTCCCAGCGCGTATTCGCGAAGCGCCATCGACTGCTTGTGTCCCACGTTTCGGTTGCGCAGGGCAGTCAGTCGATCCGGGTCGGTGTAGTCGGCACCGTAGATCAGCCGCAGATACTCGCGGCCACGAACCTTCATGCCGGGCTGCATCTTTCCGCGAGGAGCGTTCGCTGACGGTTTGACGACCATTCCCTCGCCGCCCTGCGCCGTCAACTCCTCCCACCACTTCTCCCCTGCCGCAACCGAATCCGGCATGGACAGATCGACCTCGATTCGACGGGTGGCGGCGAACATATCGGGAGCTGTTGCCACCAATCGGTCGGCAACATCGAGGTGCCAGGCGTGCGGACGATCGGCATACGTCCCGACGTTCGATGCCAGCACCTGAAACGGCGCAATCCGAACCCCGTCCAGTCCGTCCGTCGGCCAGATGTACCGCCGATACGCACCGGTGAACTCGCCCAGGTTGACCTGCCGAACGGTGTTCCGTTCCAGCAACTCCTGCAGATCCAGACCACGCGAACCGGCCGATGCCAGCACCGCCGCCTCGGCCACGAGATTCGCCCGAGACACCGCAGCGACCGCGGCGTACTCGGTTTTGATCAGGCCCTCCGCTTTGGCGGACCACGGCATCAGTTCGCAGTCGAGAATCAGCCAGCTCGAATCCAATTCGTCCCACACACCGGCCTTCTCGATCGCGTCGGACACCCCGGAGATGAGCTCGCCGGTCAGTGACTCGTCGAACACCGGACGACCCGTCCGCGTGTACGCGGTGCCGAGCGATCCCTGCGGCGCATCGAACTTCTCCCGAGCGGTGTCTGCATCTCGACACACCACCACGACCACCCGCGAGCCCATGTGCTTCTCCTCGCAGATCACCGTCGACGCACCGAGCGCGCGATACGCGTCGAATGCCTGCGTCGGATATTCGAGATAGCCCTCGCGCTCGGATGTTCCACTCGGTGCCATCGTCGGCGGCAGATAGTGCAGCCACTGCGGAGCGAGGGCGAACCGACTCATCACTTCCAGTGCGCCCGCGGCATTCTCCGGCCGAACCGATACGCGCCCACGCAGCGACGTCTCGACGCCCGTCGGGCCGATCACGTCGGACAGATCGAGCGACGCCGCATCCCGCGTGAACGCGCCCATCGGGCGGGCAGGCTCGTACCAGACCTTCTCGGCCGGAACCGACACCACCTCGCGCTCCGGGTAACGCAGCGCCGTGAGCTTCCCGCCGAAGACGCATCCCGTATCGAGACACGCAGTGTTGTTCTCCCACTCCACTTCCGGAACCGGGGTGTGCCCGTAGAGAACCGCCGCCGAGCCCCGATAGTCCTGCACCCACGGGTACCGCACCGGAAGGCCGAACTCGTCGGTCTCGCCGGTGGTGTCGCCGTACAGGGCAAAACTTCGAACCCTGCCCGACGCCCGGTTGTGGTACTTCTCGATCAACCCGGCGTGCGCGACGACGAGCTTGCCGCCGTCGAGCACGAGGTGCGCGACGAGGCCGTCGCAGAACTCGAGCACCTGCCGGCGAAACTCTGCCGACTCGGCGTCGAGCTGTTGGAGGGTCTCGGCGAGACCGTGCGACGTGGTCACCTTCCGGCCGCGGAGTGCCTTGACGAGCTTGTTCTCGTGGTTACCCGGAACCGCCAATGCTGCTCCGGTACCGACCATTCCCATCACCAGTCGCAGCACTCCCACCGAGTCCGGTCCGCGATCGACGTAATCGCCGACGAACACGGCAGTCCGACCGGGCGGTGGCGTCGCGCCGACCGCGCGACCGGCGTCGTCTCGCTCGATCGTGTAACCCAGCACGCCGAGCAGGCTTTCGAGCTCGGCAAGGCAGCCGTGAATGTCGCCGATGACGTCGAACGGTCCGGTCAGCTCAGGTCGATCGCTGCGCAGCGGAGTGCGAACGAACGTCGCCGACGCCACCGCTTCGACACCGTCGAGTACGTGGACCGAACGAAAGCCTTCCTTGGACAGTCCCCGAAGCGAGCGTTGCAACTGGGACTGCTGGCGGCGCAGCACATCTCGACCGAACGTCCTGTCGGTGCGCTCGGCGTTGCGCTGTGCACACACCGATTCGGGCACATCGAGCACGACGGCGACCGGTAGCACGTCGTGTTCGCGGGCCAACGCGATCAACGTCTTTCGCGCCGCGGGTTGCACGTTCGTGGCGTCCACGACGGTGAGCAGACCGGCCCGGAGCCTGGTTGCCACGAGGAATTCCAGCAGCGCGAACGCATCCTTGGTCGCGCTCTGCAGGTTGGGGTCGTTGCTCACCATGCCCCGGCAGGCATCACTGGACACCGTCTCGTACGGACCGAAGTGCTGCGCGGCGAAGGACGACTTGCCGGACCCGCTGATGCCGACGAGTACGACGAGGGATCGATCCGGAATGTCGAAGGTACTCATCGGGCCTGCTCCTCTCGGGTGAAGACGGCCATCTGTGTCGGGGTGCCGTACATATCGTCGACGGGGCCGATTCCCTCGATGCGTACGTCGTAGGCGTGTTCACGTGCTACCGACGAACCCCAGTGCTCGAACTGCGCTCGGGTGAATTCGAATCGGTGATCGACGTGACGGAAGGTTCCCGGTTCGAGGCCGGGATACAGCACGTTGTACTCGGAGTTGGGTGTGGTGACGAGAACCGTTCGTGGACGCGCCTGAAGAAATACCGAACGCACCAACGCCGGCAGCCGATCGAGATCGACGTGTTCGATGACCTCCATGAGCACCATCGCGTCGAATCCGTGCAGCCGAACGTCGCGGTACGTGGCCGACGACTGCACCAGTTCGATCCGAGCGCGCTGCCGGTCGGACATGTCGTCCAGACGCAGCCTGCGCTGCGCCTTGGCGAGTGCACGATCGCTCACATCCGCACCGAGAATGCGATCGAAACTGTTGTCCGCGAGTAGCTCTCGCAGCAGACGACCCTCACCGCAACCGAGGTCGATCACCGACTTCGCGCCTGCACCCGTCAGTGCCGCCAGGACGGCGCGTACTCGCTGCTCGGCCAGCGTCGGATCTCGCGGGGCTGCGTCGTCCTGCGGAGCGTCGGGCACGAGTCGGTCGAGCGCCGAGGCCACCAGTTCGCGACGGTGCGCCAGGTAGCGGGACGCGATGAGCGACGACTCCGGGTGATCCCCCAGCCAATCCCCTGCTGCTCGAACGAGTTTGTCGGACTCGTCCTCGCCTACCCAATAGTGCTTCCCGTCGTCGAGGACCGGAAGAAGGACGTACAGGTGCCGCAGTGCGGCCGACAGCGTGAAGGTTCCGGTCAACACCAGATCGATGTACTCGGAGTCGCCCCATGCCGACTGCGTCGAATCGAGCGGAATGGGCGTCGCGTCCACTTTCCATCCGAGGGGACCGAACATCCGTGACGCCAGGTCGGTCGCACCACGAGACGGCGCGGCAGGCATCGAGATCGTCCGATCGATTGCAGCAGAGACCAATTCAGGCTTTCCTGTGCACACGCCGGCCAGCGTTTGCTTGAACAGTCGCGACAGCGCCACTGCGAGCCCGGACCCTGCACCGTCGTTCACCAGAACTGCGACGGTGGTGCGCTCGACCGAGACTTCCGGATACAGCACAGTGGTGGCGCCCATGGGCAAGATCCAGCTCTGCACGCGATCGGGGTGCTTGTGCAACAAATACCCGATGTCGGAGGAGTCCGGGAAATCGGTTGTGGCATTTGCAGTCACGGTCAGTAGCACCGCAGCGACGTTACGGGACAGCCGCGCCGGATGCGTCCCATTTTTCGGGCGCCCGTCGGGCTGCGTCAATGGACCACTGCACTGCACTGGTCCCCGTGGGTTGGACCGGTTAATGGA
>NZ_JASHKS010000076.1:0-6108 GCF_030056835.1 Rhodococcus sp. IEGM 1372 | reverse complement strand
GAACGGAAACTAACCGACGCCAAGGTCGGATCCACCGTTAATCTGACACTCCCGATTCAGCCGAGCGCGGTGTGGGTAGCACCGATCTCTGTCGCCATCGCCGAAGTAGCCGCTTTCGGTTGCAGTTGTGCCGCGATGCGACGCGGATCGTTCTGCGGGAGTGAGTCGATGAGAATGCGTCGGGGATGCGAGGAGGGCCCGGTGATGAGGTATTTCTGGCCGGGTCGTACGCGGGCTGCTTCGGCGAGGACCTGCTCCGATGGGGACTCGGTGTCACGCAGTTGGTTGGTGTCACGCAGTGCGTCGCTGACGATCCGGCGGGGGTCGTATTGCCGCAGGTTCATCGATTCCCATTCCGAGCGTCGGAGCGGAACACCTATTTCGTCTTCGGCCGCGGTGCGGGTGGTGTCGACGAAATGGCGCACGCTGCGTACGGCGCGGGTGAGTTGGTGCGCGTATCCGGGGAGGCGTTGGGGGCCCAGGACGAACCCGGCGATGATCGCGACCAGGAACAGTTTCTCGAAGGTCAAGCCGAACATGATGATAGCTCCGGTTTCGGTGGTGTCAGGGCGCGTCTGTCGTGTACCTCGGTGATCACGATTGCTGCGCCGAACAGTGTGGCCATGGGAACCGCGACCAGGAACATCGACAGGACATCGGCGGCGGGCGTGACGAGTGCACTGAACAGCGCGATGCCGACGACGCTGATTCGCCAGCTGCTGCGTAGCCTGCGTGCGGAAAGGATGCCGAGGCAGTTCAGCATCACCAGCAGTGCCGGAAGGACGAAGGCGATGCCGGTGGCCAGGACGATCTTCATGACGAAGTCGACGTAGTACGAGGCGTTGAGGATGGTGCTGTCCTGGTCGGAGGAGAACCCGGCGAGGACGCTGACCATGCGGGGGAAGATGGCGAACCCGAACACGCAGCCGGCGACGAACAGTGGAGCTGCGGCCGCGGAGAAGCCGTAGACGTACTTCTTTTCCCGACGCGTCATGCCGGGGGTGAGGTAGGCGAACAGTTCACGCAGCCACACCGGAGACGACACGATGACGCCGGTGAACAGGGCGATCTTCAGTTCGAGATCGAAAGCGCCGGTGACGGTTTCGAAGTTGAGGCTGGCCTGACGGGTGAGGGCGAGTTCTTCGACGGGTGCGCGCAGGATGTCGAGAATCTGGTCGGAGAGCGCGAATCCGATCGCGATGCCGACGAGCAGCGACACCGCCGCGCGAATCGCGCGGCGACGTGCCTCGCGTGCATGCGCGGCAAGCGGCATCACTCCCCGCGCGGCGGTGGCTGTGCTCACGAGGTGTGTCGGTACGGAACCGGCGTGGACGCAGCGTCGGCGAACACCGGAGCGGTCGTGTCGTCACGCGCTGTGGGCTTCTTCTCCTCGCGCACTTCGTCTTTCAGGATGCGCATCGACTGGCCGACGCCCTTCGCGAGTGACGGGAGCTTGGTGGAGCCGAAGACGAGCAGCAGGATGGCGAGAACGATGAGGGCATGCCAGCCGGTGAGGTTGTGCAACATGGTGATTCCTTCGGTGGTGTGAGGTAGGGGTGATCAGTTGGTGGGTGCGGTGCCTGCGGGTGGGCCACCGGCCGGGGGAGTGCCGCCGCCCATCGGGGACTGGCCGCCTCCGCCGCCGGAAGGGGCTGCGCCGGCGGTGGGTTCGGTGGTGGTGTCGATGGCGACGGCCAGCGATCCGACGTAGCCGGCGGTGGCGTCGCCCGAGAACGATCCCATCTGCAATTCGTAGCCGTCGCCGAACACGTTGTCGTTGTCGATGCTGCCGAGCTGCGCGAGGTTCTGCGCCGATGACGGGTAGGTGTCGAGCTCGTAGATCGCGTCGAGCATGTCCTGAGGGAATGCGATCTGCGAAGTGGCGATGGCGTTGTCCGCTGTGGTCGCCGAGGCGGCGTCGGGATAGACCTCGAAGTGAATGTGGGTCCAGCGGCCGCTGTAGCAACCGGGGACGATCGTGTCGAAGGTGACGGTGCCGTTGGCGTCGGCGGCCTGGATGCCGCGCAGGTACGTCTCGTCCTCGACTCCTTCCGAATACATCGAATACAGCCCTGCCGCATCGCATTGCCACAGGTACACGGCGGCGTTCTCGAAGGGGCGATTGTCGTTCGCCATGTCGGTGAGGGTGAGGTCGAGCGACAGGGGCACTCCGCCGACCGTGGTGCCGCCGTCGAGGCTGGAGGTGATGTCGCGGCGAACGATTCCCGATTCTTCGAGCACATTGACGCCGTTCGAGCCGTCGGCGGGGTAGGGGCCGTTGGTCTCGTCGGGGATCTCGCTGGTTGCGGCGGTGGCTGTGCTCGACGCGGTTGCCGTTGTGGCGGTGGCACTTCCAGAGTTCGACGTGCTCGAGCAGGCAGCCAACGCCACCGCGCCGGCCCCTGCGCCGACGATGCTCAGCACGCGGCGACGGGTGACGAGGGTGGTGATGTCGAACCTCGCGCCCTGGTCGACGACCTCCTCGGCGGGGCGATCGAGTAGCCGGCCCTCGTAGGCGGGTCCGGCAGAAGTGTTGGTGGGCTCGGGGATGCGGGTCATCGTCGTGGGTCTCCTTCGATGTGGCACTGAATGATTCGGTAGTGCCAATACTCTGGGACGTTGCGGTGAAGACCCTGAACCTCCGCTGCAAGGTTCCTGTGAGCGGTGTGGCCCGGATTTCCGATGGGAGATAGCTAAGGCTAGCCTTATCGGTAATGCCCTCTCGAGCTACAGGATTGTCATGACTCATCGCCTCACGTTCCGCTTCGCCGCAGTGTTCACCGCCGTGGCAGCCGCATCCATCGCACTGGTTGGCTGCAGCTCGTCCGATTCGACCGACAGCCCGACCGAGTCGCCGTCCACCGGCTCGTTCCCGCTGACCGTGCACCACATGTACGGCGACACCACGCTGGACGCGGTACCCGAACGGGTCGCGACATGGGGATTCGGCACCACCGACGCGGTGCTCGCACTGGGTGTCGTCCCGGTGGCGATGCCGTCGGCCGAATACGGCGGAGGTGACGATC
This sequence comes from Rhodococcus sp. IEGM 1372, assembly GCF_030056835.1. Classification (NCBI taxonomy): domain Bacteria; kingdom Bacillati; phylum Actinomycetota; class Actinomycetes; order Mycobacteriales; family Nocardiaceae; genus Rhodococcus; species Rhodococcus sp. IEGM 1372. The sequence continues at coordinate 3,082 of NZ_JASHKS010000076.1, read as the reverse complement.
TGATCTATCCGTGGGTATCCGACGCGATCGAGGCCTCGGGCGGCCCGGCACCGGTTCTGCTCGACAACGTCACGGACGCACTGTCCGTCGAGAAACTGCTCGCCACCGACCCCGACGTCGTGTTGGCCCCGCACTCCGGCCTCACCCGAGCCGAATACGACGCGGTGACCGCGGCCGGAGTTCCCGTCATCGCCCCGCCCGAGGAGCTGTGGTCGACGCCGTGGCGCGACGTCATCACCACCACCGGCGACGTTCTCGGAGTCCCGAGCGCGCACGCGATCTCGTTGCCGATCTGGATCGCCAGGTGCAGGACGCAGGCGCGCAGCATCCCGAATTCGACGGCCGCACAATCGCATACGTGTCCGAGGCTGCCGACGTGTACTACCTGCTGTTGCCGACGGACCCGCGAGTGGAGCTGCTCGAGAACCTCGGCTTCGCCTCACCGGCATCGGTGACCGATCTCGCGACCGACGATGCCACCTACTCGACGACCGTCTCGGCGGAGAACATCTCGAAGATCGACGCAGACGTCGTGTTCACTCAGGTCGACACCGAGGACGCTCTGCAGCAGTTCCTCGATTCGCCTGTGTCGCGTCAGATTCCGGCCGTCGCTGCCGGTGCGGTCGCCGGATTCGTCGGCCAGGAAGCCGGAGCCGCAGTGGGCCCGACGGCACTGTCGATTCCGTACTTCCTGCCGACACTCGTCGACGGACTTGCCGATGCTATCGCGGTGCCCGTGAACTGACCCGAAACACCGCATCGCGCAACGTTTTCGAGTGCACACCCGTCCCGCCGACGGTCCTGGAACGCTCGAGTGCGGTGTCGATGCGCCACGAGGAGGCGTCGAACAGGGCGGTGATGTCTTTCGCGGTGACGGTGGTCTCGTGCGGCGGTGTGCCATCGGGTGAATGATGGTGTGCGCCATCGTTCAGATGCCCGACGATGAGCAGTGAACCGCCCGGCGCGACCCACTGCGCGATGTGTCGATAGAACTCCAACTGTGGAATCGACGGATGCGCGTAGTGGGTCATCACCAGATCCCAACGCTCGGTGGGGTTCCAGGTCGTCAGGTCGGCTTCGATCCAGGTGACGTCGACCCCCGCTGTCTGCGCCTGCTGCGCGGCGGCCTGGAGGGCGGCTGCGGAGATGTCAGCACCGGTGACCTGCCAGCCCTGCTCGGCGAGCCAGATCGCTTCCGCTCCGGTGCCACATCCTGCGTCGAGCGCGGTACCGGGCGTCGATCCGGCTGTTTCCTCCACGAGATACGGATTGGCGGCGACGGTGTGGGATGTTCTGTCATCCCAATGGTGCTCCCAGTAGTCCTTGTCGAATGCGTGCGTCATCGATCGTCCTCTCCCGGTGGTGTGCCGATATCAGAATGACAGCCCGCGCGCAGGTGCGGCAAGTGTTGTTGCCGTATCAGCAAATCGGCGACGGTGCTCGCACTGTGTCAGTGAGGTGCGTCGGTGATCATTCGATTGCGGCCGGCGCGCTTCGCCTGAAACATCAGTGCGTCAGCTCTGTCGAGTGTGTTGCGAAGACCTTCGTTCGGTCGCTGGAGCGTGTATCCGGCCGAGAACGTCACCCCCGAAGGCATGGTGGCGGCTGCAAGAGCCTCGAGTGATCGAAGAGCATCGCGACGATCGCAGTTGCGGAGAATGATCACGAATTCCTCTCCGCCCCATCGTGCCAGGAGGCCATCGACGCCGATGCAGTTGCGGGCAGTCGACGCGAAGTCGCGGAGCAACGCGTCGCCGGCTGCGTGGCCGAAGTGGTCGTTGAACTGCTTGAAATGGTCCAGATCGAGAACCGCGACCACGGTGTCGACCGAATGGTCGTCGACGACGGACACCGCGTAGTCCGACCAGCCGCGACGGTTGAGTGCCCCGGTCAGTTGATCTGTTCGGGACGCAAGCAGGATGCCGTCCTCGACCTCTTTTCGTTCGGTGATATCGAGAGCGGCAGCGAGCGTCCACTCGGCATCGGCCGGACCGGTGAAAGGAACCAGAGTCAGTAGAACCCAGCGAATCTCGTCGTTCGGGCGAACGAACCTCACCTCGACTTTCACGGATTCTTCCGCGGCCGTCCCGGCGGCCATCAGGTCCTCGACGCTGCCGTGGAGCGGGAGGTCGTCCGGGTGAGTGTGCACCGTCGCGGATCGACCTATCAGTTCCGAGGAGGTCAAGCCGACGAGTTCGCAATAGGCGGCATTGACGTCGACGAAGAGCCCATCGGCGTCGGAGACAGCTTGCGCCACGGGGCTGGAGGCGAACATGCGCCTGTACCAGTGTTCCTCCACGACGCGACGACCCGCTTTCTTCCCTTTCCTGCACCGAAAGTCTAGTCGAGGTGGGGTCGAGCCCAACGGCACATGCGTCTGCCGGGAGCTCGGTTCGGCCGACTCTTGCTCAACTGTCGCTGGAAGGCAGCAAACTGGTACGAATGTACGACTTTCGGGAACCGTTCGTGCTCCCGCGCCGTCCAAGGGGTTGGGATGGCCGGCCGACGATGGGGTCTTGATGACGACGAAGTGGCGAGAAGTGACGAGCATCGAGTGCCAACAGGATTTCGACGATCTGCTCGACGTCTGCATCGACATCGCCGCCGAACGGATCACCGAGAACTGGGGCCTCCACCCGGTCGCTGTCGTCAACGATTTGTCCGGCGGGCAGCGAGTGCTCGCGCCGCTGCAGCCGGACGGAGGCGGGGCGTCGAACACTGCGATGCACGAGCAACTCGTCCACGATCTGCGAGCCGTCGCCGGGGATCTGCGGTCGTACGCCATCGTCTCCGACGTGACCGACGAGGAGGCGTCGGGCACATATCTCGAGGTTCTGCTCGAGCACCGTGAGTACGCAATGCGGATACTCGTCCCGTACCTGATGCCCGACGCCTCGACCTTCGATCTGGGTCCGACGAAAGCCTCGGTGGGGCAACGGTTTCTGTGGGGCTGACCTCTCCGCAAACGCGCGCGCCTTTGCCAGGTGCGCGCGAATTATGCCCGGATCGGGGGCAAATCCGAACGCGCCCTCTTTGCCAAGCTTCTGGTGAGTCATTCGAGAAGCTATGGAGGGTTACTGCA
>NZ_JASHKS010000075.1:0-6225 GCF_030056835.1 Rhodococcus sp. IEGM 1372 | reverse complement strand
GGCCCGTCGGATTGACCGAATGCGATGCGGCCCCAAGGGAAGCCGCCGAACGGGATCGATCCTTCTGTCGGTTCGGCGGAATGGTGGCTCGATCAGTACGTGAAGACGCGACGCTCCGGGCGAAGGGCCAGTCGTGTCCACAGCCCGGTGAGAACCACGGCGGTGAGCAGCCCGATCAGCGCGCCAGGGCCGGGGCCGGCGAGAGTTGAACTGTCGTGAGCGGACTGGCGTGTCCAGATGGACAACATCGCCAGGACCGAAGTGCTGGCGCATCCTGCGGCGGCGAGAACGATCAGATGGATCATTCGGGTATGGAGTGCGGCGGCTGAGCAGATCAGACAGAAGATCACACCGGCATGGGCGGCAATGACAGCGACGATGCTGGTCGATTCCGCCTGCGCCGCTGCATTGTTGAGCAATGTTGCCCAGCCCGTTGCCTCGCCCGACTGGCCCAGGCACAGACCCAGCCCTGCTACGGCGATCACTGTAGCCGCACGCAGGCGCTCGTGGGCAGCCATCTCTACCGTCGCCAGCACTCGTCGTTCGATGGCCTCGAACATGGGCCGATAGTGGCGAAGATCGTCGTGCACTTCGAACCCTCCCGTGAACTGCGGTATCGGCCGCATCCGTCGGCCGCGTCCTGTGTCGGCGCAGCTCATGACCGGTCGACCACCAGTCGCACCGCGGGCGGAGAAAGTTCCCGGATCGACGCGGGAACTTCGGCACCCGCGGATGCGACTGACTGTAGGTACCGCGGCGATGACGTCGGTACGAATCCGCCCGGTGGCTGACCGGGCGTGCTGCGCAGGAGTGCGTGGCCGGGCCGGTCGTGCGGCGCGGCCACGCACAGCGCGATCACTTCACGTTCGCTGACGCGGCGACACCAGTTCACTGTTCGCCGAGGTATCCCTCCCGGGTCGTCAGGATGTAGCGGGGTACCGACGCAGCCGGAGGCTGTTCGATACGACGAAGAACGACGAGAACGCCATGGCAGCGCCCGCGAGGAGCGGGTTGAGCAGACCTGCGGCCGCTATGCGGATGGCAGCGATGTTGTACCCGAACGCCCACACCATGTTTCCCTTGATGGTCGCCAGTATGGCCTTGGCCAGCCCCAACGAATCGACCACATCGCCGAGGTCGTCGCGGACGACTATGATGTCCCCGGACCGATGGCGACATCGGTGCCCGCGCCGATCGCCAAACCGAGATCCGCGCTCGCCAACGCCGGCCCGTCGTTGATGCCAGCTTCCGCCTGTCGAGGACTTCGTCGCGGTGCCCGGAATGGGAACCCACGGCCGGGTCCACGGGCGCTCGTCGAGATCGGTCGTAGACGAGGGGCGTTCCTTCCAGTCGGTGCGGTGGGGCGGGTACCCCGGTGCGGTCAGGCACGGGGGCGGGTGGTCACAGACGTGAGGTTCCGCGGACGATGTCACCCTCGATGTAGGTGAATCCGACTCCGCGGCCGTCACGGAGCGCGAAGTGGTATTCTGCGGGGACCCAGACGGTATCGAAGTGCGACGCCGGCCGCCCCTGCCGCGTCTGCCGCGTCTGTTGTCGTACAACCATATTCGGCGCGATCAGGGATGGCCGGCGGTTACGAGATCGACCTACGCATACCGGCGGCGGGCGTCGTCGATCTGGTCGGTGCACAGCAAGTGTGGATTGGGAAGGGGTTCGCCGGACGCATGGTAACCCTGTGGGCCGACCTCGCCAGCATCCACGCCGTGATCGACGGTTTGGTGGTCACCACGGTTGGAGCTTGTCAAGTTATCTGTGAGCGAATTTGCTTTCAGGTGAGATAAGGGTCGAGTCTGTCCGGATAGTTGATCACGAGCGCGCCGAGCGCTTGTTTCCAACCGGTCGTCAGAGATCCTTCGATCAGTCTGTTGACCTCCCTGCCGGTGCGGGGTGCGAGTCGATCTTTGCTCAGGCGGTCTCTCTCCCGGGCGCGCTTGTCCTCGATGCTGCAGATCGCGAGCCACAGAAGCTTCACTGCCGCTTGATCATTGGGGAAGTGTCCGCGGTTTTTGATGATCTTGCGAAGTTGATAGTTGAGCGATTCGATGGCATTGGTGGTGTAGATGATCTTCCGGAGCGCCGGTGGGAAAGCCAGGAACGGGATGAACCGCTCCCACGCGCTCTCCCACGTCCGCACCGCTGTCGGATACTTGACACCCCACTGCGAGGATTTGAAGTCGTCGAGTGCAGCTTGGGCCGCATCGACGGTGGGTGCGGTGTAGATCGACCGGAGCGACGACGCCACCGCTTTGCGGTCGCCGTAGGCCACGAACCGCATCGACGCGCGGATCAGGTGGACGGTGCACGTCTGCACGACGGTGTGCGGCCACGTCGCTTCGATGGCGTCGCCGAATCCAGTGAGGCCGTCCGTGCAGGCGATCAGGACGTCTCTGACGCCACGATTTGCCAGCTCAGCGCAGATCCCGGCCCAGAACTTCGCCCCTTCGTGTTCTTGAACCCAGATCCCCAACACGTGTTTGATGCCGTCGAGGTCGACACCGACGGCGATGTGCGCAGCCCTGTTGGTGACCTGCTGACCGGACCTGATTTTGACCACGATCGCATCGAGATAGAGGATCGGATAGATCGGATCGAGTGGCCGGCGCTGCCATTCGAGGACTTCCTCGAGGACCGAGTCGGTAATCTTGGAAATGGTCTCGCGGGAAATTTCGGTACCGATGGTCGAGGCAAGATGATGCTCGATGTCGCGCACTGTCATGCCGCCGGCGTAGAGCGCGACGATCATGTCATCGAGCCCACCGATCCTGCGCGCACCACGCGGGACCAGGGTTGGAACGAACGTGCCGTCGCGGTCGCGGGGGATTGCCAACGGCACATCGCCGACTTCGCTCGACACGGTCTTGCTGCTGAAACCGTTGCGAGCGTTGGGAAGTAGACGGCCGGCAAGGTCGCCCTTGTCGTATCCGAGGTGCTCGGTGAGTTCGGTCTGCAGTCCGCGCTCGAGAACCGCCTTGACCATCTCCTGCAGGAACCCGCCCTGCCCGGTGATCTGCAGCTGGCCCGTGTCGATCTTGGCCATCACCTCGTCGAGGGCACCCGAGGCCTTCAAGGCGTCGAAGGCGCTGAGCTCAGCCCGATCGTTCGTGTCATCTGCATGATTGCTGTCCACAGTCATGGTCACGATGATGCTCCATCCGTGTCAGTCCGTTCTTACACAAACCATCTGACACGCCCCACGGTGTGCCTCCCAGCTGACGAGCGCCGACCTCGACCGGTTGACCATGCGCGGCGCACGTGCAGGGCAGACTGCGCCGGCACTGCCCGCGTTCGATCCGAGTGCCCGCTTGCGCACTGCGGCACCGATCGAGGTCGATCGCACCGCCACCCGCGATGGACTGATCACCCTGCTCGGCCATCAGCTCGCATTGGGTCCGGACACCGCCGGAACCCGCATCACCCTCAGAATCGAGGGCGGTCTCATCCACGCCATCGCCGGTAACCATGTGATCAAGACCTTGCCGAATCCGTTGATCAGCAACGATAACCGCCAACTGACCCGCGTGCGTCGAGCAACGACGCTCCTCCCGCCGCCCTCGGGCCCCCAACGCGTGCACCGGAAAGTGCCGATAGACGGTGTCGTCATGGTCGACGGCCAGAGATTGCCCGTCGGCCGCACACACGCCGGAACCATCCTCACCGTGGTCGTCGAGGATCACCATTTCCGAGTTCTCGACGGCCCCACAAAACTCTCACTGCACGCCGGAACCACCACCAAACCGATCCGAAACTTCAACGCCCACCCGACCCCGAGACCGTTAACGATGTCCCGGTGACGATCAGTTAGGTATGTCCCGAGACCACACACGTCACGCATTTGCATGCGCAGAAATAGGCTCTGTGATGCACAACGATGTGCGTTACAGGGCCATGGATGCCTGGACGGTGACGTAGACGGCTACGACGAATAACAGGGCTGCGAAGCTACGGGTGAGTGTGGTGGCAGAAACTCTGTCGCTGATGACTTTTCCTGCGAACGAGCCTGTAATTGCCGCGAAAGTGAACGGTACGACGATCTCCCACGGGATGGTGGCACCCGTGCCGAGGCGTTCGGTGAAGGCTCCCGCGCTGGTGATGGAGATGATCACCAGTGACGTTCCGACCGCGACGGGCATCGAATAGCCCAGTGCCAGAACCAGGGCGGGGACGATGAGGAATCCGCCGCCCACTCCCAGAAACCCGGTGAGGCAGCCGACGACGAGCGCGGAGGCGACCAGCTTGACCACCTGCGAAGTAGTGATCTTCACTTTCGTGGGCTTGGCGGCGACCGCGACGGCGCTCGACCGTGTTTCCGCGGTCTCGACCGGGTTCGGCGTCGGTAGGTCGGCATCGTGTCCTCGCCGGGTGCGGCGCAGCATCGCACCGGCGGCGACGATCATCAGAGCCGCGAATGCGAGCAGCAAAATCTGCGGGTCGACCGATCGGTTGAGGATCGACCCACCGAAGGCGGTGCCCGCGCCCAGAAGTCCGAACACTGCCGCTGCCCGCCACCGAACGTGCCGTGCTCGCGCATGGCTGATGGCCGCGATGATCGAGGTGATTCCGACAATGATCAGCGAGGCGCTCGTTGCCGATTGCGGTTCAACCGCCAGGAGGTACACCAGAGCAGGAACAGTCAGTATCGATCCCCCACCACCGAGCGCGCCGAGGGAAAGCCCGATGAGAATCCCTGCGGCGACTGCGATCGCGAGGATGGCGACCATGTCAAATTACTGAGCCGGGCGTGCCGTCATCACGGACCACAGGGCGGCCGTCTTCGTGCCACGCCATCATACCGCCCGACAGATTGTGCGCCGTGCGATCGGCATCGGTGAGGGCCGCGACAGCTTTGCTCGACCGAGCGCCCGAGCGGCACACCACGACCAATTTCTGCTCGGGAGGATAGGCAGCAGGATCGAGATCGCCGAGGCGTACATGGACGGCGTCCGGGGCGTGGCCGGCTGCCCATTCGTCGTCCTCGCGGACATCGATCAGGATGGCTCCCGATTCGGCGATCAAAGCGTGTGCGGCGGCCGGATCGGCTTCCGGTGGTGCTCCAGTCATGAAGAACGCTCCTTGGATCAGTGGGTGCTTACAGGGCGTGCAGCGGCGTGGCCGGCACGAAGCGATAGCCGTCGCTCGGTGAGAACGTGGCCGAGACGGTGAACCGATCTCCTCGAATCACTGTGTGCCGCAACTCCACCGGCCGGGAATTCATGCAACCCGAACGGCGGATCGACAGCGCGGAGGTCTTCGAATCGAGTTCGAGTGCTGCCGCATCCTCCGGATCCGGGACGACGGCAGTGACGTCCTCGCGGCCACCGGTCAGGCGGATGCCGCAACGCTTCTCGAGCTCGATGTAGAGAGCCGTGTGAGTGAAGTCCGCATCCAGGAGGTCGCGTGCCAGATCCCCCGGCAACCAGGCACGGTCGAGCGCCAACGGCATGGTCCCTGCCATACGGATGCGCTCTAGGTAGAGCAGCGGCGCCTTGGGACCGACCCGCAGGGTAGCGGCCACCGCGGGGTCGGTCCGCAGTTCGAGTACACGCACCACGCTGTGCTGAGCAACACCCGTGGCTTCCACCGCAGCGAAGAGACTGTAGAGCGCACCGAGTGGCTGCTCGATCACCGGCGGAGCCGCCAACCGAGAAGGCCGGCCACGCTCTGCAATCAAGATTCCTTCGTTCCGCAGGTGCCGCAGGGCCTCGCGGGTGGTGTGACGGCTCACCCCGTAGCTCGTCGTCAACGCATGCTCGCCCGGGAACTCGGAGCCGGCGAATTCGTCGTCACCGATTCGGCGGACCAGATCAGCATGCAGTTGCGCCCACAGCGGCATCGCACTGGAGCGGTCGAGCGCGGCACTGCGATCGGGTTCAACCATCAAAGGCCCTCCTGTCGATCTGTGTCGGAATCCGAATTCGAGCCGCCGACTGCTGGCCCTCGGGGCCACTGTACAACAAATGTACGTACATCCGTACGGACGGGAGATGCTCTGCGCAGGTCGACACGCAACAAGACGACCTTCGCATCGACAAAGTCTCGCCGAGCACGAACGAGCGCCTGGTGGAGATCGCGCCGAACCTGGTGAATCCGTCCGCGTAGCGACGCGGCATCACGTCGCCTCCCAGTCGGTCCCGGGTCAGGCCAGTCGGTGCCGGATCAGGAGTGTCGCCCGGGGTCCTGCTCGGTCTGGGGTCTGCTCACCGTCGG
>NZ_JASHKS010000074.1:0-6733 GCF_030056835.1 Rhodococcus sp. IEGM 1372 | reverse complement strand
GCAAACATCCCTAATGATCAGGCCCGTTGCGACCACCGCTCGAATCCGCCCGTAGCCCACTACGAATTTCCGTTCACATGCGGCGCAGGAGTGAAGCCTGCGGAACGACCCAGGTGAGAAGCCGCTCTATCGGTAGTTGACGAACTGCAGCGCGATGCCGAAGTCCTCGTTCTTGAGCAACTGCTGGATGGCCTGCAGATCGTCGCGCTTCTTGCTGCTCACGCGCAGTTCGTCGCCCTGGATCTGCGCCTTGACGCCCTTGGGGCCGTCGTCGCGGATCTTCTTGGAGATCTTCTTGGCGTTCTCGGTCGTGATGCCCTGCACCAGCTTGCCGGTGACCTTGTAGACCTTGCCGGACGCGGCCGGATCGTTGGTCTCGAAGGCCTTGAGGGACACGTCCCGTCGGATCAGCTTTTCCTTGAACACGTCGAGGGCGGCCTTGACCTTCTCCTCGGATTCGGAGGTGATGACGATCGTCTCCGACTCGCCGCTACCGGACCATTCGATGCTGGTGTCGGATCCGCGGAAGTCGAAGCGGGTCGCCAGCTCCTTCGCGGCCTGTCCGACGGCGTTGTCCACTTCCTGTCGGTCGACCTTGCTCACTACGTCGAAGGACGAATCAGCCACTTCTCACACTCTCCAGTCGAATCGAAAATTTGATTTGGCGGTGGTGTCGGTCCACATCCCGCAGGGACTTTATCGGCCCGCTACCGACCGTATCCACCCGGTTTGCGTTCCGGGGGGACGTTCGTTGTATTCTTCTCACCGCGCCGAAGAGCAGTACGGGCTTCGATCGCATCACGGCAGATTGCCCGAGCGGCCAATGGGAGCGGACTGTAAATCCGTCGGCTTATGCCTACGTAGGTTCGAATCCTACATCTGCCACACCTGGAACCCCGGCGAGGATTTCTCTCGCTGGGGTTTCCATGTGAAGAGGGACAGGAACGGCTCGCTGACCACGCAATTTGGTAGTCGGCGCTCCGAATGTGTAACCTCTTGAAGGCTTCAGCGCACGGCTCGATGTGTTCTGATCCCGCCCCCTTAGCTCAGTCGGTAGAGCGTTTCCATGGTAAGGAAAAGGTCAACGGTTCGATTCCGTTAGGGGGCTCGCTGGATTGGATGGCTCGACGTCGCGTTCCCCGCGTGGGATGGTGGACGGTGAGCACCTGAGGCGGTGTAGCTCAGTTGGTAGAGCAAACGACTCATAATCGTTGCGTCGCCGGTTCAAGTCCGGTCACCGCTACACAGTAGGCAAGCACGACCAGTAGCACTCATGAACAGTCCTGATTGACCCTGATCAGATTTACCCGAAAGTAGGCGTCCAGTGGCCTCCTCCACCGATGTGCGGCCCAAGATCACCTTGGCCTGCGAGGTTTGCAAGCACCGCAACTACATCACCAAGAAGAACCGTCGGAACGACCCCGACCGCATCGAGCTGAAGAAGTTCTGCTCCAACTGCGGAACGCATCGGGCGCACCGCGAATCTCGCTAGTCTGCTCGGCTCGCTGGTTCGCAGTTCCGATTTTTCGTCGGCGCCCGGCGTTAGGTCGCATTTTCTTCCCTAACGGCTCTTGCGTCCAGGGTAGAAAAGGTCTCCACCGTGTCACAAGCTCCACATGACGTACCGGCCATGGATGCATCCGCTCACGCGGCGTCCATGGTCGGTTGTCATTTCCGCGTCGACGACTTCTACGAGGTCGGCCGCGAGAAGGTTCGTGAGTATGCGCGTGCCGTCCAGGATTTTCATCCCGCGCACCACGACGAGGACGCAGCGAAGGGCCTCGGTTACGACGGTCTCCTCGCGCCCTTGACCTTCGTTTCCCTGCTCGGGATCATGTCGCAGACCCGGATGTTGCAAGAGGTCATCACGGGTTACGACCCGAGTCAGATCCTGCAGACCGATCAAAAACTGGAGTTCCATCGCCCGATCCAGGTCGGCGATCGAATTTTCTGCGACGTGTATCTCGAGTCGTTCCGGCAGATGGGTGGCAGCGACATCATGACCACCAAGAACATCATCACCGATCAGAACGGCAACCTCGTGCAAACCACGTGGACGACGATCGTGGCGCGAACCGGCGGGGAGATCGACGAGAACATCGCCCATGCGGTGAAGGAAGTGATCAGGCATGGCGCTTCGTAACTTCGACGACGTGTCGGTCGGGGACGAACTGCCCGAGCGAGTGGTGTCCCTGACCCGCGGCGACCTGGTCAACTACGCAGGCGTGTCCGGCGATCCCAACCCGATCCACTGGAGTGACAAGGTCGTCGCGCTGGCCGGATTGGACGACGTCATCGCGCACGGGATGCTCACGATGGGCCTCGGTGCCGGTTTCGTCACGTCGTGGCTCGGCGACCCGGGTGCGGTCACCGAGTACAACGTGCGCTTCACCAGTGCGGTGTTGGTCCCGGCCGATGCCCCGGCGTCGGTGGAGTTCACCGGCAAGGTCAAGTCTGTGGACGCCGACGAGCGAACCGCGATCGTCGCCATCGTCGCGAAGTCCGCAGGCAAGAAGATTTTCGGGCGAGCGACCGCAACGGTGCGCTTGGCCTGAGCATGGTCGATCCGGCGGAGTTCGTTCACCGCCGGGACGACGGGATTTATCTGTTCCGAAGGGTGTGCAGTACACTGAGATTTCTGGGGTAATTCGGCGCTCCGCGCTGCCCGCGTCCTCCTCCGGAGGTCGCGTGGGTCGTGTGGATGAGCCGGATGGACACCAGAGCGGCCGAGAAGTTTCGGCCGAAGGGGCGTAGCTCAATTGGTAGAGCAACGGTCTCCAAAACCGTAGGTTGCAGGTTCAAGTCCTGTCGCCCCTGCCCAAGGTGTCAGCAACTGAGAGGAACGACGTGAGCGAGGAGCGCGGTAAGCGCGACGATCGATCGGAGGAGGAGTTCGAGAACTCCTCGGCTTCGGGCGACGTCGCACCTGGCTCCGAGGGCCGTCCTTCCGATGCTGACACCACTGCCGGTGAATCCGCTGCAGACGCCGTGGTACCCACCGGCAAGCGATCCACCAGCAGGTCCCGCGGAAGCGCTTCGAGCGTGTCGATGTCCAAGGCTCCGGCCGCATCCACCGCGCCGGCCAAGACCAAGACCGGCAGGACTCGTTCGGGCAAGGTCAAAGCCGACAAGCGGCCGAACGTGTTCATGCGTCTGCTGCAGTTCTTCCGTGAGGTCTTCGCCGAGCTTCGCAAGGTCATCTGGCCGAACAAGAAGCAGATGGTCACCTACACCAGCGTCGTGCTCGTCTTCCTGACGTTCATGGTCGCGTACATCAGTGGCCTCGACCTGCTCTTCATCCAGGGCGTCGGCTGGCTGTTCGGCTGACCGATCGCAGCTGCGTGACTTATCGACGATCGAACCGAGCAGGAAACTAGAGAAAGGGTGCTGACGTGAGCACGCCGCACAACGACGCCACCGAAGTGGCCGCATTCGACGCCGATGTCGAGGCGACCAAGCAGGGCCTCGAAGCGGAGCAGGCCGCTCAGGACCGCGAAACCGACGAAGCCATCAAGGCCGACGTTGCCGCCGCTGCCGGTGAGGACGTTCCCGCCGAAGACGGCGAGGCAGCCGACGCCGACGTGACAGCCGAGCCCGAGGATCCCGTCGCCGAGATGAAGGCGGCTCTGCGCCGCGCTCCCGGTGACTGGTACGTCATTCACTCGTACGCCGGTTACGAGAACAAGGTCAAGGCCAACCTCGAGACTCGCGTGCAGAACCTCGACGTCGGCGACTACATCTTCCAGGTGGAAGTTCCCACCGAAGAGGTCACCGAGATCAAGAACGGCCAGCGCAAGCAGGTCAACCGCAAGGTTCTGCCCGGCTACATCCTCGTGCGCATGGAACTCAACGACGAGTCATGGGGAGCGGTTCGCAACACTCCCGGCGTCACCGGTTTCGTCGGTGCCACCTCGCGGCCGTCACCGCTGACCATCAACGAGGTCGTCAAGTTCCTCATGCCGCAGGAAGGCGCCAAGAAGGACGCGAAAGCGGCCGCAGGCGCAGCCGAGCAGGGCGGCGACACCACGTCGAAGCCGACCATCGAGGTCGACTTCGAGGTCGGCGAGTCGGTCACCGTCATGGACGGCCCGTTCGCCACGCTTCCCGCCAGCATCAGCGAGGTCAACGCAGAGCAGCAGAAGCTCAAGGTGTTGGTATCGATCTTCGGCCGTGAAACACCGGTCGAGCTCGGCTTCACTCAGGTCTCCAAGATCTAGAAGCCGACCACAGACTTGCAGTAGCAACCGCAAGAAACCCGAGCGAATACAAGGAAAAAGAAATGCCCCCGAAGAAGAAGAAGCTAGCCGGGATCATCAAGCTTCAGATCCAGGCCGGTGCCGCCAACCCGGCACCGCCCGTCGGCCCAGCACTGGGCCAGCACGGCGTCAACATCATGGAGTTCTGCAAGGCGTACAACGCCGCGACCGAGTCGCAGCGCGGCAACGTCGTGCCGGTCGAGATCTCGGTCTACGAAGACCGTACGTTCGACTTCAAGCTGAAGACTCCTCCCGCTGCCAAGCTGCTGCTCAAGGCCGCAGGCGTGGCGAAGGGCTCCGGCGAGCCGCACAAGACCAAGGTCGCCAAGGTGACCATGGATCAGGTGCGCGAGATCGCCAAGACCAAGCAGGAAGACCTCAACGCCAACGACATCGATCAGGCCGCGAAGATCATCGCCGGCACTGCTCGCTCGATGGGTATCACCGTCGAAGGCTGATTTACCCGCCCAGCAGGAGCGGAGCCTGCGGAGCGACCGTTCCAGTAGGAGCGGAGCCTGCGGAGCGACCAAAGACACAGAACGTGGGAGAGCCGGCCAGGCTCGTCAACCACACTGAACTCGAACGAAGGACAGTAAGACATGGCAAAGCGCAGCAAGGCCTACCTCGAGCAGGCCGCGAAGATCGACCAGGACAACCTCTACTCGCCTCTCGAAGCCGCGAAGCTGGCCAAGGAGACCGCGTCGAGCAAGTTCGACCCCACCGTCGAGGTCGCAGTGCGACTCGGTGTGGACCCCCGCAAGGCCGACCAGATGGTGCGCGGCACCGTCAACCTTCCCCACGGCACCGGCAAGACCGCTCGGGTTATTGTTTTCGCCGCTGGTGAGAAGGCTGCAGAGGCCGAGGCAGCAGGAGCCGACGTCGTCGGTGCAGAAGATCTGATCGAGCGCATCCAGGGCGGATTCCTGGACTTCGACGCCGCGATCGCCACCCCGGATCAGATGGCCAAGGTCGGCCGTATCGCCCGTGTCCTCGGACCGCGTGGCCTGATGCCGAACCCGAAGACGGGCACGGTCACCAACGACGTGACCAAGGCCGTCAACGACATCAAGGGCGGCAAGATCAACTTCCGCGTCGACAAGCAGGCCAACCTGCACTTCGTCATCGGCAAGGCCTCGTTCGACGAGACCAAGCTGGTGGAGAACTACGGTGCCGCACTGGACGAGATCCTGCGTGCGAAGCCGTCGTCGGCCAAGGGCCGTTACGTCAAGAAGGTCACCGTCTCGACCACCACCGGACCCGGCGTCCAGGTCGATCCGAACCGCACGCGCAACCTCCTCGAGGACGACGCGAACGCGTAAGTCAGCTCAGCACTACCACGAAGGCCGGCCCCGATACATCGGGTGCCGGCCTTCGTCGTTCGTGGAGGTGCCTACGCAGCCCGCGCCCGAGCGAAATTCGCCAGGATGATGCCCGCGATGCGGTCGATCAGTGCGGCGGGCAGGTCGTGGGCCATACCGTCGATCAGCGTCAGTTCGGCGTCGGGGACGGCGCGGGCGATGGCCTTCCCACCCGACGGCCGGACCAGTTTGTCGGCGGTGCCGTGGATGACCGTGGTGGGAGCGGTGATCTTCTTCGCGTAGGGCCGCAGACTGCCGGTGCCGGTGATGGCGGCCATCTGCCGCACGACACCGGACGGGTTGTAGTTCCGCTCGTACATCACCTGCGCGATCTCCAGTTGCTCCTCGGGCGGAGTGCGATAACCGGGGGAACCGATCGCGGCGAGCGCCTTCGCCGAATGCGCGATGATCTCGTCCTTGGTGGCGTCCTTCCCGACGCCACCGATGAGCGGCAGGAGCGCGCGTGGATCGGGCGGTGGCAGGAACGGTTCGTTGGTGCTCGAGAAGAGGATGCCGACCGACTTCGTTCGTTCGGGATAGCGTCCGGCGAAGACCTGGGTGATCATTCCGCCCATGGAGGCTCCGACGACGTGCACCGAGTCGATGTCGAGGTGGTCGAGCACGCCGACGGCGTCGGCCGCCATGTCCGTGATCGTGTAGGGCACGTCAGAGGACATCCCGAACTCATGCCGGATCAGGCGAAGAATCTGGGAACCCCGCACTTTCTGCCCCGTCATCTTGGTGGACAACCCGATGTCTCGATTGTCGATTCGGATCACCCGGTAGCCGGCGTCGACGAGACGGGTGCAGAAGTTCATGGGCCACAACGTCAATTGCGCGGACAGGCCCATGATGAGCAACACTGCGGGGTCGTCGACCGACCCCATGTCCTCGTACGCGATCTCGACGGAGTTCGTCGGCGCTACACCTTGTTCGATTCTCATGTTCTCGTTCCTACCAGCCGGGGTCGCCGAGTACCGGAACCACCAGGTAACTCGGATTCTGCGGATCGATGTCGATGTCCTGTCTGCGCAGTCGCGTACGCACCAGATCCGGCAGGATCGGAGGGACTGTCTGAATAACGGTTGATCCGGTCCTTGGTTCGACACGCCGAGCTCA
>NZ_JASHKS010000073.1:0-8242 GCF_030056835.1 Rhodococcus sp. IEGM 1372 | reverse complement strand
GGGTGGGGACTTTTACCTGGCCACCAGCGGGGACATCGACATGGCCATTGACACCTCCGCCCGGGGACACGTCGTACTCGTCCCACACTGCGGCACCCGTCTCGAAGTTTCCTTGAAGGTTCCACGCTTCGTCGCCGGAAGCGAACTCTGCATTGCCGAACACGTTGTCGGACCACGCGGCCAAAGTCACCGCCGCCCCGATACCGAGAACGAGACCACCTGCAAGTAATGCGCGGACCTTACGCTTACGGTTTGAATTCTGAATGCTCTCGGACATGCCCCGGCTCTTTTCTGAGGGTGTGGTGGTGAATGCCGATTGCATTCACTGCACCAGTTGTCGAAGCATAGGGCAGTCGCGTTACACGTTCTTGGAAAATGTATGGGTAAATTTTTTGGAGGATATTTGCAGGGTTTCTTTCACGAAGAAGAATGCAGACAGCATCATCCGCACTGGTCCTCAAACCGAACAACAGTGAATAAAGTTAGCCAGCTTCGAAACCGGGCGTCCAATTACTCACGCAAAAGCCGAACTTGCGTCGGCACCAGATTCCAACGCCACTGCTTTCGCATCCGGCCCTGGTGAAACCTCGTCCCCTTCCGGCCTACCACCGATGACGAATGCTCCGGTGTCCGGGAGCCAACCCAAGGCCCCACGCTGAAACAAGCTGTACCGACCGAACCCTGTCGGTGTCGGCCGTTCGTCGCTGATCGGGTAGCCGAGGGCACCGTACGGCCCGCCGTGCGCCATGTACCACTCCAGGATCGGTCCGTGCACCTCGTGCGCGCCGCCCTCTGGAAGCGCGAATACCGTTGCATGCCGATACTCGAGCATGCCGCCGCCACTCGGGCCGAGCATGAATTCCCCAACCTGCTCACCGATCCAAGAATGTTCGTAAGCAAACCGATCGAATTGATAGGCGAATACTTCGAGACCGTTGTACGGAGCAGACATGATCAGCGCCTCCCTTACTTACACAGCGTTGAGTATCCCTCGAATTCTCGCTTGCGACATAGAAATTTGCTCAGATTGGCCCAATTCGGCCACCATGTGCCGCATAAGCAGACCGGGTGACATGAGAATGGGAGCAAAAAAGCCCCGCACTCCGAAAAGTGCGGGGCTTTCACGGCATATCGTCCGATTACCGCAGAATGTCGCGGCGAACGATGGTTTCGTCGCGACCCGGCCCGACTCCAATGCACGACATGTACGCACCCGAGAGCTCTTCGAGACGCAGCACGTAGTTCTGTGCGTTGATCGGCAGTTCCTCGAACGTGCGGGCACCGGAGATGTCTTCCCACCAACCGGGCATCTCTTCGTAGATCGGCTTGGCGTGATGGAAACCGGTCTGCGTCATCGGCATTTCGTCGTGCCGGACGCCGTCGACGTCGTACGCGACACAGATGGGCACCGTGTCCAGGCTGGAGAGCACGTCGAGCTTGGTCAGGAAGTAATCGGTGATGCCGTTGACGCGGGTGGCGTATCGCGCGATGACGGCGTCGAACCAGCCGGTGCGTCGAGCACGCCCGGTGGTGACGCCCACCTCGCCGCCCTGCTTGGCCAAGTACTCACCGTAATTGTCGAACAACTCCGTCGGGAACGGTCCCGAGCCGACACGCGTCGTGTACGCCTTCAGGATGCCGAGGACGGTCCCGATCTTGTTGGGGCCGATGCCGGAACCGACCGATGCGCCGCCCGCAGTCGGGTTCGAGGACGTGACGTATGGGTAGGTGCCGTGGTCGACGTCGAGCAGAGTGCCCTGCGACCCCTCGAGCAATATGGTCTCGCCGCGCTCGAGTGCGAGGTTGAGCTGCAACCTGGTGTCGGTGATGCGGTGCTTGAAGCCCTCGGCCTGCTCGAGCACCTCGTCGACCACCTGCTGTGAGTCCAGCGCCCGCCGGTTGTAGATCTTCGAGAGCACCTGGTTCTTGAATTCCAGTGCGGCCTCGACTTTTTGGGTCAGGATTTTCTCGTCGAGCACATCGGCTGCGCGGACGCCGACGCGAGCGATCTTGTCCTGATAGCAGGGCCCGATACCGCGGCCGGTGGTTCCGATCTTCTTGGCACCGAGGAAGCGTTCGGTCACCTTGTCGATGGCGACGTGGTACGGCATGATCAGGTGCGCATCGGCGCTGAGCAGCAGGTTCGTGGTATCGACGTCACGCTTCTCGAGGCCTTCGAGTTCGGTGAGCAGCACACCCGGGTCCACGACGACGCCGTTGCCGATGACGTTCTTCACGCCGGGCGTGAGAATTCCCGACGGGATCAGGTGCAACGCGAACTTGTCGCCGTTCGGAAGGACGACGGTGTGACCGGCGTTGTTGCCGCCCTGGTAGCGAACGACCCACTGAAGGCGTTCGCCGAACAGGTCGGTGGCTTTGCCTTTGCCCTCGTCGCCCCACTGGGCGCCGATCAGGACTATCGCCGGCATGTGCTCTCCTACGTTGCTTTCGTGCGAGGACGCGCTGCAAATACTGCTCGATCGAACGCAGCCGTCACCATTTGCCGCAGGCGCGACAGTGGCCGGGGGAACAGTCTAGCCGAGGCGGTGAGCTGGCCCGCATGCCGCTACGGTGGAGCCGAAACGAGGGCACTATGGTCGTTCGAGGGTTCGACGAAGATCTAGGAGCGCCGTGACACCGTTCGTTCTGCACTGCGGAAATCCGCCGTTGCCGATCACGCTGACCGACGTCCCACTGCGCACCGCCGATGCAGTACCGACAGACGACGACTGCAGCGCGATCTTCTCCGACATCGAATCCGCACCGGCCCCCCGCATCATCGTCCTGGGCAGCGACGCGTCCCTGGCAGCCGTACTGACCCGATTGATGCGCACCGATCGTCTGCACGTCGAAGTCGCGTTCGTACCGGAGACCGCAACCGACGCCGCCCACATCTACAAGCTCGGAACCGGATCCCGTGCCGCAAAGGTGGCAATGACGGGCAAGGCGTCGAGCACACCCCTCATTCGCGACGACGCAGGCAAGGCCGTTGTCGGTCGGGCGCTCCTCGGTGGTGCCGGCGGCACGGAACTCGAGGGCGAGGCGTACGTCGACGACACTCGGTTGTTCTCCGGAGTCGTACCCGGCGTCGAGGTGGCACCGACCCCGGAACTGCCGGGGCTGCGCGCGCGAGTGATCAGCCGTCGACGATTTCTGCCTCGCCGCTGGGTGAGCGGACGGGCGATGCAGCTCGGCTCCCCCGCCGCAGACCTGATGCGCGACGGCATCGCCGGCGACAGAACGGTGAAGCGGTCTACGTTCTATCGTCACCACGAAGAGTGGCTACTGGTCCGATGACCGTTCCGCTGCGCCGCAGTCCCGTTCTGCCGAGCCCGGTGTTCGTTGCCGTTCTCGCAATCGCGGGAGTGGGCGGCGCACTCGCGTGGACGGCCGAGGACGTCACGTCGTTCACCGCGCGCCTCGGAGTGTTCGTTCTGGTATTGGCCGGCTGGATCGCCTCGGTGTGCCTGCACGAATTCGGTCACGCATTCACCGCATTCCGCGCCGGCGACCGAGAGGTCGAACTCCGCGGCTATCTGACGCTCAACCCGCTGAAGTACACCCACCCGCTGCTCTCGATCGTCCTGCCGGTGGTGTTCATCGCGATCGGCGGAATCGGACTTCCGGGCGGGGCCGTGTACCTGCGGACCGGCCAGTTCTCGGCGTCCACGCAGCGGCGCATCGCCCTCGCCGGCCCCTTCGCCAATGCCGTTGTCGCCGTAGCACTCCTGATCGTCATTCGCATGTTCGGCACCGACGGCACTCATCAGGCCTTCTGGTACGGGCTCAGCTTCCTGGCGTTCCTGCAGATCATGGCCACGATCCTGAACCTGATTCCGGTACCCGGACTCGACGGCTACGCCGCACTCGAGCCCTCGCTCTCGCCCGCCACCCGTGCATCGCTGAACCAGTTCAAGGGCTACGGAATCCTCGTTCTCGTCGCGTTGCTGTTCGTGCCAGCAGTCAACTCCGTGTTCTTCGGTGCGATCTACACCCTGTTCGGGCTGTCCGGTGTTCCCGAGTTCTTCGCAGGCAACGGCAACTACCTGATGCGATTCTGGCTGTGACGGCTGGTTCATCCAGGAGCAGCGGGAAGAATTGCACGGTATCGAGCGCGATCGACGGGATTCCGTCGATGCAGGCAGGTTCTGTGCAGACTTTCCCAGTTGTGTCGGTGGTCGGTCGCATAATTTCCCCATGACGACGTGGAACGACTTCTCGACGGCAGCACCGAGCCTGGCTTCGGCGGTGCGCGCCAGATTCACCGCCCACAAGCACCATGTACTCGCGACGCTCCGGGTGGACGGCTCACCGCGCGTCAGCGGAACCGAGGTCGAGTTCGACGACAGCGGCGTACTGCGTCTCGGCTCGATGCTCGGTGCCGTCAAAGCTCGAGATCTGCAGCGCGACGGACGGTTCGCGCTGCACAGCAATCCGGGTCACCATTCGATGGAGGGCGGGGACGCGAAGATCGGCGGGCGTGCCGTCGAAATCACCGATCCTGCTGTGCTGCAACCGATATTCGACGCCGCGCCGGGCGAGCTGGTGCCCTATCACGTGTTCGATCTCGACATCACCGAGGTCGTACTGACCTCGCTGGTGGACGATCACATGCAGATCGACGTGTGGCGTCCCGGCTCCGACGTACACACCGTCACCAGGTGAGCTCTTCCTTGCAGGTTCGGCCTTGCGCGGCGGGTTCGACCTGCACCGTGGCGTGGTCGAGGCCGTAGCCGGACAGCAGCGACTTGGCACGATCGAGCACCATCGACGACGACCCCTCGCACTCGAGGTGCACCGTGGCCACATCCATTCCGGTGGTGAGCGTCCACACGTGCAGGTCGTGCACCCCCGTCACGCCCGGTAGCGCACTCAGGTCGCCGGTCAGCGCGTCGACGTCGACATTTGCCGGGCTCGCCTGGGTGAGGATGCGCAGCGCCGACCCGGCGAGCTTGATCGCACGCGGAATGACCCACAGCGAGATCAGGACGCCGACGACGATGTCCGCCCACGTCCACCCGAACACGACCATCAGCACGCCGGCCACGAGCACGCCGACACTACCGACCGCATCGGCCAGAACCTCCATGTACGCACCGCGGACGGCCAGGGAATCCTTGGCGTCGCCGCGAATGAGCAGCATCACGACAATGTTGGCCGCGAGACCGGCCGTCGCGGTGAGAATCAGTGGTACGCCGGGGATTTCAGGAGCGTCGCCGATGCGTGAAATCGCCTCGTACATGATGAACGCCGCAACACCGAGCAACAGAACGGCATTTGCGATGGCGGTCAACACTTCTGCCCGATGCCAGCCGAATGTTCTTGCCGCTGCGGCACTTCCCTTGCGAGCGAGCATCAATGCGATCAGACCCATCGACATGCCGAGCACATCGGTGAGCATGTGGCCGGCATCGGCGAGCAGGCCGAGCGACCCGATAGCCAAGGCGACGGTTGCCTCGACGACGAGGAACACCACCAGGACCACGAGCGCGACGACCATCTTGCGCACCCGAGACCTGGGCGGCCCCGCACCTGCGGGCGAGTGACCGCCCACGCCGTGGCTGTGCCCGTGACCCGCGCCCATGACTCCCCCTGGTGACCGATGTCGACTTCCGGAAGTCACCATATGCGTACATACGCATATATGCAATGGTGCGCTCGGGTCACAACTCCGGCGGGACGTGCGGATGGTCCACCGTCGGCGGAAGTGTCGCCAAGGCAGAAATACGCTTGAGCCCGGCGACCTGCAGCAAGTCGACGATGATCGATCGCAACTGCGCCAACACCACCGTCGCCGACAGACCGGCGTTCGAGATCAACTCCGGCTTGGCACCGGCCGCAACCGACCTCAACACTCGCGCCGCTTCTGCCGCGTCGGGCTTCCGTCCCGGATCGGCGAGGATCATCTGCCGCAACACCTCCACCGCATGCGCCAACTTCTCCACCTCGTCGACGACACGCGGATCGAGGATCTCGTCGTCGCGCACCAACGTCAGCGACCGGCGCGCGAGCACCCGGATATTGCGGACGGCGTTGTCGATGGGATCGGCCGTAGCCGCGAGCGCCGCAAGACGATTGCGGTGATTCCAGTACATCGGAGAGATTCGCGCGATCTCCCGGCCGCCCTTGAGGTCGGTCCGCAGAGCATCGATACCGGACTGCGTCGCACGCGCCTTGCGCAACGCCTCCTCGATCGGTTTGGGATCGTTGGCCACCAAACCGTCGGCCACCTTCTGCAACACGCTTGCAGCCGTCGCCAACACGCTCGCCGCATCCTTACGGGCTCGCCACACCGGATGCGTCGGGATCAACGCCACGATCGCGATGCCCACCAGACCACCGACCAACGCGTCGACCATGCGGTTGGGGCCACCCATGTTGCCGGGTGGAATGAGTGTCGCGACCAGCACGGCGGACGATCCGGCCTGCATCGCGATGATCGGGCCGCCGTCGAGGAACACCGCAGCCGACATCGCCAACACCACGACAAGAGCGATCTGCCACGGACCGCTGCCGATCAGTGAGATCAGCAGATCTCCGATGCCGATGCCCACCGTCACTCCGACGACGAGCTCGGCCGATCGGCGCACCCGCGCACCGAGCGAGACGCCCAGTGAGACTACAGCGGCGATCGGCGCGAAGAACGGGCTCTCGTGACCGACGATGTCCGTCGCGACGAACCACGCCACACCTGCCGCCAACGCGCACTGAATGATGGGCAGCAGCGACAACTTCAGCCGAGCGCTGCCCGAATTCACTCGGGTTCGGCCGCGCACCCGGCTGGCGCGGGCCCGGTCAGCCCAGGCCGAGCTCTTCTGCTGCCTTGGGGTCACAGTCTTCGAGGAGGTCGAGGCAGCGGGCGTACTCGTCGTGCTCGTTGATGTCGCGGGCCGCTTTGGCGAGGACTGCGACGCATCGGAGGAATCCTCGGTTGGGCTCATGGCTGTACGGGACCGGCCCGAATCCCTTCCATCCGTTACGACGCAACTGGTCCAGACCTCGGTGGTAACCGGTACGAGCATAGGCGTACGCCGTGATGGTGGCACCGGACTCGAGGGCGGCCTCGGCCAGGTAGGCCCACGCGATGGACGCCGTCGGATGCGCCGCCGCGACGGCCTCGGGCGCTTCGTGGTTCAGCAGCGCGGATTCGGCCTCGTCGTCTCCGGGCAACAGTGTGGGTTGGGGTCCGAGCAGATCACCGAAAGAAGTCATGGCGCTCATTGTGCCCTTACGTCACCGAATCGTGTCCGAACACCCCCGGTGGCGCTCGCGGCGAGCGGCACACCCGGTCGATAGGCTGCCAGCTGACGAAATCGAGAACCTCCGAGTTCTCGGATGAATTCGGTGAACGAGGGAGAACGCATGCCGGACGAGAAGAAGAAGGCGCCCTCCGAGGCCGACGCAGCCACCGAGAAGATCGACCTGGGCAAGAAGAAGCAGATCGACGAGCCCGCCGAGACTCCGACCGAGAAGATCGTCACTGCCCCAGCCGAGGAACCGGCAGCAGCGGAATCGAAGCCGGTCGCGAAGCCGACTGCAGCCCCGCGTCGTATCCCGCCGCGAAACCCGTCCGGCGCTCCAGCGAAAGATGTTGCGGCAGAGAAAAACTCAGCAGCCTCCGGGCCCCCGCCGGTCGGGCCGAGGAAGATCGAGCCGCAGCAACCGAGACCGAAGCAGGTCGGTCCCCAGCGCGTCGGACACCCGCCGACGGAACCCGGCAAACCGAGTCGGAAGAAGTGGTGGGCGGCGCTGGTGGCTGTAGTTGTCGTGGTCGCGGCAATCGCAGCCGGTGCGTATCTGCTGATCGACCGCACGAGCGTCGACGACTCCCCGGAGGCCCGGATCAGAACGACCGTCGAGTCGTTCACCCGCGCATTGGCCGACGGCGACCTCGCCACGCTGCGCAGTACCTCGTGCGGTGACCTCGCGACGTTCTACCGAGACATCCCGGACGCGGAATTCACCGATGTCCACCGCGTCTCGGCCGAGCAGGGCAACATCCCGACCCTCGACAGCATCGACGCCATCCAGGTCGGCGACGACACCACCGCGATCGCCCAGGTCATCGCGCACACCGAGGCCAATCCGAACGATCGATCGCCGCGCACCTTCGACCTGCGCCTCGAGGGCGATCAGTGGAAGGTGTGCAGCTGACGCTGCATGTGCGCGGAAACTCGTAGCCTGCTACGTGTGCTGTCTTGATACATGTGGGACACGGGTGTCTCGATACATGTGAGACACG
>NZ_JASHKS010000072.1:0-9214 GCF_030056835.1 Rhodococcus sp. IEGM 1372 | reverse complement strand
ACACGGGTGGGGAATTTCAGTGAGCGTCAGTGGGGAATTTCGATGAGCGCCGTCACCGCCGGTCTGTGTCACGCAAGACCCCATTCCCGAGAGACTCATAGCACCCTTCCGGACAAGAATCCGTCCGGCGTGCCACCACCTCAGTTCCTGGCGTGATCGACAAAAGCGTCGTCGCGAACGTCAGTGACGGCTACGTTCGGTGGAGTCATAAACTTGTGAATTCGGGTCAAAGGGATCATCGTGAAGCTGAGCGACGAGGGTGTGCTGAGGTTCCCCCCCGGATGGTGGACACCGAGATAGCGGGATCGATGGTTCCGCTGGAAGGATGTCCTCATGTCCCGCAAACGCAGGTCGTTCACGACCGAGTACAAGGTCGAGGCCGCCCACAGGGTGACCGATTCCGGCCGCACCATCGCCGAGGTCGCCCGCGAATGGGTATCAACGAAGCCCCTCCTCGGTCGGTGGGTCGCCGACGAACGCCGGCGAATCGAAGCCGCCGCAGCATCCGGCGATCAACCGCTCACCGCCGCCGAGCGCACCGAACTCGCCAGGTTGCGCAAGCAGGTATCCGAGCAAGATGGTTCACCGATCCGAATCACACCACCCCATGGGACACTATCAAGGCGTGCCGGTAGTAGTACTCGTGCTTGAACGTCGGCCACAATCTTTCGGCACTGGCGTTGTGCCAGCATATTGATCTGCCGCGAGGTCATTTTGGTCAAGAGCACCTCGCCGACCGCGCCTACTCACCTCGCACCGTGCGCGCTTACGGGTATGACTTGTTGGCATTCTGCCGCTTGCTCGACGTCGAGGAGACCGATCTCGACGATTTATCAGTGGAGACCGTTCTGAAATTCAGAACCCTGTATCGGGGACCGAGGGCGGGATCTCACCAGCACAGTTAATCCCTGGTCGCGGTGTCCAACCGGGTAAGCGCTGCGTTGAATGCGTCCGGCTCCTCCATGTTGATCATGTGTCCGATCAACGGCAGAGTCACCATCTCGTGCAATCTGCCATGTTGCCGCAGCCGTTCTGCCAGTTCTAGAGAATGAACTTCAGGTGTCAACTTGTCGGCAGTGCCGACAAGCACTGTCGTCGGCACTTCTAATAGGTCAATCCCTGCGCTCACGTCGATGGTGGCTAGGACCTTGCCCCACCCCCCCCTTACAGTCGGCGGGCACCGCAACACGATGTCGGAACACTCGGCAACCACATCGACCGGAGCGAGGGCACCCATCGTGCCGTACTTCACAAGTCGACGGGTGAGCCGCGTGTTGGCCATCTCCGGCCCCGCCAACGCAAGACTCAAGGCGAACACGCGCTTGAGTGAGGCGGAGAATCGCCGTGGCGACCTGATAAGGATTGACTTGCTGACCACTTCGGATGGACCCGTGCTGGCCAAAACGGCGGCGCGGGAAAGGGCGGCCACCGAGTCGGGGTGTCCCGCCGCCCAGCCCATGATGGACATACCGCCCATGCTGTGCCCGACGACCATCGCCTTGCGAGGTAAGGTGACAACGGCGCGCAGAACCGCCTCCAAATCGTCGGCGAGGACCGAGGACGACAACGGCGCTTGCCCCCGATCGCTCCAACCATGCCCACGCTGGTCGTACACCACCACACGGTGGGTCTTGGCGAAGTAGTCGATTTGTGGCCGCCAGAATCGGCCTTGGCATGCCCACCCGTGGCTGAACACCAGCAGAGGCGCGTCATCGTCGAGTCCGAACTCTTCGACGAACAGCCTCGTCCCGTCGCCGGAGATTACCTCCCTGGTTCGTCGAGAAACATCGACCCCTGCTGCTGTGTCAGAGATCATCGAAACTCATGGTCACGGCGTCGGTGCGCGGTAGCGCTTGGCAGGAAAGGCGTTCGCCGTCCTCGATATCTTCATCGACCAGGATGTTGTTCCGTACCATGTCGACCTCACCTTCGATCAGCTTGCACACACAGGCACTGCACGCTCCCTCGCGGCACGAGTAAGGAGCGTTGTATCCCTGCGACAACAGCACATCGAGTAGCGGCGTGTTACGCGGCCACTGCGTTGTTATGCACTCGCCGTTTAAGTAGACCGTCGCCGTAGCCACTCCCTCAGCGTCGCTGAGTCGCCGCAGTGTGGCGTTGTCGAACGGGTCACCTGAGAGAGACTGGAACACCTCTCGATGTACAACCGAATGAGCCACTCCACACGCGGTGGCAGACCTTTCCACCAGGTCCATGAAGAGGGCGGGGCCGCAGGTAAAGATCTCCGACCCCTTGTGGCCACGAATGCGCTTCTCTACAGCTTCGGACGTTGGGATCCCTTTCTCGGACTCGAGCCAGTCGACCAACGTGAACCGCTCGGGGAACTCGGAGCTGATCTGCTGGAGCTGCCGCGCGTACATGATCGAATCGGCGTCACGGTTCGCGTAGAACAGCACGACTTCCCCTCCGCCCGATACCAGTGCCGACTTTACCAGCGACAGGACCGGCGTGATGCCACTGCCGCCGGCGAAGAACAGCATGTCGACGTCCATGTTCTTCGCGGTGAACTGCCCCGACGGGGGGAGTACCGTGACCTCCATACCAACGGAAACGTTGTCACACAACCAATTCGACGCATACCCACCGTCAGTACGCTTGACCCCGATCTCGAGACGGAAATCATCGACGTGAGGCGAACTGCTCAGCGAATAGCATCGTGCGACATGACCGGTCTGATCGGACGGGATCTTGAGAGTGATGAATTGCCCGGGTAGGTGTTTGAAATCGTCGACGATCTCGTCCGGCACCTCGAAGGCGACAGTCACGGAGTCCTTGGTCTCTTGCACGACCTCCGACACTGTAAGAGTCCGCGATCGCGCGGTTGTCTTGGGGCGCGCCTCCTGCTCGACGCTCATTTGAGGATCCCCCGCTTGCGCGCCAACGCGTAGCCCATACGCGTCATCGGCGCAGCCACGTCCTGGTAGCGAGGACCTATAACGCGTGCGACGAAGTCGAATCCCCGTGCGTCTGCGCCGATCAGGACGCGGGGCTTCTTCTTGTCCACGCCCTTGAGGATAGCGGACGCTGCCTTGTCGGGGGTCGTTCGTGCGATCTTGTCGAACACCGAGGCGATGGTGCTCGTATCCGCTCCCATGGCGGATACGCCCCTGGCGTGGTTGACGATGTTGGTCTTCACGCCACCGGGGTGAACGCACGTCACGGTGACCGGGTACCGGCTGATCTTCATCTCCTGGCGAAGTGCTTCGGTGAAACCACGGACACCGAACTTCGATGCGTTGTATGCGCTTTGACTGGGGATACCGACCAACCCGAAGACGCTGGAGGTGTTAATCAGATTGCCATCACCCGAGGAAATCAGGTGCGGAAGGAATGCTTTCGACCCGTTGACGACACCACCGAAGTTGATACCCATCAACCAATCGAAATCGTCCCAGGACATATCAACGACGTCGGCACCGAGTGCGACGCCCGCGTTGTTGAACACCATGTTGATCTGTCTGAAGGAGGACTGGATGCCATCCGCGTAGTCCTGGACCGCCGAGCGATCCGCAACGTCCAGCACGGAGGTCTCAACCGTCGCCCCATGCACCGTACGGCAGATGTCGGCCGTTTCCTTGAGGTGCATCTCGTCGATGTCGGACAATGCAAGGCTGGCACCGCGTCCTGCTAGCTGGAGGGCAAGTGATCTGCCGATCCCGGAGGCGGCCCCGGTGACGACCGCGACTTTCGTCGCGTAGTCGCGCGATATCGCACTACTCACTGTTGTGTACTCGCTTCGCTTCGTCGATGTGTTCAGTAGGGGTCTGTCAGGCGATTTCATAGTCAGCGGGCTCGAAGTCCTTGGTGGCGCGCCAGTACTGCCATGTAAACCCTGGCCAAACCGTGCGGTTGACACCGTGCGAGTCGAGGTACCAACTGGTGCATCCACCCTTGGTCCATACGCCCTTGGCGAGTTTTCGCTGAATGTCTTTGTTGAAATGTTCTTGAATCTCGGGCCGCACGTCGATACGCTGCGCACCGCGACTCGCCACAGCGTCAATGGCCTTCATGATGTACTTGATCTGTTGTTCGATCATGAACACGACCGAATTGTGTCCCAGGCCGGTGTTGGGTCCGAGCAGGAAAAACAGGTTGGGGAAGCCCTCGGTTGCGATGCCGAGATGGGTGTTGATGCCCGTCTGGTGCCAGTGCGTCGGCAGGTCATCGCCCCGCGCGCCCTTGAGCTTGAGCTGATCGAACCCGTCGGTGACATGGAATCCGGTGGCATAAATGATCACGTCCGCGGGATGTGATACGCCGTCGGACGTGACGATCGAGTCTGCGGTGACCTTGTCGATCCGGTCGGTGACCACCGTCGTGTTCGGCGCGGCGAGCGTGGGATAGTAGTCGTTCGACCCCAGGATTCGCTTGCAACCGATGCGGTAGGACGGCACCAGCTTATTTCGGAGCGCTGGATCGCTGATGGAACGCTCGATGTTCCATTTCGCAACCTTCTCGATTGGACGCATCAGATTGGAATGGCCGTTGAGACCCACAGCCAGGCTCTCGGCGCCCCAATACGCGGACCACCGCGCAAGGCGTCGAGTAACCGGGACCTTACTGAGCAGCGTGCGGACAGCGTGCGGTACCGCGAAATTTTTGCGTGGCAGCACCCAGGCCGGGGTCCGCTGGAACACCGTGAGCGTGTCGGCTTTCTTCTGCACGAAGGGCAAGAACTGGATCGCGCTGGCGCCGGTGCCGATGACCGCCACCCGCTTTCCCTCGAGGTTCACAGAGTGGTCCCACTCTGCCGAATGGAACGCCTGGCCAGCGAAGTTCTCAATCCCTGGGATGTCGGGAAAATTTGGGATGTGCAGGGCACCTACGCCGGACACGAGGTACTGCGCGATGTACTCGCGACCTGACTCGGTAAAAAGATGCCACCGCGATTCCGACTCGCTCCAGTAACCCGAGACCAGCTTTTGTCCGAAATGGATCTTTTGCGTGACGCCTCGCTTGTCGGAGATGTCCTTCAAGTACTGCTCTATCTCGGGCTGCGGCGACCAAACCTTCGACCAGCTACCGCGGCTCTCGAACGAGTAGGAATACATGAGGGACGGGACGTCGCATGCGCAGCCCGGATAGGTGTTGTCGCGCCACGTGCCGCCCACGGAGTCGGCTTTCTCCAAGACTATGAAATCGCTGTTACCTCGGCGGCGAAGCTGTACGGCCATGCCAAGTCCGGAGAAGCCGCTGCCAATAATTAGGATCTTCGTGGTAATCGGCGCGGCGGCACCCGGTCCCGACGACGTGGCGGCGCGTGGAGAGCGCTTGGTGGAAGACGTCATTGTGTATCGATACTCCTGATGATGGTTGCTGAGGCGCGGTCAATTCGCCCCGTTCGTTGGGTCGTCGACATCGACGCGCTACGGCTGCGGTGCAAGCAGACGAATCTGCCCGGAGCCCCGTGGGACGACGCGAGCGCGCGGAATTGGTCGGTTGGGGGGCCGTGCGATGCGACCGACCCGTCACCGAAGATCGTCGGGAAGGCTACGCGTGGCGCGCCACATCGCCATCGTGAACTTGCCTTCCATCATCCCGGCCTCATGGAAGAAGCGGATCATCGGCTCGGACATGAACTGCAGGTTGACGCCGTAGTTCGGGCTGGTCTGCTGCGCCCAAATGCCACGCACCCGGTTGATGCCGACAGCGGGGTAAACCCTCGGGTTAATCAGCAAAGGGTACGCAAGGTTGGCGATGACCGCGAGCGTGCCGCGATGCCACGCTCGGGAGATGCGGCCACGACGCTGCATTCCCTCGACCATCTCCAAGCGGGCAAAAGTGATGTGGCGCGCTTCCTCGAGCACATGGATCTTCATGAGCTGCCGCAGGTGAGGCTGCATTTCAGGATCATTCATACCCTCACGCTGCGCCCGGTCGAGAATTTCTTCGATCAGAAGGGTCGCGCCGGACACGGACGGGCCAAGGGGGACAAAGTGCAGGATCTTGGCGAAACTGAGGAAACCCTTGGGCAATTTGTATGGCGCGACGCCCGTTTTGTTGATCAGACGGGCGAACATCGTCGAGTGGCGTGACTCATCGCCAATCTCCGTAAGAGCGAAGAGGGACCGCTGATCGGTGAGTGCGCCTTTTGCCGCCATCCGCAGGAGGGCGGAACTCAGAAGGTTTTCGGCGTAGATGCCGAAACTGAGGATGCTTACGATCTCATGCCGACCAAGTTCGAATTTCTGTTCATCGCTCATCTTGTCCCACAACTTCGAGCCGTAAAGCGACACGCGGTGTTCAGGCAAGAAGCGCTTTCCGTCCTCCCATGGGGAATCCCAATCGATATCGATGTCGGCGTCGTAAAACTTCTCGGCCGACGAACGCAACAGCCGACCGGCCGATCGCTGCATGTCTACCGGCTTGCGCCCGTTGACACGCGAAAGTCCCTCGGTCGAGATGTCGGACTTGGTTTCGACATCCTGAATCGTCATCAAAAAACCTCCGTGTAGTTCGGGCCGGGCTTGAGTTTCGAATGAGAGGCTGTTACTCAAGGTATCGGATACTGCTAGTATTATCAGCGACCGACCAGTTGTCAACGATTGATGAAGAAAGTTGGGTACCAGTGTCCGATCAGCACGATCTTGACTACTGTGGGCAGGCCACCCTGGTGTGCCGAGGCAGAGAGATTCCTGTAGGGGTGACAATCAAGGGCTATTTTCAGCCCCTCAACGGCCTGTACACCTGGTACGGCCGAATCAGCAAGAATGCCGAACTCGCAGCGCTACTGGAGGGCAAGCGTACGATTGCGGTCTTTACGACGCCCGAAGGGCGCGCCGAATGCGTTGTGGGTGACGTCGATTTCTGGGGTCGCTACCGCGTGTCCGGCAAGAGTCGACCTCCCTATCACGTCCCCACCACCCTTGAGGAAGTGGAGTGATGGCCGATTACGAAACATCACAGCTGCAGATCAATCGGCCCGGTAGGAGCGTCGTGACAGATCAGTCGAGCTCGATTGCAGGTGTTTCAGACTCGTCCCCCGTTCATGCCGACCCGGTGTTGGCGGGTTGGACGGCAGGTATGACTGCAAGTCTGCCCGAAGGTACGAAGTTGCCACCGCACTCGGTTCGTTGCCTGGGCTGTGGTCCGGACAATCCGCACGGACATCATCTTGATGTACACCGCGATGGCGAACGCGTGGTCACAGTGCATACCTTCGACGAACGTCACGTAGGAGCACCCGGTATCGCACACGGTGGCGCTGTCGCCACCGTGTTCGACGACCTGTTCGGCTTCCTCCTCTTCATCGTCGGCGAGCTGGCCGTCACCCGGTCGTTGCAGGTCGATTACCTTGCACCCGTGCGGCTCGACACTGCGTACTCGGTCACCGCGAACCTCGACCGACGTGAAGGCCGTCGGCTGTACGTCACCGCGCAGCTGCACGCGCAGGGTGGGCGCGACATCGCCACGGCGACAGCCGTGTTCGTGACGGTTCCAGTCGAACACTTCACGCGGGCATCCGAGCCGCACTGAT
Source organism: Rhodococcus sp. IEGM 1372 (assembly GCF_030056835.1). NCBI lineage: Bacteria > Bacillati > Actinomycetota > Actinomycetes > Mycobacteriales > Nocardiaceae > Rhodococcus > Rhodococcus sp. IEGM 1372. Next base: position 1,716 of record NZ_JASHKS010000072.1, on the reverse strand, counting down.
CGCGGTGGCAAGCAGCGCCCCGATCTGCGACGACTCTCCCCTGATCCTGGTCCACAACACACCGGGATCAGACGCCGTACGGCACGCCTCACGCCGTGCCGCAGCATCGCCATGTCGGCGATGGAATCCGCTCCGACGACCAATCCTGGACCAGGGATCGATCTTTCGGCCGGCGTTGGCACCGGCGTCGGTCGGTGGTGACATCAGGTGCTGATCAGCGAGGGTGAGCAGGCCCGACCTGTGCGGCAGTGCCATGACCGGGACCAATCCCGGCGACGGACATGAGGTTGGGGTCGTTGAAGCGTGCGACGGCGACAGGTCGGGTGTGAGATAGTTGCATCTGCGAGATGCACTTCGTGTGTGATTAAAATTCGCTCTGTGAGAGAAGTCTAATTCTTCACCACGACAGGGAATTTCGTGTGTACAACTCGCGCTGAGTTCTCACCTGATCGGTGTGCATCCAGGGTTCTATATTGCGTTGGTGGAGAGGACAATTGGTCTTTGCAAGACCGAAGCCGTCCGTGACCCCCGTTCAAGCATTGACCGCTTGACCAGCGTCGGCGATGTCGGCCGCTCACCGCGACAGGGGTGCACTGGTATGTTGCCAGTCGTCTCAGTGCACCGACTCGTCCGTTGCCCGCTACTCTGCATCAGATCTGCGTGATAGTCTTCGGACTGTGGAGTTACCATCAGTCTTCGGGTCCGTTCCGCAGTCGATTCAGCGGCGGGTCGCGGACGCCAGAACTACGCGTTGGGATTCGCACCGGGTGGAGGCACGGGCTAGGATTGTAGACGCAGCAATTCGAGCCATCGAGCGTCACGGTGTCGCTGCGAGCATGGAAGATATCGCGACTGAAGCTAACGCCTCGAAGCCGAAACTGTACCGACATTTTAAAGATCGGGCAGACTTGCATGGCGCAATCGCTCACAAATTCGGTTCGTTGATCTGGGCTTCTGCCGAGCGGACAGTACTGCAAGCGAAGACGTCAACGCCCATCATTGTCTTTTTGCGCGAAGCGATAGAAGAGTACGTCGTTTTAGTCGACAAATACCCGTCAGTTTTTACTTTTTTGATTCAGAACCAGTTGTTTCAGTTCTCTGGGTCCGGTAGAGGTGGTGCGGCAGAAGAATTGCGAACCATTTCTATGATCATAGCGGAGCAATTCGAGCGACGCTTAGAGGACCTTAAGATGGATACCTCGACGGTTCAGCTGGCCGTAAGCTCGATCTTGGGTTCTGGACTTTCGGCCACGGGGTGGTGGCTTGAACAAGGCCGCGAGGAGGGTGTCGCCCGAGCAATAATTGTGGATCACTTGGTCGAGACAACATGGGCAATAATTGCCGGTTCGGCTGAGCTTGTGGGGGTATCGATCGATCGGCGGCGCGTTTTCGAGGATCCCGACTTCATGATTCGTTGCGTTGATCTATCCGATTACCGAAGGTGACCCTCAGGCGCAGTAGGACGCTGCACCGTAGGCGGGCGGACATCCTCGCCTACTTCACGCACCGAGCGCCGAACTGGCCGACCGAAGCCATGAATGGAAGGCTCGCAGCGCTGCGCCGAAAGCCCTCGGCTTCCGAAACCTCACCCACAACAGAATCCGATCACTGCTGCACTGCGGCAACCATACCCGAGCGCTCGATGAAACTAAACCGGCTCGTCGATCTTGACCGGGCAATTCTGGTCGTGAGCTCGTTCGGCGCGTCTACCAGCTG
>NZ_JASHKS010000071.1:0-9238 GCF_030056835.1 Rhodococcus sp. IEGM 1372 | reverse complement strand
TGAGCTCGGCGTGTCGAACCAAGGACCGGATCAACCGTTATTCAGACAGTCCCTTTCGGGGGTCAATGTCACATCGAGTGGACTCCAGGGGCGGAAGGGGTGGGGCGGCGATAGGTCACTTGTGGGTAATTGTCGGCATTCGTGACGCTGGCGTGCACGTTGTATACCGTGCGCACCAGGTGTTCGGTGATCACTTCGTTCGGGGTTCCCGATGCCACGATGGCGCCGTTGTTCAAGACGATGATGCGGTTGCAGAACATGGCGGCGAGGTTGAGGTCGTGGAGGGCGATGTAGCTGCTCAGGGGTAGGCCTGCGACGAGGGTGAGGATGTCGAGTTGATGTTGTATGTCGAGGTGATTGGTCGGCTCGTCGAGCAGTAGTTCGGTGGGTTGTTGGGCGAGTGCGCGGGCGATCTGGACTCGTTGGCGTTCGCCGCCGGAGAGGGTGTGCCATCGTCGGGTGGCTTTCGATGCCATGGCGGTGTCGGTGAGTGCTCGTGCGATGGCGGCGTCGTCGTCGGCTGCGTCGCCGCCGAGGATGCCGTGATGTGGGATGCGGCCTAAGCGGACGACGTCGCGGACGCTGATGTCGACGTCGGTGTCGGAGTGTTGGTCGACCATTGCCACGCGTCTGGCGATGCGGCGTCGACGCAGTGTTCGGAGGTTGTCTCCGTCGAGCAGCACGTCGCCGCTGTCGGGGGCGACGATGCCGGCGAGGATTCGCAGTAGCGACGATTTGCCCGAGCCGTTGGGGCCGATCAGGCCGATGGTCTCGCCGGGTTCCGGCGCGAAGCTGATCCCGTCGAGAATTGGATGCCCACCGCGGGTCCATCGAAGGTCTTTGGCGTGCAGTGTCATCGGGACCTCCGTAGCCGGAAGAGAATGAGGGCGAAGGCCGGGACGCCGATCAGAGCGGTGACCACTCCGACGGGAATTTCCTGCGGCGCGAACACCGTTCGGGCGATCGTGTCGACCCAGACCATGAAGATTGCGCCGATCACCACCGTCGTCGGGAGCAGTCTTCGGTGGCGCGCTCCCACGAGGAAGCGGGCGGCATGCGGAAGCACCAGCCCTACGAATCCGATGGCTCCGGCGGCACTGACGAGGGCGGCTGTGATCAGTGCGGTGATGACCAGCAACAGGATTCGCACATATTTCACCGGAACGCCGAGCGATGCGGCCGCGTCGTGCCCGAAGGTGAAGGCATCGAGGGCAGAGGTGTTGAACAGGCACACCACCATTCCCAACAGTGCTACAGCACCGCACAGTGCCACGTCTGTCCAGTCGGCACCGCTCAGCAAGCCGAGCAGCCAGAACAGCACTCCCCTCGTTTGTTCGGCATCGGCCGAGGATATGACGATGAACGACGTCAGAGCTGAGAACAGTTGTGTACCGGCCACTCCCGCGAGTACGACGCGGTCGTTGCCTCCACCCGCACCTGCGGCGAGCAGCATCACCAGGACGAACGACAACAGCGCTCCGGCGAACGCCCCGGTGGACAGCGACAGTGCGCCGCCGCCTACGCCGAGCACTGCGACGACGACGGCACCGGTGGACGCGCCCGACGAGATACCCAATACGAACGGGTCGGCCAACGGGTTGCGCAACAGCGATTGCATGATGGCACCGCACAGCGCGAGGCCTGCGCCGCAGATGGCCGCGAGCAATGTTCGGGGCAACCTCAACTGCCAGACGATACCGTCCTCGATGCGACTCACTTCGGCCGCGCCGATCCCGATGTGCCCCAGTATCACTCGATACACATCGGATACCGACACGCTGGCGGGGCCGATCGTCACGGCCACGCCGATCGAGAGCACCAACACCACGAGGCCACCGAGCAGAAGCGGGATCAGCAATCCGCGATCTGTCCGGCTCATGGGGTGGTCGATCCCCAGTTCTGCAGAGCCGCCGCAACTTTCTCGACCCCGTCGATCGTGCGGATCGACGGGTTGAGGTCGGCACCGTTGACGACGATGTACCGCTTGTCCTCGACGGCGGTGAGCCGACTGGTGACTGAATTCGATTCCAGGAAGGCGATCTTGCTGTCGAGAGCATCACCGGCGATGCTCCGCCGGCTCAGGTCGGCGAGCACGAGCGCGGTGGGATCGCGATCGAGGACACTCTCCCAATTGACCTGTGGCCATTCGTCGGTGGTGTCGGCGTAGATGTTCTGGGCACCGACGGATTCGGTGATGATTCCCGACGACCCACAGCATCCGGCCATGTACGGGGTATCGGTGTCGGCGAACCAGTACGCCAACGTCACACCCGAGGCGTCGACGGCTCCTGATGCTTTCGCGAAGCGATCCTGCAGCTCGCCGACAAAGCGTTCGCCGCGATCACGCACGTCGAAGATGGCTGCGAGGTCGCGAATCTCCTGGTAGACGGTCTCGATCTCGAGCGGCGCCGTACGCGCGCCGTCGGAGTTGACACTGTCGTCGGTCTTGCCGTTGCAGTCGGTGGGAGAAAGGTAGCTCGGCACACCGAGCTGCTCGAACTGGTCCCTGTCGGCTACTCCTCCGGGCCCGAGAGTGCCGCCGAACGACGCGGACACGAAGTCGGGCTCGGCGTCGAGCACCACCTCGAGCGAGGGTTTGTTGTCCGCCAACCTTGGCACCTTCGCGTTCTCGGATTCGAGGTTTGCGCGGACGGGGTCGGTCCAGGTGGCGGTGCCGACCATCCGGTCGGCGAGGCCGAGCGAAAGAAGAATTTCCGTCGAACCCTGATTCAACGACACCGCACGCTGAGGCGGGGCGTCGACGACGACGTCGCGGCCGCAATTGTCGATCGTCAGCGGATAGTTTCCGGTGGTCGGGGTGGCCGCGACGGTTGTCGCAGTGGACGAACAACCGGCGAGGACGAGGATCGAGACAGCGCCTAGGACGGCGAGAGTGGTACGCATCGTGAAGAGCTTCCTGCTGAGGGCTCGTGTCGCGGACCCGCGGATGGAGGTGAATCACGACGTCCGAGCATTCGGACTTCGAGCTCTCACCCGTCACCGTTGCGCGCCAGCTCCGGAATTGCACCGGATTCCCTCGTTCGTCGCTTGCTGACCCTATCGTGCGGGGGACCTCGACGGTCAGCGTGTCGCTGCGGCCACCGGCTCCTGGGCGTAGCTGCGCGGAAAGGTGTTGCGTGCCAACACGACCACGACCATCGCGGCGGCGACGAGCGCCGTCGCAGCAGCCGTGACGGCCACGATGCCGCTGAAGTCGATCACCACACCGCCCACCAGGGCTCCCGTCGCGATCGCCAACTGGAAGGCAACGACATAGATCGCCGACGCCTTGTCCGCATCGGCCGGCGCCGCTCTGACCACTGCCGATTGGATGCACACCGGGAGGGTGGTGAAGGCCAGTCCCCACAGGGCGATCGCAGCGACCGCGAACACGGCCAAGCTGCCCGGCGCTCCGATCACGGTGCACCAGAGAACTGCAACCGCAGCGGTCACTGCGCCCAGAGCGGCGATGGTCGAGTACCGAGGCCACCGGTCGTAGGTTCTGCCGATCACCCAGATTCCGATCACTCCGAACAGCCCGTACAACATCAACATCAGAGTCAGAGTGGTGCCGGCCGACCCGATGGCACGGTCGACGATCACCGAGAAGTAGGTGTACGCGGCAAAATGACCGAGAACGGCCAGGAACGTCACTCCACACAGAACGGCCAGGGTGCCGTCGAGCACCCGCGGTGTCTTTTTCGTCTCCGAAGCCGCCCGGGTGACCGGTAGTGCCGGGAGGACGAAATAGAGCGCCACCGCGATTGCTGCGGCGACGACACCGAGAATCGTTGCGGCCGTCCGCCATCCGAACCATTGGCCGAGGGCGGCGGTGAGTGGGTTGCCGGCAACCAACGCCAGCGAGGTACCGGCGTACACCGTCGCGATGGCCTTGCCCTGCTTACCCGGTAGCGCAAGCGATGCCGCGACGGGCGCGACGACAGCCCAGAAGACGCCGTGCGTTGCCGCGCAGAGCATTCGGGAGATCACCAGCATCGGATATCCGACCGATACTGCCGAGAGGAGTTGCGAGAGTGCCAGTGCGGCAACGGTGATGACGACGAGACGCCGTCGGGGCCACTCGCGCACGAACCGGATCAACGGCATCGTCATCACCGCAACGCCGTACGCATAGAAGGTCAGCAGGAGACCAACGGCGGATTCGCCGACACCGAGGTCGCCGGAGATCTCGGGGAGCAACCCCACGGGCAGTGTTTCCGCAGTGACGTAGATGAATGCGGCTGCGGCGAGCACCAGCAGTTTCGGTAGCGGCGACGACATGCTGTGTATCGTTACACACAGTCCGTACAGCGCGCTACAGTGGGCCGGTGAACACTCGGGTGACCATGGCTGACGTCGCAGCGTCCGCGGGCGTGTCCACCATGAGCGTCTCGTACACCTACAACCGACCGAGCCGGGTATCGGCAGCCACACGCGATCGGGTGTACGAGGCAGCCGCCACCCTCGGATACGCCGGTCCCAACCGCACGGCCCGGTCGCTGCGCAGTGGCAGGCACAACAGCATCGGCGTCGTCCTCGGCGAGAAGCTCACCTATGCATTCGAGGATCCCCAGGCTCGACGCTTTCTGTCCGGTATCGCCGAAGCATGTCTGGACGCCGACACCGCGCTGGTCATGCTGCCGAACCTGCACCGCGACACCGACAATGCACGCATCCGAGACGCACAGGTCGACGGGTACATCGTGTGGACCACCGAGATCGACGACCCCCTGCTCGACGTGCTCGTCGACACCGGCAGGCCGACGTGCATCCAGGGCGGGCCCGACCATCCCGGCCTGAACTGGATCACCATCGACGACCGAGCGGCAGCCGAAACCGTTGCCACCGTCGCGTTGAACAGCCGATCTCGCCCTGCCATCGTCGCTCTCCGGCCCGATACCCGACGCGAATCGACGATCGTGCGTGGCGCGGACGCGTCGGACATCTCGATGCCGGTGACCCGAGCCCGACTCGAAGGCTACCGAGACGCCTGTGTGCAGCTCGGACTCGACTGGTCGACGGTTCCGACACTGTTCACCACCGACAACGCCCGCGCAGAAGGCGACCGAGCCGCCCGACTGTTGTTGCAGGACAATGCCATCGACACATTGCTCGTGATGAGCGACGAGCTTGCCCTCGGAGTGCTCGACGCCGCGGCCGCATCCGGAATCAACGTTCCGGAGCAATTGGCCGTCACCGGATGGGACGACTCCCCCGCCGCAGCCGACGCCGGATTGACCACCGTCGCGCAGTCGCTGTTCGATCAGGGTCGGTCGGCGGCCCGGTGGGTTCTCGGACTCAGCGACACTGTGGACGATGCGATCTGGAGCATCGAAAGACGATTGTCGACAGGACGCGCAAATGGCCGACAAACCAAGGAGAGCATGATCTAATAGCTTCATAAAAGGGGATGTTCCCTGTTTATAGCGCTGAACCAGACTCGTGGGCTAGTATCGCTCGTGGCTATCCGGCCATGAGGGGGAACAATGAGCCGAGAGCACGACGCGCCGCCCCGTCATGTCGCCGCCGTGTCCGGAACTGCATCCGGAACCGCAGCCCGGCGCGACGCGTTGACCGGACTCCCTAACCGCGACGAGATTCTTGCCCTCATCACCGCCGAGCTCGACGGACGCACCCCGGGTCGCCAGTTCAGTGTCCTGCTGGTCGACATCGACGGATTCCGAGAATTCAACGACGCCCTCGGCCCCGCGCAGGGCGACGACCTGCTGTGCATGATCGCCGATCGCCTCCTTGCCTCCACCCGCCCCGGCGACACCATCGGCCGACTCACCGGCGACGAATTCGTCGTCATCGCCCGAGGCTCCCACTCCATAGCCGCGCGCGCCCTGGCTGCCGGTTTCGCGAGCATCTTCGAGCCCGCCTTCGAGCTTGGCGACCGCCAACTCACCCTCACAGCCAGCGTCGGAGTCGCCTCCAGCACCGACACCGACATCAGCGCCACCCAACTGGTTCACAACGCCGCCGCAGCAATGCATGCCGCCAAGGCCGTCGGACGCAACGAACACCACGTCTTCACCGACGAGCTGCACCACACCAACCGCACCCGACTCGAACTCATCGAACGACTGCGCGGCATCGCCATGGTCGAGCGCGAACTGACGATGGTCTACCAACCCATCGTCGAGCTCACGACAGGAACGGTCGTCGGAGTCGAAGCACTCATCCGATGGAACCACCCCGAACTCGGCCTACTGATGCCCGACACCTTCATCCCCCTCGCCGAGGACTCCGACCTCATCGTCCCGCTGAGCATGTGGATTCTCGCCGAGGTCGCGCACACCATCGCCGACTGGCAGACCCGCAACATCCACCTCCAAGTGGGCGTCAACATCAGCCCAGCCCACTTCGCCACCGGAAGCCTCGCCACCGACGTCATCGACATCGTCGACACGTACGGCATCCAACCCGGCCGGCTCGCCCTCGAACTCTCCGAATCACAGACACTGCACGACCTCGACGCCGTCCACTACCAACTGCGCGACGTCCAACGCCACGGCGTCCTCATCGCCATCGACGACTTCGGCTCCGGCTTCTCCTCCCTCGAACGACTCGCCACCCTCCCTGTCGACACCCTCAAGATCGACAAATCGCTGACCCAACACCTCGACAGCGACAACCTGCACCGACGCCGCGCCATGACCACACTCTGCACAGCCCTCGTCGACGTCACCACCACCCTCGGCAAAGACACCGTCATCGAGGGAATCGAGACACCGGAACAACTCCAGGTCTGCACCGACATGGGCGTAACCTTCGGCCAAGGACACCTACTCGGACGCCCCATGTCCGTTGCGGCACTCGAACAATTCATCACCCGACACAGCACCCACAGCGAATCCGCATAACCCGAGGAACCGAACGTGAAGATCGACAACGAAGTCCAACGCTTCACCGACGCACCCCGAGCCCAACTCTCCACCATCAACCCCGACGGCACACCACACCTGGTACCGATCGTCTTCGCCGTCGCCCCCACCGGCGACCGCATCTACACCGCCATCGACTGGAAACCCAAAACAACCCGAAAACTCCAGCGACTCGACAACATCCGCGCCGACCCCGCCGTCAGCCTCATCGTCGACCACTACACCGACGACTGGTCCCAACTCTGGTGGATCCGCGCCGACGGAAGCGCCCATATCGCCGAAACCTCCAGCGCCGAAGGCACATCGGCCACCGACGCCCTGGTCGCGAAATACAGTCAATACAAAAACAACAGACCCGAGGGTCCAGTCATCATCATCGACAAACTGTCCTGGAGATCCTGGTCGGCTTCCTGACCCCGCCCCCTGCCCCCCTTTTTGACCACTCAATGTGACATTCGGTGGCCTTTTCGCCCGTCAATGGCACATCGAGTGGACTGCGGGCGGGTGACAGTGCAATGAAATTCGATGGCCAGTCGGATGCATTGTTGACACACTGCTGACCATGCACGACGCGCCTTCCGAACGGATTGTGACCGATCGCCTCGTCATTCGTCGCGAGGAGGCCGATGATGCCTGTGCTGTTGCCGACGTGATCGATCGGCCGCAATCTCGTTCACCTTTCGCCCTGGATGGGGTGGGCGACGGCCGAAGCTGCACGAACGTCGGCGCAACTCGCTCGTATCGCCGACGCCGTCGAGCAGTGGGATGCCGGGAAGATGTTCGACTACGGAATCTTCGGCCTCGAAGGCGGCGCATTTCTGGGCAAGATCGGGATGCATCGCCGAATCTGCCCGCACGGAATCGAATTGGGTTACTGGCTCGACGCCCGGGCCGAGGGACGTGGGGTGATCAGCGAGGCCGTCGCGGCGCTCATGCGGGAGGCTTTGAGGCTGGACGGAATCATCCGAGTTGAAATTCATTGTGATGCAGCGAATTTCAGAAGTCAGGCCGTGCCCAGACGGCTTGGCTTCGTTCTGGACAGGATCGAGGATCAACCGATCGCCGCTGCGTCCGAGACCGGCGAGCACATGGTCTGGGTGTATCAGCCCGACCGGCGATAAGTCTGATCCGCTCGTGGTCGGACCGTGACGTTCGGGCGCGGTCGAGCCTTGGCCTGCTCGTAGCGCGCCCGAAGGTCGGCCAATACGCGTTCCGGATCATCCCGAATATCACTCGGCAGATGTGTCACCACGATGAGGCCGGCATTCTGCGCTCGTTCACGACGCGCCACCGTCGCCTTGTGTGCCGCAGGCGAGAGGTGGTGCTCCAGCGAATCGATCTCCCAATCCAATGCCACGTCGTCGAGCCAATTGTCAGCGATCAACAAGAACTTTCCCCGCTCGTCGTGGACGACCACGTTGTGCTGCATCGGCGGAAGTCCACTGCGCGCGTACAGCTTCTGGGCCTGGGCTTCGGCAACGGAATGCGCGCCGGCTGCCAACTCCCGCAACACCCGTCGTGGCATCGCCGTTCCTCGTGTACTACCGGCGTCGAGCTCCTTCATGATCGCATCCACGGTGGCCGCGCCTCGCTGCACGACATTGGCAATCAGCGCCATGCACTGCTCGGCATTCTTCATTCGTCGAACCGCATCGCACAAGCACCGAACGATCGGCGCAACGCGGAGTCCCGACTTCATCTCCGCCGTCGGCATACGCCACGTTCGCTCCACCACCGCGAAGTTCACGGACTTCCGATGTTGCGGCTCGGGAATCAGGGCGAAAGTCTCGTCCAACGAGCCCGACGTGCCCAGTCCATGCAACGCCAACCCTGCCCGACCGCTGATGACAGCATCTTTGCCGCAGTAAATTGCCACCGCGGTGGCGCGCTCCATCGGCGTCAGCGAGCGATTCTTCAAGAACACCAACCCAGGTAGTGCCCGTGACCAGCTGCCGTCCGGCTGGGTGCGTCGAACGATTGTCTTCGACGCCACCCCGAGCTCGAGGAGATGCGCTGTCCTCATGAAACCGCGATCGGACGCGGCCGCAATCACCTTCGCATCGATTCGTGGTCCACCCCGTTTCATGCCCTTGATGATGCACAATCCAGAAACCCCGAATCCGACACGACGATGGGAAACACATTGCCCTGTGGATAACTCACGTCCTGTGGACAAACTCCGCCCACGAGCGCCTCACCAAGATCGAGTGCACTCGGCAAGCCGCTGCCCGCACTCGACCCGAGGTCCACTCGATGTGCCATTGACTGGCGAAAAGGCCACTGAAGGTCGCATTGAGTGGGACTGTCTGAATAACGGTTGATCCGGTCCTTGGTTCGACACGCCGAGCTCA
>NZ_JASHKS010000070.1:0-9500 GCF_030056835.1 Rhodococcus sp. IEGM 1372 | reverse complement strand
TGCGATAACCCTCCATAGCTTCTCGAATGACTCACCAGAAGCTTGGCAAAGAGGGCAGCAAGAAGAAAATCGCCGAGCACTCCACGGTCGAACTCGCGGAATTGATCGGATAGGAACTTCACGACCCGCAACCAGCACCTCGCTCACCGTGTGACGCAGGTCGTTCGAGTTTTCGCCCATCGTGATCTTTCTGTAACCTCGACGCGATGACCACCCACGACCAGAGTGTTCTCGAGCGGCAGCCGACAACGGCACCGGCTCGACACTCCGGCGTCGGGCGTGGTGACGTCGTTGCGGCGGTCGGATTTCTGGTCGCCGCCGTCTACGTCCTGCAGGGCCAGTGGCGCAATCTGGGCGGCGGCTACCTCTACAACAGCGGCCAGGATCAGACGATGTGGGAGTGGTTCTTCTCCGTCGCCGCCAATTCGGTCGCGCATCTGGACAATCCACTGTGGAGTGACCTGCAGAATTACCCGCTCGGGGTGAATCTGATGGCGAACACGGCGATGTTCGGAGTCTCCATCCCGCTTGCGCCGATCACGTTGCTCTTCGGACCGACGGTCACCTGGGCGATCGCTCTCACCGTCGGCCTGGCCGGGACCGCGTTCGCGTGGTTCTGGCTGTTCTCCCGTCAGCTCAATGCGTCCAAGGGTGCCGCGGCAATGGGCGGCGCGCTGTGCGGCTTTGCGCCCGGCGCGATCTCACACGCCAACGGGCACCCCAACTTCGTGGTGCTGTTCCTGCTTCCGGTGATCGCCATGCTGGTCACCCGCATCGCGCATGGCGGCGGGACCACCAAGAACACCGTCGGACTCGGGTTGATCGTCGCGCTGCAGATCCTGCTCGGTGAAGAGCCGCTGCTCATCTTTGCGATGTCGTTCGCCATCTTCGCCGTCGTCTACTACGTGTCCCGGCCGCGGTCACTGTGGCCTGCCGTCCGTAACGCCGTGCCCCGACTCGCGGTCTCGGCCGGCATCGCGTTGACGCTCGTGGCGTTTCCGCTATGGTGGCAGTTCTTCGGCCCGCAGTCGTACTCGTTCCTCGAACACGGTGCCATGGGCAACGACGCCAAAGCACTGTTCCAATTCCCGACGCAATCGCTCGGCGGCGAAGCGACTCCGGGGCAGAACGTCCGCATCAACGCCACCGAGGAGAACGCGTACTTCGGCTGGCCCCTGCTGGTGCTGTCCCTGGTGGCAGCGGTGTGGATGTGGCGCGTCGCCTGCGCCCGTGCTGCTGCCGCGACCGCGATCGTCATGAGCGTGCTGTCACTCGGCGCGACATTGGTGATCGGCAAGGACGACACCGGCATCACGCTGCCGTGGACGAAGCTGGCCGAGTACCCACTCGTCGAATCAGTGCTCGAAACCCGCTTCGCGTTGGGCGCGGTGCCTGCACTGGCCCTGCTGGTCGTCCTGGCCACCGATCGCACGTTCCGCAACGGACTTCGCCCATTGCCTGCGTTCTGGATCGCCGGACTCACGCTCGCACTCGTACCCCTCGTCCCGACGCCGCTGGTGACCGTCGACAAGTCCCCGACGCCGGAGTTCTTCGCCGACGGCGAGTGGGAAAACTTCGTCGACGACGGTTCCGTCGTCACCGTGCCCCTTCCGCGGCCCGAGGACGCGCGCCCGCTGCGCTGGCAGATGGACGCCGACATGGGCTTCAAACTGGCCGCCGGATACTTCGTCGGACCGAGCGACAAGGAAGAGAAGGTCGCCAAGTACGGGGCCGTCGACCGTCCGACGGCGCTGCTGCTCGGCTCGGTCTACGACTCGGGCACCGTCCCCGAGATCACCGCCGATCAGCGCAGCGACGCCGCCGAGGACATGGCGTTCTGGGAGGCCGACGTCGTCGTCCTGCCGCCGGGCAAGAACACTCTCGCTCTGCGAACCACCGTCACCGACCTCGTCGGCGTCGAGCCTCGGTACACCGGAGGCGTATGGGTGTGGGACGTGCGGACGCTCGTCCCCTAGCATCGTCGGCGTGCCCGAGACCGCTCCGAAATTCGCGACCGCCCGGCTGATAGCGATCGTCACCGGCATCATCGGTGCGGTTCTGGCCATCGCGACACCCCTGCTGCCGGTTCAGCAGGACGTCGCGACGCTGTCGTGGCCACAGAGTTCGTTCGGCAGCGTCAACGCTCCGCTGGTGAGCTACTCGCCCGTCGACCTCGAGGCAACAATTCCGTGCAGCGCCGCCACTGCTCTCACCGACGGCGGCACGCTGATCTCCACCGCACCCATCGAAGCTGCGAAGACCGAGCAGAAGGCACTGATCGTGCGGGTCGACGACGACCGACTGCAGGTGCTGCTGCGTGATCGCGTTCTCGCCGAGGCTCCCGTGTCCGAGCTGTCCGCCGACTGTGCCGTGACGGTTTCGTCGAACGCCACCAGCACTGTCGTCGACCTCGACGGCGACACGAGCACGATGGACGGCGACGTCCGCCCGCAGGTCGTCGGCATCTACACCGACCTCACCGCACCGGTCGACGGCCTGAACGTGCGCGCCGACATCGACTCGCGCTATTCCTCCAGCCCCACCACGTTCAAGTTGCTGGCCATGATCGTCGGCGCACTCGCCGTGATCGCGTCCCTGTTCGCGCTGCATCGCCTCGACAGCATGGACGGTCGACGCCACCGCCGATTCCTCCCGTCACGCTGGAAGTCCATCACCGGCGTCGACGCCGTCGTGGTGGGCGTGCTCGTGCTGTGGCATTTCATCGGCGCGAACACCTCCGATGACGGGTACCTGCTCAACATGGCCCGCGTCTCCGAGAACGCCGGCTACATGGCCAACTACTTCCGCTGGTTCGGCGTCCCCGAGGCACCGTTCGGCATGCCGTACTACGACATGCTCGCCGCCCTCGCCAAGGTCAGCACCGCCAGCATCTGGATGCGCCTGCCCGCCACCATCGCGGCGCTGCTGTGCTGGCTCGTCATCAGCCGCGAGGTCATCCCCCGCCTCGGTCGCGCAGTTCTCACCAACCGGGTCGCGCTGTGGACCGCCGGATTCGTGTTCCTCGCCTTCTGGCTGCCCTACGACAACGGCCTGCGCCCCGAGCCGATCATCGCCCTCGGCGCACTGCTCACGTGGTGCTCGATCGAACGCGCCATCGCCACCGGACGACTGCTGCCCGCCGCCATCGGCACCCTGATCGCCGCGTTCTCCCTCGCCGCCGGACCGACCGGACTGATCGCCGTCGCCGCCCTGCTCGCCGGCCTGCGCCCGCTGGTGATGATCGTGGTCAAGCGAGCTCGCCAGGTGGGACTGCTCGCCGTTCTCGCGCCGCTGATCGCGTCGGGACTGGCGGTGTTGATCGCGATCTTCGCCGACCAGACTCTTGCCACGGTCCTCGAAGCGACCCGAGTGCGCTCGGCCATCGGACCGAACGTGCCGTGGTTCGAAGAACGCGTCCGCTGGGACGCGCTGATGACCATTTCTCCCGACGGCTCGCTCGCCCGACGATTCGGCATGTTCGCGATGCTGCTGTGCATCGTCGTCTGCATCGCGGTGATGCTCCGCAAGAACGGACGCATCCCCGGAACGGCCACCGGGCCGTCGCGTCGGATCCTCGGAATCATTCTGGGCGCACTGGCTTTGATGATGTTCACGCCCACCAAGTGGACCCATCACTTCGGTGTGTACGCCGGTCTCGCGGCGTCGTTGGCCGCGCTGGCTGCCGTTGCCGTCACCGCTGCGACCGTCCGATCTCCGCGCAACAGAACACTGTTCACCGCCGCCGTCCTGTTCCTGACGGCGGTGGCGTTCACCAGCTCGAACGGGTGGTGGTACGTCTCGAGCTACGGCATCCCGTGGTTCGACAAGCCGCCGTCCATTGCCGGCAAGGGCTTTTCGACGATCCTGCTGGGCCTGACGGTATTGACACTGCTCTACGCGGCCTATCAGCACGTCCGATTGCCTTATCGCAGAGAAGAACCGACCACGCGTCGACGCTTCGCGCCGTCCGCGCTGACCATCGTCGCCGGCGGGGTCGTGGCCTTCGAGGTGCTCTCGTTCGTCAAAGGTGCTGTGGCGCAATACCCGGCGTACTCCATCGCCCGCTCGAACTTCTCTGCCCTCGCCGGAAACTCGTGCGGACTCGCCGGTGACGTACAGGTGGAGACCGACGTCAACGGCTCGGTCCTGCAACCGACCGATCCCGCAGCCGACGCCCTCGGTGCCGGTGGGAGTACCGGATTCACCCCCGACGGCGTCGCCCAGGACCTGACGGCCGATTCCGAGGACACCGCGCAGGGCAGCGCGAACTCCATCCGCCCCGAGGACTCCGAACAGAGCGCGGCGGCCACCTCGTCGAACTCCGCGGGCACCTCCGGCGGAACCACCGAGAACGTCGGAATCAACGGCAGCACAGTCGCACTGCCGTTCGGCCTCGATCCGAGCACCACACCGGTACTCGGCAGCTTCGGAGCCACCGAGCCCGCATCTCTGACCTCCGGTTGGTACGCATTGCCGGGGGAAGGCGACCTGATCGCCATCGCCGCCGCCGGCCGTATCCGATCGGTGGACGAGGACGGCATCGTCACCGAAGGCCAACGCGTCGAACTGGAATACGGACGCCGCGACGGAGGTGACGTGATCGCGCTGGGACGCATCACCCCGCTCGACATCGGTCCGTCGCCGTCGTGGCGCAACCTGCGCGTGCCGATGAACGACCTTCCCGCCGACGCGGACGTCGTGCGCATCGTCGCCGAGGACAACGACCTGGCCGGGGATCAATGGCTCGCCGTCACCCCGCCGCGCGTCCCGAAGACGCAGACCCTGAACTCACTGGTCGGATCGACCGATCCGGTGATGCTGGACTGGGCCGTCGGACTCGCGTTTCCGTGCCAGCGCCCGTTCGATCATCGCGACGGCGTCGCCGAGGTACCGAAGTACCGCATCCTGCCCGACCGCACAGGTGCCGAATCCACCAATGCCTGGCAGGATTCGATCGGCGGCGGCCCGCTCGGCTGGACCGAACTGCTCCTCGGTGCGGAGACACTGCCGTCTTACCTCGCCGACGACTACGCCCGAGACTGGGGATCCATCGAGAGATACACGCCACTCGATCCTGACGCGACGACGGCCGAGATCGCCGTCGAGCAGCAGTCTCGGTCCGGATTGGCCAGCGACGGACCGATGAAAACAGACTGATTCCCTGGTTCTGCATTTATTCCCGGGGACGGTGCCTGTGTGACCTCTTCGTCACGCTCGCATAACATCGACTCTCGTGCCCGACGTCGTGACAGATTCATCAGCTGGTCCACCCGTCCCCGCTCCACTGCGAGCCTCGGACGAACTTCGTGCTCAGGTACGAGTTCCCCGGCTGATCGCCATGGTGGCCGGCGTGCTCGGTGTGCTGTTCGCGCTGATCACTCCGTTCGCACCCGTCACTCAGACAACGGCCACCATCGAATGGCCGCAGAACGGCCTCCTGCAGGACGTGGACGCCCCGCTGGTGTCCCAGGCACCCCTGAGCCTCACCGCGACCCTCCCGTGCTCTGCCGTCGCAGCACTCCCCGCGTCGGGCGGGTTGCTGCTGGCGACTGCGCCCCCTCAGGGCGAAGGCGCGGCACTGAACAGTCTGTTCGTGCGCGTGGGCGAGTCGAACGTGGACGTTCTCGACCGCAACGTAGTCGTCGCGACGGCACCGCGCGCCGACGTCGAGAGCACCCGCTGCGCGGCCATCGAGATCACCTCGAACGACGAGTACACCTCCGCGGCCTTCACCGGACTGACCGACGACGACGGCCAGCCTCTGCAAGGCAGGCTCGACGGCGATCTACGCCCCCAGGTCGTCGGCATCTTCAGCGATCTCAGCGGCGCGGCCCCGGCCGACATGTCCGTCACCGTCGACGTCGACTCCCGCTTCTCGTCGTCGCCGACGTTGCTCAAGTCTCTGATCATGATCCTCGCGATCGCCTGCACGCTGTTGGCCATCGGCGCACTCGGACGGCTCGACGGCACCGACGGTCGCGCGCACCGCCGCTTCTTCCCCTCCCACTGGTGGAAGTTCACCGGCGTCGACGTCACCGTCCTCGGCGTTCTGGTCGGCTGGCATTTCGTCGGCGCGAACACCTCGGACGACGGCTATCTCCTCACGATGGCCCGCGCCGCCGACCACTCCGGCTACATGGCCAACTACTTCCGCTGGTTCGGCGTACCCGAAGCCCCGTTCGGCTGGTATTACGACGTGCTCGCCGTCTTCGCCAAGATCTCGACCGCCAGCCCGTGGATGCGACTGCCCGCCCTCATCGCCGGCGTCCTGTGCTGGATGGTGATCAGCCGTGAGGTGGTCCCGCGCCTCGGCCGCGCCGTGCGCAAATCCAACGTCGCCCTGTGGACCGGCGGACTGGTGTTCCTCGCCTTCTGGCTGCCGTACAACAACGGACTGCGGCCCGAACCCATCGTTGCCCTGGGCGCACTGCTCACCTGGTGCTCGGTGGAACGATCCATCGCCACCGGCCGACTGCTACCCGCCGCCGCAGCGTGTCTCATCGGAGCCTTCACCCTCGCCGCAGCACCGACCGGATTGATGTGTGTGGCAGCACTTCTCGCCGGGGCCCGGCCCATCGCGCGCATCGTCGTCCGACGCCACCGCCAGGTCGGCACCCTCGCGATGCTGGCCCCGCTGGCGGCAGCAGGCGTGCTGGTACTCGTCGTCGTCTTCGCCGACCAGACGTACGCGACGGTCATCGAGTCCACCCGAGTCCGCACCATCATCGGCCCCAACGAGGCCTGGTACCAGGACTTCCTGCGGTACTACTACCTCTTCGTCCAAACCGTCGACGGCTCGGTCGCACGCCGCTTCGCGTTCCTGACGATGATCCTGTGCCTGTTCACCACACTGTTCGTGCTGCTTCGTCGACGACGCATCCCCGGCATTGCGAACGGGCCGGCATGGCGTCTGCTCGGCGTCGTCCTCGGCACCATCTTCTTCATGATGTTCAACCCCACCAAGTGGACTCACCACTTCGGTTCCTACGCTGGAATCGCCGGTGGACTGGCAGCGCTGACGGCCGTCGCCGTCTCGGCCAGCGCCCTGCGCTCGCAACGCAACCGATCGCTGTTCGCCGCCGGACTGATGTTCGTTCTGGCACTGTCGTTCTCGGGCATCAACGGCTACTGGTACGTCTCGAGCTACGGCGTGCCGTGGTTCGACAAGACGGTCTCGCTGGGCGGCAACGAATCGGGCACCCTGTTCCTCATCCTCTTCGGACTGGTCCTCGCCATTGCAGCTTTCCAGTACTTGCGCGAGGGATACGCTCCGCCGCAACCGAAACCGACGTCCGCGCGCGGTCAACGCATTCGGAAATTCGCTGCCGCGCCGCTGACCGTCATCGCCGGAATCATGGTGCTGTTCGAGGTGCTCTCGCTCGTCAAGGGAGCCGTCTCTCAGTACCCCGCCTACTCGCTGGCCCGCTCCAACGTGCAATCGGTTCTGGGCAATTCGTGCGGACTCGCCAACGACGTCCTCGTCGAGTCGAACCCCAACGCAGGTGTACTGAGCCCACTGCCGGAAGAATTCGACCCCGTCGCAGGTCCCCTCGGCGGATCGAGCAGCACTCTGCGCAACTTCACCGCCAACGGCGTGCCCAGCGACCTCAGCGCCGACGCCGTGGAAGTCAAACCAGGACAAGGCAATACCGATCAGCAGTCCGTCGGGCCAGCCTTCGAGGAAGGCCAGAGTTCCGGAACCGCAGGCGGCACCGGCGAAGTGGGCGTCAACGGCTCCTCCGCCGCCCTGCCCTTCGGCCTCGACCCGGCCACCACCCCCGTCCTCGGCTCCTACCAGGAAGGCGTCCAGGAGCCCGCGGAGGCGACGTCGAGCTGGTACCAACTACCCGCTCGTAGCGACGACGCACCTCTGGTCGTCTTCTCCGCAGCCGGACGCATCTGGTCCTACGACGACACCGGAGCCCTCACCTACGGACAGTCGCTACTGCTCGAATACGGCAAGCGTCAGCCCGACGGTAGCGTCCAGGCCCAGGGCACCTACCTGCCACGCGACATCGGACCCGCACCCTCGTGGCGTAATCTCCGAATCCCGTTGGCGGACATCGCACCCGACGCCGACGCCGTCCGCATCGTCGCCAACGACCCCAACCTCACCGGCGACCAATGGCTCGCATTCACCCCGCCGCGGGTGCCCGTGATGGAAAACCTCAACACCATGATCGGCAGCGACCAACCCGTGCTGCTGGACTGGGCCGTCGGACTGCAATTCCCGTGCCAACGCCCCTTCGACCACCGAAACGGCGTCGCCGAGGTGCCCGGATACCGCATCCTCCCCGACCGCCCACTCGCCGTCAGCTCCACCGACACCTGGCAATCCGGCGAAAACGGCGGCCCACTGGGCTGGTCCGAACTACTCGCCAAGCCCGTCACCGTCCCCACCTACCTGGAGAACGACTGGGCCAGGGACTGGGGTTCATTGGAACGCTACGAGCAGTACTACCCAAGCGCAGTGCCCGCTGAACTCGACACCGCCGACGTCACCCGATCCGGTTGGTACCAAGACGGACAACTGCGCGTATTCGAGGACTGACCTCCCGCCCCCGCTCCGCGTCCGCCCACCCCCTTTGGGATCAATGTCCCTTTGTTGCACTCTGACTGACTGAATCCCACATTCATTCAAGAAGGGGGTGGGTGCGTTGTCGGCCGAGCGGGGTCTAGCACTCACCCCTGACAATGTTCCGGTACGTGAGCCACGATTCGACCTAGTTGTGCACAACTCCGGCAGCCATCCACAGAGAAACCGTGAACGACGGTTTTCGACGCCGGAGTGTCGGTGTCGCGTTCGACAGTCGAGGCATGAAACGGGGAGCTTGGGCCACAGATTTGTCGATACTCGAGGACGTCGCCGATCACGGCGTCGTGACGAGGGCACAGCTGCGGGCAGCTGGTGTCGCGGACGGAACTGTGGCCGGCAGATGCGCTGCCGGCGGGCCTTGGCAGCACCTGCTGCCAGGGGTGGTGCTGCTGTACAACGGCTACCCATCACACCGACAGCGATTGGCAGCGGCCCTGGCGTACGGCGGGCCACACAGCATTCTCACTGGAAACGCGGCATTGAGCGTCCATGGTTTGGGCCCGAATCCACCCTCGAACGAGGTTCACATTCTCGTGCCCAACGATATGCAGCGAGCCTCCGTCAAATTCGTGCGATCCGAACGCACCTGGCGCATGCCCGAAGCCGCACTCGAGCACGGTCCGCGCTGCGCTCCGGTATGCCGGAGTGTGGTTGACGCGACCCGCGCGCTACGCGGGCGATCTCAGTGCACGGCTTTGATTGCGGTAATCATCAGACGGGGTGCAGTGTCGCTGGAAGAGCTGACAATCGAACTGGCGGAGGGGCCAAGACGGTACAGCGCATCGACGCGGCTGGCGATCAGGGATCTCCACGGAAACGCCCACTCGGTTGCCGAGGCGGACGCTCAGCTGTCGACGGTCTCGTAATTCCCCAGGGGTAGTTGTCACGTAATTCCCCAGGTCCG
>NZ_JASHKS010000006.1:0-157263 GCF_030056835.1 Rhodococcus sp. IEGM 1372 | reverse complement strand
CCACTCGAGGAGTACAACAAACGACTGCTCGTTGCGACGACCACGTGAACCCGTCCCGAGTTTCCACTCACCTGGCGAGTCAGCGTCCTCGGAACTCTGGATCGCGACGCTCGAGCATCGCGTCGACAGCCTCGGCATGATCCTCGGTGTGGTGCGCGATGGCCTGATAGGCGGCGGAGAGTTCGAGCAAGGATTCCAGACTCTGCTGCTGGCCCTCGCGCAACAATTTCTTCGTCATACGCAGTACCTGCGGTGGGTTGGCCGCCACACGCCGAGCCAGTGTGTGGGCAGCGTCGAGCAGATCCTCGGGCTCGACGACCCGAGAGACCAGGCCCCATTCCAATGCCGTGGCGGCGTCGATGGCCTCGCCGGTGAACGCCATTTCGCTCGCCCGTGCCATGCCAATGGCCCGGGGGAGCAGCCAGGCCCCACCGTCTCCGGGAATGATGCCCACCTTGGCGAAACTCTCGGCGAATGTCGCAGTGGTCGAGGCGATTCGGAGATCGCACATCAAGGCCAGATCGCAGCCTGCTCCGATGGCAGGGCCGTTGACCGCGGCGATCGTGGGAATCTCGCAGTGATACAACGCCTTCGGGATTCGTTGGATGCCGTGGCGGTAGCCCTGCCGCAACTCGGCCGGGCTGCCACCGAACATTCCCTGCTTGTCCCGCATGTGCTTGACGTTCCCGCCCGACGAGAATGCCGAACCGGCACCGGTCAGGACGGCAACCCTGATCGATGGATCCCCGTTCGCGTCGGCGATCGCGGCCTCGAGGGCGTCGATGGTCTCCGCCTCGGAGATGGGATTACGGGCCTGGGGGTTGTTCAACGTCCAGACGACCACGTCGCCTTGTCGTTCGGTAAGAACAGGTTCTCTCACGGTCGGGCCTTTCGTTGCTTGGCCGCAGTGGCGCGGTTAAGTGCCGCCTGGGGCACATAACCACACCACTGCCGCAGGCACTCAGATGGTCCGCGTCAGCCTCTCGGCCAGCAGACGCGAGAACTTCGCCGGATCCTTGAGCTCGGTACCCTCGGCGAGAAGTGCCGTCGCATAGAGCAATTCGGCGGTCTCGGCGAGGTGCGGGTCATCGCTGCGATCCTCGCGGGCCTTCTTCAGTCCCGTCACCAGGTCGTGGGTCGGGTTGAGTTCGAGGATCCGCTTGGAGGTCGGCACGAACTGGCCCGACGCCTTGTACATTTTCTCGAGCTGCGGGGAGAAGCTGAACTCGTCGCCGACGACGCAGGCCGGGGACGTGGTGAGCCTGGTGGACAGGCGCACCTCCTTGACGTCCTCGCCGAGGGTCTCGGTCAGCCACGTGAGCAGGTCGGCGAACTCCTTGTCCTGCTCCTCGCGCTTGGCCTCGGACTCTTTTTTCTCCTCTTCGGTGTTGAGGTCCACCTCGCCCTTGGCGATGGACTGGAACGACTTTCCGTCGAAGTCGGTGACGTTGCCGACCCACACCTCGTCGACCGAATCGGTGAGCAGCAGCACCTCGAGCCCGCGAGCCTTGAAGGCCTCCATGTGCGGAGAGCTCTCGATCTGCTGACGGGATTCGCCCGTCATGTAGTAGATCTGCTGCTGGCCGTCCTTCATCCGGTCCACGTACTCGGCGAGGGTGGTCACACCCTCCTCGGAGTTGGTCGACGCGAACGAGGAGATGCCCAAGAGGGTTTCGCGGTTGTCGGCGTCGGAGATCAGGCCCTCCTTGAGGACCGTGCCGAACTGCGACCACAGCGTCTTGTACTTGTCGGGCTGCTCGCTCTGCAGTTCCTTGACCGTCGAGAGCACCTTCTTGGTCAGGCGTCGACGGATCGCACGGATCTGCCGGTCCTGCTGCAGGATCTCGCGAGAGACGTTGAGCGAGAGGTCCGCTGCGTCGACTACGCCCTTGACGAAGCGCAGGTACTCGGGCAGCAGTTCCTGCGAGTCGTCCATGATGAACACGCGCTTGACGTACAGGTGCACGCCGGCCTGGCTCTCGCGCATGAACAGGTCGAACGGTGCCTGCGACGGAATGAACAGCAGCGCTTGGTATTCGAACGTGCCCTCGGCCTTGAACGGGATGACCTCGAGCGGCTCGTCCCAGGCGTGGCTGACGTGCTTGTAAAACTCCTTGTACTCCTCCTCGGACACCTCGTCCTTGGAGCGGGTCCACAGAGCCTTCTGAGAGTTGATCGTCTCCGTCTCGATCGTGACGGTGTCCTCGCCGCCCTCTTCTTCACTCTTGACGCGCTTCTCGACGTCGATGCGAATGGGCCAGGCGATGAAGTCGGAGTACTTCTTGACCAGTTCCTTGATCTTGCGCTCGGACGCGTAATCGTGGAGGTGGTCCTCCTCGTCGGCGGGCTTGAGGGCCAGCGTCACCGACGAACCCTGCGGGGCGTCGTCGACGTCGGTGATCTCGTAGGTGCCCTCGCCGGTCGACTCCCACTGGGTGGCCGTGCTCTCGCCCGCCTTGCGGGTGAGCAGCGTGACCTTCTCGGCCACCATGAACGTGGAGTAGAAGCCGATGCCGAACTGGCCGATCAGTTCTTCGGAGGCGGCGGCGTCCTTGGCTTCCTTGAGCTTCTTGCGAACCTCGGCGGTGCCGGACTTGGCCAGCGTGCCGATGAGGTCGATGACCTCGGCGCGCGACATGCCGATGCCGTTGTCGCGGATGGTCAGCGTGCGGGCCGCAGCGTCGATGTCGATCTCGATGTGCAGATCCGAGACGTCGACGTCCAGGTCCTTGTTGCGGTACGACTCCAGGCGCAGCTTGTCCAGCGCGTCCGAGGAGTTCGAGATCAGTTCACGGAGAAAGCTGTCCTTGTTGGAGTAGATGGAGTGCACCATCAGATCCAGGAGCTGGCGCGTCTCCGCCTGGAATTCGAGCTGTTCGGTACTCAATGTCTCCCCTTCTAGCAGCAAAACCGACGCGAATATTCTACGGCAAGACTACGGGTGAGCTGCGAAGACGTCGGCGCCGCCTAATGTGGTGGCCGTGACGAAGACGAAGTTCGTTCTGGGAGCAACGGCAGCACTGAGCGGGGCATGGTTGGCGCGTGCGCTGTGGGGTCTGCCGTCGGCCATCGGTGCCCGACGCGTGCACATCACTCCGTATGCCGCCGGATCCCCGCGATACCGCGATCGCCGGTTCCACAACTCCGACCCCAGTTCCAGCTACGTACCGGGGCGCGGCGAGAAGGGACAGCAGAACATGTTCGTCTCGCTGATCACCGAACGCGGCAAGGGCAGGCCGCAACGTCCGATTCCGTTGGCGCCGCCCATCGCGCCGGTGGACGCGGGCGAGCTGGCCGTCACCTGGTACGGCCACTCGAGTGTGCTCGTCGAGGTCGACGGCTATCGCGTCCTCGCCGATCCGGTGTGGAGCAACCGGGTGTCCCCGTCCTCGGTGGTGGGCCCGGCACGGCTGCATCCGACGCCGGTCGAGTTGGTCGACCTACCGACGGTCGACGCCATCGTGATCTCCCACGATCATTACGACCACCTCGACAAGGCGACGGTGCAGAAGCTGGCGAGTACACAGTCGGCTCCGTTCGTCGTGCCGCTCGGCATCGGCGCTCACCTGCGTAAGTGGCGGGTGCCCGACGAGCGCATCATCGAGCTGGACTGGGACGAGCAGACCAACATCGGCGGCCTCACCGTCACGTGCACCGAGGCTCGGCATTTCTCCGGCCGCGGTCTGACCCGGGACTCGACGCAGTGGGCGTCCTGGGCCTTCGCCGGTCCGATTCGACGCGTCTTCTTCGGCGGCGACACCGGCTACACACCGAAGTTCGCCGAGATCGGCAGCAACTACGGCCCCTTCGACCTGACGCTGCTGCCCGTCGGGGCCTACGACGCCCGGTGGCCGGACATCCACATGAATCCCGAGGAAGCAGTCACGGCGCACATCGACCTGACGGCGTCGGGCATCTTCGTTCCGATTCACTGGGCCACGTTCAACCTCGCCTTCCATCCGTGGTCCGAGCCGATCGTGCGGCTGCACGCCGCTGCGCAGGACGTCGGTGTGCAGGTGGCAGTGCCGATGCCGGGCCAGCGCATCGACGGCACCCGAACCCTGCACGACGATCGCTGGTGGTCTCGGCTCGGCTGAGCGGGTTTAAGCTGCACGCATGTCTATCGAGGCCGATGCTCAGCGGGACACCGGGCTGACCGAGGCGGAGGTCGCCAGGCTCAGGGCCGAGGGAAAATCCAACGACGTTCCGGCCCGTGCTTCTCGGTCGGTTCGCGACATCGTCCGCGGCAACGTGTTCACCCGTATCAACGCGATCCTCGGTGTGCTGTTGATCATCGTGCTCTCGACGGGCTCGGTGATCGACGGCATGTTCGGGCTGTTGATCGTCGCGAACAGCGGCATCGGCATCGTGCAGGAGATTCGCGCGAAGCGCACGCTGGATCGGCTGGCCATCGTCGGACAGAACAAGCCTCAGGTTCGACGCGACGGCGTCTCGAAGCAGATTCCCCCCGACGAGGTCGTGCTCGGCGACATCGTCGAACTCGGTCCCGGTGATCAGATCGTCGTCGACGGCGAGGTGATCGAGAGCGCCAGCCTCGAGGTCGACGAGTCGTTGCTCACCGGCGAGGCCGACACGGTGCACAAACTCGAAGCAACGCAGGTGCTGTCGGGAAGCTTCGTGGTCGCAGGCAGTGGGGCGTACCGTGCGACGAAGGTGGGCCGAGATGCGTACGCGGCCAAGCTCGCCGAGGAGGCCAGTAAGTTCACGCTGGTCAAGTCCGAGCTGCGCAGCGGTATCGACAAGATCCTGAAGTTCATCACGTATCTGATGATTCCGGCGGGCGCGCTGATCATCTACAACCAATTGTTCTCCAGCGGTCAGGCTTTGAAGCCGGCCCTCAACGGTATGGTCGCCGCGCTCGTTCCGATGGTGCCCGAGGGCCTGGTGTTGATGACGTCCATCGCGTTCGCGGTGGGCGTGATCCGACTCGGTCAGCGGCAGTGCCTGGTCCAGGAGCTGCCTGCGATCGAAGGCCTCGCCCGCGTCGACGTGGTGTGTGCGGACAAGACCGGAACCCTCACCGAGAACGGTATGCGGCTGTCCGAGTTGATGCTGATGGACGAGCACGATTCCGACTCCGTCACAGCGGCTCTCGCATCTCTGGCGCACGACGATCCGCGGCCGAATGCGAGCGTGCAGGCCGTCGGCGAAGCGTATCCGGACGCGCCCGGGTGGACGCAGAGTGCCGTGGCCCCGTTCTCCTCGGCCAAGAAGTGGAGCGGACTGTCCTGCGGCGACCACGGGAACTGGCTGCTCGGTGCACCGGACGTGTTGCTCGACGCCTCCTCCGACATCGCTCGTCGCGCCGAGGAAACAGGCTCGCGTGGCCTACGGGTGTTGTTGCTCGCCAGCTCGGACCGCTCGGTCGACGACGACGAGGCACCCGGCGTGGTGACACCGCGAGCACTGGTGATTCTCGAGCAGAAGGTGCGCAAGGATGCCCGAGACACGTTGGAGTACTTCGCAAGCCAGCACGTCGAGGTCAAGGTCATCTCCGGCGACAATGCCGTCTCGGTCGGTGCGGTCGCGGGTTCGCTCGGGCTGCCCGGCGGCGACGCTCCGATCGACGCGCGTGATCTGCCCGAGGACTCCGAGAAGCTGGCCGACGCCGTGGCGTCCTCCACCACGTTCGGTCGGGTCCGGCCCGATCAGAAGCGGGCGATGGTGGGCGCGTTGCAATCTCGCGGCCACACGGTCGCGATGACCGGAGACGGCGTCAACGACGTGCTCGCACTCAAGGACGCCGATATCGGCGTCTCGATGGGTTCGGGAAGTGCGGCCACGCGAGCCGTCGCGCAGATCGTGTTGTTGGACAACAAGTTCGCCACGTTGCCCTACGTCGTGGGGGAGGGGCGACGCGTCATCGGCAACATCGAGCGTGTGTCCAATCTGTTCCTCACCAAGACCGTGTACTCGGTGTTGCTGGCGTTTCTGATCGGGCTCTCGGGTGTGCTCTCCCAGATCTTCCACTTCGAGCCGATTCCGTATCCGTTCCTGCCCCGGCACGTGACGATCGCGGCATGGTTCACCATCGGAATACCGGCGTTCGTTCTCTCGCTCGCGCCCAACAACGAGCGGGCGCGCAGCGGATTCGTCTCGCGGGTGATGCGGCTGGCCGTCCCGTCCGGTCTGATCGTCGGCTCGTGCACGTTCGTCTCCTACCTGCTGGTCTACGCAGGCCCCAACGCCAGCGAGACCCAGGTGACGCAGGCCAGTACCACCGCGCTGATCACGTTGATCATGATCGCGCTGTGGGTGTTGGCCGTCGTCGCGCGGCCCTACAACTGGTGGAAGATCCTGCTGCTCGGTGGGTCGGTCGGTGGCTATCTGCTGCTGTTCGCAATCCCGTTCTGCCGCACCTTCTTCAAGCTCGATCCGTCGAACGTCGGAGCCACCACCAGTGCGTTGATCATCGGCGGCATCGGTATCGCGCTCGTCGAGGTGGCTCATCGATTCGGATCGGTACTACGCAATCGGCAGAACGAAACGTAGGCTTCCGGGTGTTCCGTTGCACCCGACCGGCAGGAGAGTTTCATGGGCTTCGCAGACAATTTGAAGGGCATGGTCGACAAGGGCAAGGACCTTGCGGCCGAGAACTCGGACAAGATCGACGACGTCGTGGAGAAGGCTGGGGACTTCATCGACAACAAGACCGGCGGCAAGTACTCCGACAAGGTCGACAAAGTTCAGGACGCAGTCAAGAAGGCGATTCCGGACAAGTAGGACCTTTCGGTCTTCTGCATCGGTGATCGTGGCCGTCGGTCGTACCCCGGGGTGCGGCTGACGGCACAATCGTCGGGGTGGACGGACCGATTCTTCTTCTCGTAGTCATCTTCGCGATCGCAGTCGCCGGTTTCGCCAGGCGCATCGATCTGCAGGTCCCGCTCGTCCTGGTCACCGTCGGCTCCATCGCCTCGTTCGTTCCCGGGGTGCCGCACGTCAGCCTGTCGCCTCAGCTGATCCTCGGCGTGGTGCTTCCGCCGCTGCTGTACTCCGCCGCGCTGGATTTCTCGTTCGTCACGTTCAGGCGAAACCTCGGTCAGATCCTTCGGCTCGGACTGGTCATGGTGATCGTGACGACGGTGGCCGTCGGCTGGTTCGCCAATCTGCTGATCCCGGAGCTGACCTTGGGTGCGGCTCTGGTCCTCGGTGCCGTCGTCGCCCCGCCCGACGCGGTGTCCGCCGTCGCCGTCGGCCGCAAGCTGGGTCTGCCCGCGCGGATGATGGCGATCCTGACCGGCGAGTCCCTGGTGAACGACGCGGCCGCGTTGACTCTGTTCACCCTGGCCGTCGCGTCGGTGACGGGCAGTCGAATCGAACTGGGCTCACCGGTGCTGTTCTTCCTGTACGAGATCGTCGGCGGTGTGCTGGTGGGATTCGTCCTCTCGCGCCTCGTTCGTTTCGTGCGAAACCGGATCGCCGACTCGGCGCTCGAGACTGTGCTCGGACTCGTCCTACCGTTCGCGGCCTATCTGGCGGCCGAGGAAATTCATGCCTCCGGTGTGCTCGCCGTCGTCACGGCAGGCTTCGTTCTGGGCCGCGTCACCGCCGACGTCTCGGTGTCCACGAGGGTTCAGGAACGGCAGGTGTGGCCCACGCTGGATCTTCTGCTCGAAGCATTCGTGTTCGCCTACATGGGTTTACAGCTGAAGTTCGTCATCGAAGAAGTCCGACGTGAGGGCTTGCCGGTCCACCACGTGTTCGCCTATGCGTTGCTGGTGCTCGTCGCGCTCATAGCGGTGCGTCCGGCGTGGATCTTCGCAAACTCCGGTCGAGACATACTGCTTCGTAAGCTGTTTCGACGATCGTCTCCAGGCGAGGCCGGTCTCACGTGGCAGCAGAACCTCGTGCTCTCGTGGGCGGGCATGCGTGGGGTGGTCACGCTCGCTGCGGCGGCCGGTGTGCCGCTGACCACCGTGCTCGGCGACGAATTCCCCGGCCGCGCAGTGATTCAGGCCGTGGCCTTCGTCGTCGCGGTCGGGACGTTGCTGCTGCAGGGGCTGACGCTTCCGCTGCTGATCCGTCGACTCGACGTCGCAGATCCACTCGAGCAACAGCGCAACGACAATCAGCGCCTTCTCTCGCAGGCCATCGCCCGTACCGCGGCGGAGGACTATCTCCAGCGCGCGGCGAAGGACGGAATTGCCGGAGTGGACAGCGAACGTGTCGCGGAGGTGATCGAGCGAGTCCGACGCTCGGTGCGCGCTCGATTGGATGCCGACGAGACCGAGGATCGCGAGAAGCGAATCGCGGCGGCAGGGGCGTTGTTCGATTCGCTGCGGCACAACGTCCTGGTCGCGCAGCGGGCGGCGCTCATCGCGGCCCGCGACTCGGGGGAGTTGGAGGACGAAGCTCTGCGGGCAGTGTTGAATGGCTTGGACGTGGAAGAAATTGCGGCGGAAGCCCGCATCGCACGACGCACGACGTAGACGAACGCAATGTAGGAGCGCAGAGACAGTGAGGTCGACCGGACCGGTGGTCGCCGCGGCACTGGTGTTCGCCCTTGCCGCGTGCAGCACTCCCGCCGCCGAATCGGTCGACCCGGCCCCCGTGCAGTCCGCAGGCTCCGCTCCGGCACCCGAGGGCTCGGAACGCGGTGAGATCGTGTCCTCGATGCTGCTCGGTCAGGTCGACATCGGGGTCGCCTACCTCGGCGCGACCGCCACGAAAATCGTCTACCGCACCACCGACGGGGTCACCGGAGGCGGCACGGAAACCTCGGGAACGGTGTTCGTGCCCAACGGGTCTGCGCCGCCGGGAGGCTGGCCGATCGTCTCGGTCGGGCACGGAACCACCGGTGTGACCGACGAGTGTGCGCCCTCGCTGTACCCGAACCTGTTGGGCACCATCGGCTTGGTGACGCCGTTCCTCGAACGCGGAACATTGGTGGTGGTGACGGACTACCAGGGCCTCGGAACGGCGGGTGACCCCGCCTACCTCGACCGGGACGCCGCAGCGTACGACGTGATCGACGCGGTGCGTGCGGCCCGCAACGTGGTTCCCGACGTCGGCACCAGGTGGGGTGCCGTGGGCACCTCCCAAGGCGGACAAGCGGTCTGGGCGGCAGCCGAGCGCAACGAGAACTACGGCGACGGTCTGCAACTGGTCGGAGCCGCGGCGCTCTCGCCCACGGCCGATCTGACGCGATTCTTCGCGCCCGAGACCGAGCAGAGCGTGCCGCGTCAGCTGCTGGTGCCGTATCTCTACGAGGGTCTGCGCACCGCGGATCCGAGTGCCGAACGCTCCGACTACATCCGCGGCACGTTCGCCGACAACGTGACCGCACTGACCGCCTGCAGTGACCTGCTCGGCTTCTCCAAGGCCGACGCCGGGGCCGTCCTCGATCCGGCCGATGCGCTCCCGGACTCCGAGGAGGCATCGGATCGGATGACGCGGTGGCTCGAATCGGAGGCGCTACCGACCACTCGCACCGGGGTACCGCTGTTCGTCCTGGTCGGCGAACGCGACGACCTCATCGATCCCCGGTGGACCCGCGACGCGGTAGCGCGGGCCTGCGCACTCGGCGACGATGTCGAGCTTCGCTCCGAACCGGAGCAGGGCCATGCCGAACTGGCCGCCAACGGCATCGGAGTCGACTGGCTCGTCGAACGCTTCCTGAACGTGCCCACCTCGACCTCGTGCGCGCGATGACCGCGGCACTGGCGGCACTGGCGGTGATCGTGGCCGTGATCGTCTCGGTGATCGCCGTGATCAGCCTGCGCGGTCGACGTGACCTCACCACACCTGCCGAGCGGGCCGTCCACGCCACCCTGCACACCGCCTCGCTGGCGGCCAAGCCGTTGCGTGACGGTCTCGACGCTCGTTCGGCCGCCGCCGCCGCGCCGCATCTGCGGGTGCTGACGGGTGCGGACGCACTGGGCATCTGCGATCCCGACGGTTCGCTGCTGGCCTGGGACGGGCCGTGGGACGAGCTGACACCGGCATTCGTCGAGGCGGCGAAACGGGCGGTGGACGGGCAGCGGCGCGTCCTGGTGCGTCTGCCGCTCGGGTCGATCCACGAGGTCAGAGCGCTGGTGGTGCAGCCGTTGGTCGTCGACGAGTCTCCGGTGGTCGGGGTGTTGGGGGCCGCTGTCGTCGCCGAGCCCGGGCCCGGCATGCTCGGTGCCATCGCCGAGGTCGCTCGCTATGCGTGCGGGCAGATCGAGCTCGCCGAACTCGATGCGTCGAGAGCGCGGTTGGACCGAGCCGAGGTGCGGGCCCTGCGCGCACAGATCAGTCCGCACTTCATCTACAACGCATTGGGCACGATCGCGTCGTTCGTGCGCACCGACCCGGATCGGGCGCGGGAGCTGGTGCTCGAGTTCGCCGACTTCACCCGATACTCGTTCCGAAACGCAGGAGAGTTCACAGTGCTCGCGGACGAGCTGCGCAACATCGACCGGTACCTGACGCTCGAACGTGCCCGCTTCGGCGACTCCCTGCAGGTCACGTTGCAGGTCGCGCCCGAGGTGTTGGGCGTCGCCCTGCCGTTTCTCGCGCTGCAGCCGCTCGTCGAGAACGCCGTCCGGCACGGCCTGTCCGGTAAGGCCGACGGCGGCCGCGTGACGATCATCGCCGCCGACGAGGGCACCGACGCAGTGATCAGTATCGAGGACGACGGTGTGGGGATGGACCCCGAGGTGTTGCGCTCGGGAAGCCTGCACACCGAGGACGCGGCCCATGTCGGATTGGCCAACGTGGACGATCGGCTGCGGGCAGCCTTCGGAAACGACTACGGTCTCGTCGTGGACACCGCACCGGGCGCAGGCACCAAAGTGAGCATGCGGGTGCCCAAATTCAGGCCGGGAGTGCGGGCATGACTCAGGCTGCCAAAGACAACCCCGGCCGCGGATTGGTCGTCCTCGCCGTCGACGACGAGCGCCCGGCGCTGGACGAACTCGCCTTCCTGCTGCGCCAGCAGGAGACCGTCGCCGAGGTGTTCACAGCGCAGGACGCCACCACTGCCCTACGTCAGATCCAGAACACCGCCGCCCCGGGGCAACCAGTGGTGGACGCGGTCTTCCTCGACATCAACATGCCCGGGCTCGACGGCCTCGAACTGGCCGGCATCCTGTCGGCATTCGCGCGGCCCCCCGCGGTCGTGTTCGTCACCGCCCACGACGACCGAGCACTGGCTGCCTTCGACCTCGGTGCCGTCGACTATCTGCTCAAGCCGTTGCGGGAGGATCGGCTCACCGAGGCGCTGCGCCGGGTGCTGCTCGCGCGGCGTCGACCCGCTGAGTCCGCGGACACCTCGGCCGACGAGGTCATTCCCGTCGAACTCGGCGGAACCACCACCCTGGTGCACCGGTCGTCGGTCGCGTGGGTCGAAGCCGACGGAGACTACGCGAGACTGCATACCTCCAACGGCTCACACCTGGTGCGCATACCCATCTCGGCCCTCGAAAGTCGTTGGGCCGATGCCGGATTCCTGCGCGTACACCGCTCCTACCTGGTCTCGCTGCGGTTGGTCACGGGGATCCGCAGCGTCGGTTCGGGTCTGGTGGTGTGCCTGCGGGCCAGCGGTAACCTCGCTGCCTGCGAACTGCCGGTGAGCCGACGGCACGCCAGAGAACTCAAGGACAGACTGGTTCGCGGTCCGCTGCAATCGTGGTCGTCTCGGTGACGAGGGATCGGCAGTGAGCCAGCCGCACCGACAGCGGGTGGTGCTCTCGCAACGTCGCGGCGCACGGATGGTGCGCACCCGCGTCGAAGTACAGGAGCAGACCGAGGTGGGCGACGCTTTGGTGCGCAGCCTCGTTCGCGCCCAGTTGCTGCTGTCGGTGCGCCTCGCGGTGATGACGCTGTCGATTCTGTTCGCAATTCCGTTGCTGGGCATGCTGCTCGCCCGTTTCACCGACGTCGCGCCGTTCGGCATCGCTTTGCCGTGGTTGGTGCTGGGGGTGGCGATCTATCCGTTGCTGTTCGGTGTCGGCTGGGTGTACACGCGTCGAGCCGAACGCAACGAGCAGGACTTCACCGCCTTGACCGATGATTGACGTCGCCGAGGGATCAGAGGGCGTTCAGTGTCATGTACGTGCCGAGGCCCAACAGGATCACGGCCAGAACGAGGCCACTGTGCGCGATGAATCCGTCGACGACCGCGTTCAGTGGCCGGCGGGCACGGTCGCGGAAGACGAGCAACGCGAGTGCGGGTGCCGCTACACCGAGGCTGGACACCACCACGAACACCACGAGAGCCGCCGCCTGGACGGCCACGGCCGAGGACGCGTCCACGATCACCGCCACGGCCGACAATGCGATGACCACACTCTTCGGATTGACCGATCCGAGGAGGCATGCGGTCGCGAATGCCCTGCCACCGTCGAGGCGACGTGCTCTGTCCACCCATCCCGGTTCCTCGCGGGCCGGGCCGTGTCGTACGCGCTCGATCAGCTTGCGGGCACCCAGGATCAGCAGAGCGACGCCGAGCGCGATTCTCAACCACCGCACCCAGGCGGACGAGTCCGAGGCCACCACCGCGGTGTCCACGACCACCAAGCCCGCCGTGGCGACGACCGTGACGCCGACCAGCCATCCGGCGGTGAACCGAGCGAGTACGGAACCGGTGTTGAGTGTGGCCAGGGCGGCAGCCATCGCCGTGGTGGGCAGGTGTGCGATCAGCGCCCCGGCCGCCAACGGAAGACACGCAGAAACGGCTGCCGTCACGGACATCAGGTGGCGCTCGTCCACTGCATCGGTAGATCGTCCCACTGCACGCCCCGAGATGTCGTCGATTTCGCTACCGTCCGCGAAGTGCGCCGTTCCCGTGCAGGGCATGGCGAGAAGGGGCAGATTCGGTGAACGGGTCCATTCCGATCGCGACGGTGATCGCGCTGCTGGCGGCCGCCGTGGCCACCGTGGGCATCGGTATCTACGGAGTTCGGTTGGCACGCACCACCTCCGACTTCCTGGTCGCCTCGCGAAGCGTCGGTCCACGCTGGAACGCCGCCGCCATCAGTGGTGAATACCTCTCTGCTGCATCGTTTCTCGGGGTTGCGGGGCTCATCGCGAAGTACGGGGCCGATGCGCTGTGGTACCCGGTAGGGTTCACCGCCGGCTACCTGGGTCTGCTGCTGTTCGTTGCGGCTCCGCTGCGTCGAAGCGGCGCGTACACGGTGCCCGATTTCGTCGAATTCCGGCTCGGCGCGCCATGGTTGCGCACCGTGGCGATGCTGGTGGTCGTGGTCATCTGCGCGCTGTACCTGGTGCCGCAGTTCCAAGGCGCAGGCCTGACGCTGAACATTCTGTTGGGGGTGCCGGGGTGGGTCGGGGCCCTGGCGGTGGGACTTATCGTCATCGCGAACGTCGTCGGCGGTGGCATGCGCTCGATCACCTTCGTCCAGGCCTTCCAGTACTGGCTCAAACTGACCGCGATCGCCATCCCGGCACTGGTGCTGGCCGTGCACTTCTTCGCCGACGACCGTAGCGTCGGCAGCCCCGCCCCGCCGACCGTGTCCGAGCAGACCGTCGTCGACATCACCACCGACGTTCTCGTGCAGGTCGATTCGCCGATCGTCGTGTCGGTGGCGGGAACCCTCGACGACGAGAGCGTCGACGGGCGAGTGCTACTGGACGCAGGCGAACACCGGTTGGGCTCGGGCACGTTGCTGACGCTCGACGCCGGATCGCCCGTTCCCGTCGTCGCAGGCGCGCCGACCACCGACCGAGCGTGGGCGATGCCCGGCGGGGGACTGGGCGGAGCGCATCCGCTCTATCAGGTCTACTCGCTGATTCTGGCCACGTTCCTCGGAACCCTCGGCCTGCCGCACGTGCTGGTGCGGTTCTACACCAACCCGGACGGCCGAGCGGCGCGGTTGACCTCGCTCACCGTCCTGGCGTTGCTCGGCATGTTCTACCTGTTCCCGACGGTGCTCGGCGTCTTCGCCCGGCTGTACGTGCCGCAATTGCTGATCACCGGAGCATCCGACGCCGCAGTGCTGCTGCTGCCCGGCTCGGTGCTGTCCGGAATACCGGGCCAACTGCTGGCCGCTCTCGTGGCCGCCGGTGCCATCGCGGCCTTCCTGTCGACCTCATCCGGTCTGTTGGTCAGCATCGCCGGGGTGCTCAGTACCGACGTTCTCTCGGGCAAGGTCCGAGACTTCCGCGTCGCCGCGATTCTCGCCGGTGCCGTGCCGTTGGCGCTGTCGATCGGCGTTGTCTCCCTGGACCTCTCGCGCACCGTCGGGCTCGTCTTCGCCGTCGCCGCGTCCACCCTGTGCCCCCTGCTGGTACTGGGCATCTGGTGGCGCGGACTCACCGCGGCGGGAGCGGCAGCCGGACTGTTCCTCGGCGGCGGCATCTCTCTCGTCGCCGCGTCGATCTCCGTCGTCACCCCCATCTCCGACGGCGTCCTCGGAGGCTGGGCAGCAGCGATTCTCGGCTACCCCGCCGCCGTCAGCGTGCCCGTCGCCTTCGCCGCGATGATCGCCGTCAGCCTCGCCACCCGAAAAACCGTCCCGTCCGACATCTCCCGCATCTTCGCCCGACTGCACCTACCCGAGGGCCTCGACATGGGCAAAGACCGCGAGCGCGAACTCTGAGACCGCTGGGTCATTCCGCAGGCTCCACTGTTTCGTTGGGTCATTCCGCAGGCTCCACTCCCGCACTGGGTCATTCCGCAGGCTCCACTCCCGCCGCAGAGCCGCTCAACTGCCATTCTCGACCGCTCGGCGCACACTCCCGCTTCCCATCGTGTGATCGACACCACCTCCTGATTTTGTGACCTGACTCTCATTACTGTTCCAAGTCAGCTACAGCTCACATCTACTTCAGGAGTCCAAGGTGACCGCACCGGAAACCAATTCGCCACCGGACGCGCAAGCGTTCGTCGACATGCAGGCCAGTCCAGAGTTCCAGGAACTTCGGCGTCGTCTGCGTAGCTTCGTGTTCCCGATGGCCGGGTTCTTCCTGGTCTGGTACGTCATCTACGTGCTGCTGAGCACCTACGCGGTCGACTTCATGTCGACCAAGGTGTGGGGCAACATCAACGTCGGGCTGCTGCTCGGCCTCGGCCAGTTCGTCACGACGTTCGCCATCACCGGCATCTACGTGAAGTTCGCCAACCGTGAACTCGATCCTCGCGCCGCAGCCCTGCGCGCCGAGATGGAAGCCTCCCAGGGAGCGAAAAACTGATGATTGGTCATTCCGCAGGCTCCACTCCCGCCGTGAATATTCTCGCCCAGGCCGCCGATACAACAGTCGGTGAACCGCTCGTCAACATCGCGATCTTCGGTGCGTTCGTCATCATCACTATGGCCGTCGTCATTCGAGCATCGAAGAAGAACGCGACCTCCGCGGAGTTCTTCACCGCAGGCGGCGGATTCTCCGGACCGCAGAACGGCGTCGCAATCGCTGGTGACTACCTCTCTGCAGCAAGCTTTCTCGGTATCGCCGGTGCCATCGCCGTCTACGGCTACGACGGCTTCCTGTACTCCATCGGCTTCCTCGTCGCCTGGCTCGTCGCGCTGCTCCTCGTCGCCGAATTGCTCAGGAACACTGGCAAATTCACGATGGCGGACGTACTGAGCTTCCGGCTCAAGCAGGGCCCGGTTCGTACCGCGGCCGCGCTGTCGACCCTGACCGTCTCGCTGTTCTACCTGCTCGCTCAGATGGCCGGTGCCGGCGGACTCGTCGCACTGCTGCTCGACATCTCCGACCGCACCGGACAGTCCATCGTCATCGCGATCGTCGGTGTGCTGATGATCGCCTACGTGCTCATCGGCGGCATGAAGGGCACCACCTGGGTCCAGATCATCAAGGCCGTTCTGCTCATCGCGGGTGCGGCGTTCATGACGGTGCTAGTGCTCGCCAAGTTCGGCCTGAACTTCTCCGAGCTGCTCGGCAGCGCCCAGACCATGGTGGCCGGATCGGCCAACGAGGCCGTCGCAGCCCGTGACGTCATCGAGCCAGGTGCCCAGTACGGCGGCAGTGCCACCTCGAAGATCAACTTCCTCTCGCTCGGTATCGCACTCGTGCTCGGCACCGCGGGTCTGCCGCACGTGCTGATGCGCTTCTACACGGTGCCCACCGCCAAGGAAGCTCGTCGCAGCGTCGTGTGGGCCATCGCGCTCATCGGTGCGTTCTACCTGTTCACCCTGGTGCTCGGCTACGGTGCGGCGGCGATCGTCGGACCCGACCGCATCCTGGCCTCGGCCGGCGGTCAGAACTCCGCGGCTCCGCTGTTGGCCTTCGAGCTCGGCGGCGTGATCCTGCTCGGCGTCATCTCGGCGGTTGCCTTCGCGACCATCCTCGCCGTGGTCGCCGGCTTGACGATCACCGCCTCGGCGTCGTTCGCTCACGACATCTATGCGAGCGTCATCAAGAAGGGCAAGGTCGACGACAAGAAGCAGGTCAAGGTCTCGCGGATCACCGCCGTCGTCATCGGCGTCCTGGCCATCGGCCTCGGCATCCTCGCCAACGGGCAGAACATCGCCTTCCTGGTGGCACTCGCGTTCGCCGTCGCTGCGGCCGCGAACCTGCCGACCATCCTGTACTCGCTGTTCTGGCGTCGCTTCACCACCACCGGCGCACTGTTCAGCATGTACGGCGGCCTGATCTCGACGATCGTGCTGATCATCTTCTCCCCGGCCGTCTCCGGATCGCCGACGTCGATGGTCCCCGGCTCTGACTTCGCCTGGTTCCCGCTCTCCAACCCCGGCATCGTCTCGATCCCGTTGGCATTCATCCTCGGCATCGTCGGAACACTGATCTCGAAGGACACCGAGAACACCGACAAGCAGGCCGAGATGGAGGTTCGCTCCCTCACCGGTATCGGTGCGGAGAAGGCCAGCGCTCACTAGTCGATAGCAGGTTCCACCGAAAATGTCCGTGTGAGCAAGGCCTCACACGGACATTTTTCGTGCAGCGGTTACCATCCCTGCTGTGGCCAAGCTGAAGGTTTCCCTCGACGTCCCACTCACCCCCGAGCAGACGTGGGCGCACGCGTCCGATCTGTCCGGATACGAGCAGTGGCTCTCCATCCACGAAGCGTGGCGCGGTGAGCTGCCCGAGCAGCTGGCCGTGGGCACCACCTTGGACTCCGTCGCCAGCGTGAAGGGCATGCGCAACCGGGTGTCCTGGAAGATCGAGTCCTACGATCCGCCCAAGAAGCTCGAGCTCAAGGGCAACGGTAAGGGCGGCGTCAAGATCGGCCTGAACCTGTCCGTGAAATCCAAGGGTGACGGTTCCGAGATCACCATCGACGTCAACCTCGGCGGCGCGCCGCTGTTCGGTCCGATCGGCTCCGGCGTCGCACGCGCACTCAAGGGCGACATCGAGAACTCGCTGAAGACGTTCGTCAAGATCTACGCCTGACGCGGCAGGGGTGGAGCCTGTGGAACGACCAGTGAAGTAGGAGCCCGCGATGCCCGGTAGACACAGTGCCCCGTCGTCCGCGACGAGCAGCAGAGGGTTCGCCAAGTACGGCGTCGTGGCCGTGGCCCTGTTTCTCGTGGTGGGCGGCGGAGTGGTCGTCGCGCAGAAGGCATTCGGTTCCGAGTGCGGCGATCCCGCGTCCTACTCTCTGGCCGCGGACCCTGCCATCGCGCCGGTGCTGCAGAAGATCGTCGACGAGACGTCCGCGGAAAGCCTCGGTTGCGCTCGGATCGAGGTCACGGCAACCGAATCCGGTCAGGTCTCGGCTGCGGTCGCCAAGGGCGACGATGTTCCCTCTCTCTGGATTCCGGATTCCTCGCTGTGGATCGGCAAGACCGTGCGGTCCACCGCGTCGCTGATCGACCTGGCGAGTCAGTCGGTGGCCGGCACCCCGGCTGTGCTCGCGGCCCGCAAGGACGAGGTGCCATTCTTCGACACCTGGCTCACCGCATTGAAGCTCGAAGGTCTGCGCATCGGCAACCCGCTGACCAA
This sequence comes from Rhodococcus sp. IEGM 1372, assembly GCF_030056835.1. Classification (NCBI taxonomy): domain Bacteria; kingdom Bacillati; phylum Actinomycetota; class Actinomycetes; order Mycobacteriales; family Nocardiaceae; genus Rhodococcus; species Rhodococcus sp. IEGM 1372. The sequence continues at coordinate 139,374 of NZ_JASHKS010000006.1, read as the reverse complement.
CACCACGTCCGATGCGGCCATCCTGGGGGCGGTGGCCGAGGCCGGATCGGACGAGAGCGCCCTGGACTCGGTCGGAGCGGCGCTCGTCCCCATCGCTCAGGCCCAGGCCGCCACTCGCGGTGAGGCCGATCCGACGGTACGGCTGGACGATCTGGTTGCCGACGGCGGTGTCGCAGTGGTCTCCGAGCAGGCCTTCCTGGCCTACCAGCAGGACAACAGCGTCGAACTGGGCGCGACGGTGCCGCCGACGGGCAGCATCTTCCTCAACTTTCCGCTGGCCGTGACCGAGCCCGCAGGGGATCGACACGAGACCGCGAAGTCCGTCGGGACGGCACTGGCCACGGCCATCGAATCCGAACAGGGGCAGCGGGCTCTGTCCGAATCCGGGTTCCGCTCCGCGGACAACGCACCCCTCGATTCCGATCGCGGGATCGGTGACGTGACGCCTCTGACGATCGCCGACCAGCAGGCCGCCGAGTCGACGCTGCGCCAGTACCAGGTGTTGGCGCTGCCGTCGCGGACCCTGGTGATGGAGGACGTCTCCGGATCGATGAACTACAGCGCGGGGGCCGATTCACGTATCGCATTGACGGTGCAGGCCAGCGAAACCGGAAACCGACTGTTCCCCGACAACGCGTCGATGGGGTTGTGGGCATTCTCGATCGGACTCGGCGGCGAATCGCAGGACTACCGTGAGCTCGCACCGATCCGGCGAATGGACGAAAAAGTCGGCAACACCACGCAGCGTGAGGTGCTGCTGCAGCAGACTCGAACGCTTCCGGCCCTGGTTGGAGGTGGTACCGGGCTATACGACACCACGTTGGCAGCGTTCCGCACGGTGCAGCAGGGCTACGATCCCGACGCGGTCAACAGCGTCATCATCCTCACCGACGGCACCAACGAGGACCCCGACAGCATCGCGCTCGACGAGCTGCTGTCCACTCTGCGTGCGGAGCAGGACCCGTCCAGGCCGGTCGTCATCGTCACGATCGGAATCACCGATGACGCCGATGCCGGTGTGCTGCAACAGATTTCGGCGGCAACGGGCGGTACGAGCTTCGTTGCACGAAATCCCGCGGAGATCCCGAACGTTTTCGTCAATGCGCTGAGAAGTCGCTCCGGTCGCTGAGAGGGCTACTATGCTGTGCGTCGCGTCACTTCTGAGGGCGCGTGCGCTTGCACTCGTCCTGTGAGTGCAGCGGGGGCCGAGCAGGGGGTTGCATCGATGTCGGGACGTCACAGCGGTAGTGCTCGGCGGTTCGGTTCGGCCGCGATCTGGTCGGTGCTTGCGTTGGTGGCAGTCGTCGTCGTGGTCGGTGGCTGGTTCGGCGTTCAGGCCGTCCGCGCGTCCGGTGCTGATTCCTGCGATTCCGTCGACACCGTCTCGCTCGCCGTGGACACCTCCATCGCCGAGCCCGTCGAGCAGATTCTCGCGCAGGCCACCGAGTTCGATCGTGGTTGCGTGAACTTCGAGGTTCGCCCCGAACGACCCGCCGACACCGCCACCGAGATCGCCGGAACCGAAAATCGCCCGGACCTGTGGATACCGGATTCGACACTGTGGCTGCTCAAGACTCTTCGCTCGACCGGTGCGCTTCCCGAGCTGGCCAAGGCCTCCGTCGCGAACACGCTGCCGGTCCTGGTCTCGAAGTCCGATGCCGCGCCGGTGACCGATACCTGGCTCAGCGTGCTCCAGCTTCCCGGGCAACGCATCGGTGATCCCCTGACCAGCAGCGCCTCGAATGCCGCGATCCTCGGTGCGCTGGCCGAATCCGAGGTGGCGATCTCCGACGCCAAGGCCGTGTCGGCGGCACTGGTCCCGATGGCTCAGGACTTCGGACGAATCGCGGACACTCCACACGACACCCCGGGTCTGGTGGCCCAGGTGGCCGCCGAGGGTGGCACCAGCGTGGCGACCGAGCAGGCACTGCTTGCGTACGAGGCCGACAATCCGGGAGCGGGACTGACCGAGTCGGTTCCGCCGACCGGCAGCTATTTCCTCAACTACCCGCTGGCCGTGACCGCGCCTGCCGGCCCCGAATACGACCGCGTCAAGCAGGCCGGAGCCGCTCTGGGCTCGGTTCTCGCCACCGCGTCTGCCACTGAGACCCTGGTTGCAGCCGGCTTCCGAACATCGAGTGGCACACCGCTTCCCGACGGTCGAGGCGTCGGGTCCGTCGCGTCGCTCGAGATCAAGAACCCGCTGTCCATCGAGACGACGCTGCGGGACTGGGCCGTGCTCGCACTGCCGTTGCGCACCCTCGTCGTCGAGGACGTGTCGGGTTCGATGGCCGCGAAATCGGGAGACTCCACCCGCATCGCGCTGACCGTGGACGCGTCGGTAGGTGCCAACTCACTCTTCAGCGATCAGACGCAGATGGGGTTGTGGGCGTTCTCGATCGGGCTCGGTGGTGGCAAGCAGGACCACCGTGAGCTGGTGCCGATGGGTAAGGCCGACGGTACGTTCAACGGAAAATCGCAGCGCGACGCCATTCTCGATTCGATCCGGGGGCTTCCGGCTCTCGTCGGCGGCGGAACGGGGCTCTACGACACCACGTTGGCTGCATTCCGGCGGGTCAAGGAGGGATACGACCCCGACTACGTCAACAGCGTCATCATCCTGACCGACGGTGCCAACGAAGACGAGGGCAGTATCTCCCTCGACGAGCTGCTGGCGTCGCTGCAGAAGGAACAGGATCCGGTGCGCCCCATCGTGATCATCACCGTCGGCGTCACCAGTGACGCAGATCCGGTTGCGCTGCAGCAGATCTCGGCTGCGACCGGCGGAACGAGCTATGTCGCCGAGGATCCACGCGACATCCCGGAGGTGTTCGTCAAGGCCTTGAACTCGCGCACCGAACGTCTCGCGGGGGAGTAGGTCAGCCCAATAGGAAGCTGATCGCGATCGCCGCGGCGCACGCCAGAGTCACCACGATCAGTGTCACCGCGTCCGAGGCCTTGAACCGCGCGTCGGTGGCGGTGATCATTCCGGTACCTCCGCGAGCGGTGATGGCCCCACCCATTTCGTCGGCCCGCCTGATCGCCACCGACATCACCGTCGTGACGATGTCGACCAGAGAATTGTCCGACGCGCTGTTGACGACCGGCTTGGGGCGCAGGCGTCGGGCAGCATTGAGGGTGCGCATCTCTTCGATCAGCAGCGGAAGCGACCGCAGGCTCAGGGCCACGGCGATGGCCCACTCGTCGACCGGCAACTTCAGCTTCTTCAGCGGTGCGCCCAGTTTGGAGACCGCAGGGGCGATGTCGCTCATCGACGTGGTCCAGCCGATCATCATCGATGCGCCGAGCAGGACGAAGATGAACAGCGTCGCGCGCAGATACACCAGCACTGCCGCGCCGCCGATCGGCAGATTGATGAGAGCTCCGACGCCGAACAGTGCCCAGATCCACCACGGTGGACGCGGAATTGCGGTGATCGGGACATGAGCGATGATCGCGGCGATGACCAACAGCGCGAACACGATTCCGAGGGCAGGCCACGTCGGTGCCACCACGAGAGTGATGCTCAGCAGCAGCACGGCGACGAGTTTGGTGCCGGCCCACAGGCGGTGGATCGGTGAGAATCGCGGGACCTGACGCAGTACGACGGTGGTCACGAGTGCACGCTCCCCAGGATCGAATCGGAGACGATGTGGCCGTCGGCCATCGTGATGGTGCGGCTGCAGACGGTGTCCATACCGTCCACGTCGTGCGAGATGACGACGATGGCGACGCCGCGATCGCGCAGTCCGGCGAGAACGCCGATGATGTCGTCGCGGCCGGGAGGGTCGAGTCCGGCCAGCGGTTCGTCGAGAACCAGCAGTCGAGGCCGACGCGCGATCAGCCCGGCGAGCACCACGCGTCGCATCTGACCACCACTGAGCGAATCGATGTCGCGAGCCGCCAACGACCTGTCCAGGCCGACGGCATCCATCGCGGCCGATACTGTGGCAGAACCTGTTTCGGGACCGGCCGCGGCAGCGATGTCCTCGGATACGGTGCGCCGCTGCAGCTGCAGGCGAGAGTGCTGAAAAGCGAGTCCGACATCGCCGACACGTGCGGTCATCGCCTTGCCGCCGAGCTGGGCGGTGCCCTCGGTCGGGCCGGTGAGGCCGGCCATGATCCAGGCGAGAGTGGATTTGCCCGAACCGTTCCCACCGAGAACAAGCACACCCTCACCGCGTTTGACAGTGATGTCGATGCCGTTCAGTGCTACCTGCGCCCACGGTGTGCGCCGGTTGTACGTGTGCGCCACGCCGCTCAGTTCCAGAAGACGTTCGCTCGAATTGTCGTGCAGCGCAGCGGGGTTCTCCGTCCGAGCGTGCATCCACGTCGAGTCGTGCTGCACCTGATACCCCTCGTGCAGATGTACGACGCGATCCGCGGCGACGGTCTCCGAGACATGGTGGGTGACGAGCACGACCGACATCGCGTGCCTGCGGGGCAATTCGGCGAGGAGCGAGACCAGATGTTCGCGCCCCGAGGCGTCGATCATGGCGGTTGCCTCGTCGGCGATGAGCAGTGCGGGACGGCGAGCAAGTGCTGCGGCGACGGCGAGTCGCTGCATTTCGCCGCCGGAGAGGGAGGCCGTGTCGCGCGCTCCCATACCGCCGAGCCCGACCTCGTGGAGCAAGGCCTCCACGTCGGGGCGTGAATCGCCGGGCGGCAGTCCCCACACCACGTCGTCGGCGACGCGGGTGCCGAGGATCTGGCTTTCGGGGCGCTGCAGCACCACCGCGGTGCCGCCGTACCGTCCGAGTCCGGTCGAGCCGGGCCTGTCCACGGTGCCCTCCGATGGTTCGAGGCCGGCGAGGATCCGCGTCAGCGTCGATTTGCCGGAACCGTTGTGGCCGACGATCGCCACGAATTCACCGGTGTCGATGCGGAGGTCGACGCCGGTCAACGCGGACGTCGTGCTTCCCGGGTACCGGAATCCGACTGCGGTGAGCGTGACCGGCAGCGGCCCGATCTCGTCGTCGGTGCTCGAGGCCAGGGGCTCGGGGGTGGGGATGGTGGAGAGACGGTCCAGAATCGCGGTGAGGATGAGCCACGCGAACAACGTTCCGGTGACGATGCCGAAGGCGATCGATCCGCCGACCCACCACCACCAGTTGTCGAGCACGGCCGTGCTGCTGCTGCGGAGCACGTCCGCGGCACCCTGCAGCGCCGACGTTCCCTCGAGCAACCGAGAAATGCCCTCCATCGTGTTGCGAAGCGTTTCGAGGAACAGCTCGCGCAACGGAACGAGGATGAGCAGCATCAGCACGGTCAACGCCCCGAGCACCGGCCCGACGACCATCGAGGTGACGAGAACGCCGAACAGTCCTTGCTTCCTGCGTTTCGCCCGCCCGACCAGGCCGCCCAGTAGGGCGGCGCTGGCGACGGTGATGGCCGTCTGGGTTCCGGCCGCAACGAAACCGACGAGGGTGCCGGCCACCGCGGAGGTGACCAGTGCGCGGGTCCGATACCGGAGTGCGACCACCGACATGGGAATCGCCGCGACGACCTGAAGGATCGCCGCCATCGGAACCAGCACACCGATCACCGTCAACGCGACGGTGAAGCTGCTCATGACGGCAGCGGTCGCCATTTCCTGCGGACCGAGGGGCCCTGACTTCGGCGTGTGGGAAGAGCTGACGGTCACCGCTCCAGTGTGCCAGCCTGAGATCAGCGGCTGCGCTGGCTCGTGGCGGGGCCTGCTGCACGACGGCTGTGTCCGCCGCCACCGCTACGCGGCTGACCACCGCTGCGGGGCTGTCCACCGGAGCGCGGCTGCCCACCGGATCGGGCCGGGCCGCCGCGTCGGGCGTTGTTGCTGTTGCGAGGGTTCGCGGCGCGAACTTCCGGCTCGGCCTTCGGCATCGGCTGGACGTAGCGAGCCTGCTCACCGACGAGGTTCGCCACTGCGGGCGAGTCGGCGGTGACGCGGACGGGCGTGACCTTGATATCGGCCTTGCGCAGCAGAATTGCGGTGTCCTTGCGCTGCTCGGGCAGGACGACGGTCACGACGTCTCCGGCGCTTCCCGCGCGTGCGGTGCGGCCGGAACGGTGCAGGTACGCCTTGTGCTCGGCCGGGGGATCGACGTGGACGACCAGCTGGACGTCGTCGACGTGGACGCCGCGGGCTGCGACGTCGGTGGCGACGAGAACACGGGCCTGGCCGGAGGAGAACGCGGCGAGGTTGCGGTCACGGGCGGCCTGCGAGAGGTTGCCGTGCAGGTCGACGGACGGGATTCCGGCGTCGGTGAGCTGCTTGGCGAGCTTGCGGGCCTGGTGCTTGGTGCGCATGAACAGGATGCGGCGTCCGGTGCCGGAGGCGAGCTGGTGGACCAGCTTCTTCTTGGCTTCGACGCCGTCGACCTCGAACACGCTGTGCGTCATGGCCTCGACGTGCGACGTGGCCTCGTCGACGGAGTGCGTGATCTGGTTGTGCAGGAATCGCTTGACCAGCTTGTCGACGCCGTTGTCCAGGGTCGCGGAGAACAGCATGCGCTGGCCCTTGTCCGGGGTGGCGGCGAGGATGCGGGTGACGACGGGCAGGAACCCGAGATCGGCCATGTGGTCCGCCTCGTCGAGGACGGTGATCTGAACGCCGTCGAGGGTGAGGTGGCGCTGCTTCATCAGGTCTTCGAGGCGACCGGGGCACGCGACGACGATGTCGACTCCACCCTTGAGTGCGGAGACCTGGCGGACCTGCGAGACACCACCGAAGATCGTGGTGACCTTGAGCGAGTACGCGGACGCGAGTGGTTCGATCGCGACGGCGATCTGGGTGGCGAGCTCACGCGTCGGCGCGAGGATCAGGCCACGGGGGCGGCCGGGCTTGCGGTTGCCGGGAAGCTGGCCGGCGAGGCGAGCGACCATCGGGATGGCGAATGCGAGTGTTTTACCGCTGCCGGTCTTTCCGCGTCCGAGCACGTCGCGTCCCTGCAGTGTGTCGGGAAGGGTGTCGGCCTGGATGGGGAATGCCTCGGTCTTGCCCTGGCTCGCGAGTACATCCGCGATGGCCTGGGGTACGCCGAGTGCAGAAAAAGTCTGTGGGGTCGTCATAGTGATGGAAAGTGCCTTTCGGGCAGGGTGTTGCACCTGCGGGCCTTCGGGCCGAGATGCAAGGTGGCGAGACTGCCGGTGGGCAGTTTCGATCGCCGTAAGAGAAGCCTGTGCAGGGTGCACATGGAGGTTCGGGAGCATTCCACGACGTCTGGCGTGCAGCTACGCGCGCCGTTGACGAGTGTAACCGAGTCGGTGCTCGGTATCTTCCCGCCGCAACCCGTCATGCGGCGTCGCCGTCGAAGAGACCGGTGATCATCACGTTCTCGATCGTCGAGCTGTACAGCTCGACCACCGGCATCGGCGGCGCACTCGAGTCATAGCTGTGCCCGGTGGGTGAGATGAGCCGGTAGCGGTGTCGCGCGTTGCGTTTGTCTCGCCATGCTTCGGCTGTCCAGCCATCACCTTCTTTGGCGTAATTGCATGCGGCACAAAGGCCTGCGCCGTTCTCGGCACTCGTTCTGCCACCCGCGGAGTGCGATCTGATGTGATCGTGGTGACGGATCGGTGCGTCGCACCACGGGGTTCGGCAGGTGCGATCGCGGAGATCGATCAGGCGTCCCAGCGCGGTGGGAAATGCGCGCGAAGTGGACTCCACTGCCGTCAGCGCACCGGACTTCGGGTGCGCGTAGAGACGGCGCAATGCGACGTGCGTCTCACTGTCGAGTGTGTCTCGGATCAGTTGCCGTGCGACATCGGACGGAATGTCGCCGTAGCCGTGCATGTATGCGGACGTGTCACCGCCGGCGAGGAGGGTGGAATCCGAGATGACGATGTCGACGGTCACCGGCGGTCCCTGTGCTGCGGATGCGCCGGTGACCCGCTCGAATACGAGGTCGGCCATGATCTGGTCGCGGGTTCGCGTGTCACCGCCGGAGTTGATGATGGTGTCGGCGTCTCGTCGCAGCGTCGCCCACATGCAGACCATCTTCTCCATCGAGGTGAGGACCGTGAAGAAGCCCATCGATTCGGGTGCGGGACGGGTGTTGGTGCGGCGGCCGGCGTAGGCCTTGGCGCGTCGTCTCACCTGGGAGGCGGCGTCGAGTTCGTTGGCGAGTGCGCGGGCGCGGCCTTCGATGGTGCGGTCGCCGGCACCGGCCAGAGTGGCGGGGTCTGCGCACAGTCGTGCGTCGATGGTGCGGCGATCGTCGACGGTGAGGCATGCAGTTTCGCGAGCCAGGATCATGGCGCGCCACTCGTTGAGTTCCCCAGCTTTCAGCCGCGCGAGGGTGTGCGGCATTTCGTGCACGAGCGCGAGCGAGGCCCAGGTGAGTGCCCCCACGGTTCGGTGATTCGCGCCGAGCCAGTCCGATCTGTGACGCAATACCATTGCGCCACTGGGCTTTCGGCTTTCCGCGCTCTCTGCGTTCGTTGCTGATGGCTGTCGCAACGGCGTCGGTCACCACGGCTTGGGTTGCCACGCTGGCGCTCTTGACGGTCTCGAGAGCGGAGATCAAATCGATGCCGGCTGCTGCGTCGACATCGAGATCGGACGCCTGAAGACGCGCAACGAAGCGCAGCACTTCATCGGACGTCAACGGTGAATCTTGTACAGCTGTGACCACGAGTTCCTCCCCAGTACTCGAATGCATGTTCGATAGTACGGGGAGTTTCCTGGCTGCGCAACAGTTGCCAGCAATTGGGGAGGGTGGAGCGCGAAGTCGACTCGTGGTGCCCTCGGCAGGATTCGAACCTGCGACCTACCCTTTAGGAGAGGGTTGCTCTATCCCCTGAGCTACGAAGGCTGGTGATCGTTCTGCTGATCCGAAGCCATTGTCCAGCAACGGCTTTCGATCCATCGAACAATCGGTTGCGGATGGGTCTGCCGCCGCACTGAACAGCCGGCCCACATCGCGCTCGCTAGTCTAGCGGCCTACCGTGCCAATCGTGAAGCAGGTTGCCGCTGCTCCTCCCCGTCCCGGTCGGCGATGCGATCAAGTTCAGGGCGGTGCGGTGCTGGTGAGCGGTGTGATCGGCAGCCGATTCGATGCCGACGAAGCGTCGAATGTCGCGGGTGAAGGCGTCGGTCATCCTCGAACAGACGCGCGCGCATTCGCCAAACGCGCGCAGAGTCGCCGGCCACTGGCTGTCTATTCCGCTCGCACCTGACAAACGCGAGCGCATTTGCGGATCCCGAGGCCGGAGCCCGTCTGCGGATCCCCGCCCGAGGCCCCGCCCACCATCTAATCCGCCGCGATGGCGTCCACGATGCTCAGTCGAGAGGCATGCACGGCAGGTGGAGCCGAACCCAACAGCGACAGGCCGAGGGCGACGAGTCCGTACAGCAGCACCGACCAGCTCGCGGTGTAGGCGACCGGAATTCCGATGCTGGCTCCGAGGATCAGGGTGCTCAGATACTGCAGGCCCGCACCGATGATCAGGCCGAGCACACCACCGACGACGCCGACCGAGAGCGCCTCGGCGAGCACCATTCGCGCCAGGGTTCCGCGGCCACCGCCCATGGCGCGCAGTACGCCGAGTTCACGTCGACGCTCGAGTACCGACAGTGTCAACGTGTTGAGCAACGCGACGGCAGCGACGAGCGCGACGATCCACTGCAACGCGATGGCCAGTGCCCCGGACTGTCGGATAGCGGCGCTCGTTCCCTCGAGTGCGGCGCCGCCGGTGTAGACGAACGCCTCGGGTGGCAGCGCTGCGCGCAGTGAATCCTGTACTGCCGCAACGTCTCCGTCGACACTGATCTCGAGGTAGGTAGCCCCGGGCCGGTCGTACCAACGCTGCATCGAATCCAGCGAGATCGCCATCGTCCCGCCGGCGGCGTTGATGTATTCGACCAGGTCCAGCACCCGCACGGTCTGCACCCCGGTCGGCGTCGGCAGCTCGATGGAGTCGCCCACCGAGACACCGAGTGTTCGGCCGAACCCCTGTGACAGCACCACACCCTCGCCGGCGAGCACTGCCGCGCGCACGTCGTCGGAGAGCGATGCGAGCGTCACCGCGTTGCTACCGTCGGCGACGCCCTGGATTGATACCGTCTCGCCGTCGATCGTCGCGTATGCCCACTGTCCCTCGACGATGCGAGAGACCCCCGGCGTCGCCCGGACAGCGTCGTCGACAGAGGCGGGAACGATCGGGCCCGACGGTATGGCGTCGGGTGAGGTCATCGACACGTACAGGTCGGTGTTCGCCAAGGACGACAACGATTCGGCTGCCGAGTCGGTCATGTTGGTCAGCGAACCCGACACTCCCACACTGACTCCCACGGCGATCACGATCGTCATCACGGTGGCCCAGATACGCCGCGGGGCGCGTTCGATGGTGGCGGTCGCGAGGCGTCCGGCACCACCCCAGCGGCGGGGGACCGCTGCGGTGACGGACACGATCGGCCCGGTCGCGCCGACGCACAGAGCGACGACGCCGAACATGAACAACGCACCGGCTCCGAGGGTCAACTGCCCGTCGACGTTGACGGCGAAGAGGAAGGATCCGGCGACGGCGAACACACCGAACACGGTCGCGGCCAGGGTGAATCGCAGACCGGGGCCACCGGAGGTCTCTCCGCCGCCGACTGCGAGCGCTTCGATCGGCGAGATGCGATACACCTGCACGGCGGCGACGGCCGAGGCCCCGACGCAGGCCAGCACGCACGCGACGATCGCCACCGGTATCGCGAAGCCGGGCAGCACGTATTCGATTCGCGCATCGAAGGCCTGCGAGAGGAACGGCGGCAGCCTTTCGATTGCAATGCGGCCCATCACGATTCCCAGCGGAACTCCGACGGCACCGCCGACGAGACCGACCAGAACGGACTCGAACAGCAGGTCGCGGACGATGTCGCCGCGGCGGCCGCCGACTGCCCGGAGCAGAGAGATGGTGGGTCGACGCTTCGCGATGGCCATGTTCATGACGTTGAAGACGAGGAACGCCGCGACGACGAACGCGATGAGCGAGACCATCAGTGTCGCATTGCGAGTCAGGCTCATCGCCTGGTTCGCGCGGTCGGCCCGGAAGTCCGGATTCATCACCGACACCCGGCCGGCCAATGCGGTATCGAGGTCGGTGCGCAGAGAGTCGCCGCTGCCGAGGACGAAGATCGAATCGAGCTCATCGGGGCGGTCGGTGAGCGTCTGAGCCGTCGGGACGAGTGCGACGGCGAACATGCCCCCGCCGATGCGCTGTGTCCCGGGGCCGTCGACCACGCCGACCACCGCGGTCGGAACATCGTCGATGGTGACGGTGTCGCCCTGCGTCAGACCCGTTGCGGCTCCGACCAACACCCCGCCCGGATCGGTGAGCAATCCTGACGCGTTTCCGACGGCACCTTCCAGATCGGATTGCAGTGCCGTGATGGATGAGTCGACACCGAGAATCGTCAGGTCTCCGACATCGGACCGAACGGTGCTGCGTAACAGTGGAACCGCTGTCTCGACGCCGGGAACAGCACGTACGGCGTCGAGTTCGCTCTGATCGAAACCGGAGTCGGTGACACCGACGATCTCGTAGTTCGCGTTACCGGCGATCGACACGGCGAGCCGCTCGACGGAGCCGGTCAAGGAGCCGTACGTGCCGAGGACGGCGATGAGCAGCCCGGCCGCGACGGCGACGACACCGGCCGAGACCAGCGAACGCACCCAGTGCATGCGGAGATCGCGAAGGCTGATGACTCGAAATCTGCTGAGCGCGGTGCCTATCACCGATCGAGGCCGGCCGTCAGAGTGTCGGTCTCGACGCGACCGTCGATCATGCCGACGATGCGATCGGTGGACCGTGCTGCCTCGAGGTCATGGGTCGCCATCACCACTGCTCGACGCCCGTTGCTGGCGTGCGCCACGTCGGCGAGGATCTCGAGGACGTTGTGGGAGGTTTTCGAATCGAGATTGCCGGTCGGTTCGTCGGCGATCAGCAGCGCCGGATCCATCATCAACGCCCGGGCGATCGCGATGCGCTGGATCTGACCACCGGACAACTGTGCCGGCCGGTGCTCGGATCGGTTCGAGAGTCCGACCATCTCGAGCAGACGCATCGCGTCGGTCTTGGCCTTCTTGATGGGTGTGCCGTCGAGCAGCTTGGGCACGGCGACGTTCTCCCACGCGGACATCGTCGGCAGCAGGTTGAAGAACTGGAAGACGAACCCCACCTGGTGGCGTCGGAAATCGGATTGGGCGTTGTCGTCGAGGGTGGTGACCTCGACGTCGTCGAACCGGATGGAACCCGACGTCGGTGTGTCGAGAGCGCCGAGCATGTGCAGCAGCGTCGACTTTCCGGCACCGGACGGCGCGACGAGCGAGACGAACTGGCCACCCTCGATGGTGAGATCGATACCGTCCAACGCGCGTACCGGTTGCTCGCCGGTGGGGTACTCCTTGACCACACCGGACAGCTCGAGCTTCAAATTGGTCATGCAACGATCCCCTGCTCCTCGAATACTTCCGACGCTACCTGCCGTCGGGTCGAGAAACCGGTCGGAGTTCTCAGATCACGCTGCGCCGCGCGAGGATTCGAGCCGCCGGGCCACCAGTGCGGCCTGCAGGTGCCGAATTCCCGAGGGACGGGTGGGATCGAACCCGGTGAGTTGCGCGATCCGCTTGAGGCGGTAATCGACGGTGTTGGTGTGCAGATGGAGCTGGCGAGCGGACCGCTGACGGTTCAGATCGTGGGAGATGTGGATCTCGAGGGTCTCGAGCAGCTCAGGGGACGAATCGAGGGGCTCGAGGATCTGGGTCAGGTGGCGACGGCCGGGGCCAGGCCGCGTGAGCTGGTACTCCAGCACCAGGTCGTCCATGCGATACAGGCCGGACGGGCGGTGCAACTGGTGCGCCAACGACAGCAGTTCGTGTACCTGATCGGCTGCGGTGGGGATGTCGGCGGTTGCGGCCTGTTCGGCGGTGACTGTGACGGGAACCTCGGCGGCGGTACCGATGCGATGCACCAGGGCCTCGACCCACTCGTCGTCGTGGGTACCGGGGATGAGCACGGTGCCACCCTCGGTGCTGAGCAGAGACAGGGGAGTGCGTCCGCAGATCGTGGCCAGCTCGGCCTGGACGCGGCGCAGCTTTCTACGGGCGGCGACGGTCTTCTGAATGTTGGGATCGTTCTCGTCGGGGTGCGGCGGAACAGAGATGGCGAGCACGAGGTAGCTGTCGGCGAGTTCGATGCCGGACTGACGGGCCATCGATACCGCGTTGTGGCCGCTGAGCAGCGAGGTCACCAGGGTGTGCGCTGCCGTGTGGTGCTCACTTGCCACCGCTTGGAGCTCCTCGACGTAGCTCTTGCTGGCGGCGATGGACACCTTCTCCGACAGCAGCACGAACATCCGCGCAGCCTCGATCAGTTGAGCGGCGTCGCCCTCACCTGCCCTCTTGGACACCAGATTCCAGCCGATCTGGATGCCCTCGTGGTAGACGCTGAGCACGGACTCGAGGGGCACGCCCTCGCGTGCCCACTGGCTGGCTTTGACGCGAAGTTCGGCCAGGTCGGACTCGGCCGGAGCGCGCCGTTCGTCGAGCATCTGCACGGCGATGCTGATGCATTTGACGGTGAATTCGGTGACGTCGCCGTGGAGCTGTTCGCCCGGCAACGACCCGCAGGGGGTGTTGGCGGCGAAGTGCCCCACGAGGAGCCGTGCCACTGCACGGAAGTCGCGAAGAGGAGCCGACGCAGGCTGACCCGCGACCATGATTCCGAGGCTAGTCGAGTTGTGAACGGTCACAGATCAACCCTTCGTGTTGGGATCTTCAGGTCATCGGAGAGCAAACTTACTTGCGCGTATCGATGCGCTTCCGCGGCTCAATGTATGCAATCCCCGACGAAACCGCGGCGTTTTCGTACTTCAAGTTTGTTTCCTGGCCTCTAACAGGGTCGATCATAGGTTGTTATCAACGCGTGATCCACCATTTCGGCAAAACTCGTTGTGACCTGTCTCGAGCGCGCGCCCCGAGCGCTTGCGACTTGCCCTAAACAATCTGCAAGCGCTCCACGGTGCGAGTTCGGCGGATCTACCTTTGTCTCCGTCGGAGTGGGTAGGCGGGCGACGAAGGGGCGGGTATGCGCAGAGATATCGGGCAGTTCGCGGTACTGCGAGAACTGTTGCCGACCATCGAGGCCAACCTGGCTCGGCATCGCGCCGAGGCCGTTCTGTGGGAACCGGCCGACTACGTCCGAGCCGAGATGTACTGGGGTTCGCGTCCCTCGACCCTGACCGAAGCTGCCAAAGCGGCACTCGTGACCACCCTGCTCGTCGAACAGAACATTCCGCTGTATCGGCGGGATACTGCAGCCTTCGAGAACGGGGTCTGGCCGTCGTGGCTGACCGAGTGGAGCGACGAACGAACCCGGCATGCAGTGGCCGTCACCGATTACCTGGTCGCCACCCGCAGCGTCGATCCGGTCGCCCTCGGTCGAGCCCGAGCGCAGTGCATGACGGTGGGTTTCGACGCCCCGATGAACGGAGCGCATCTGCTCCGGTCGCTGGCCCAGGTCACCCTCGACGAGTCGGTGTCGAGCATTTGCCATCGCAACACTGCCGTTCAGTGCCACGATCCGGTGGCCGATCGCCTGCTCGGACGCATCGTCGCCGATCAGGACCTGCATGTCCGCTTCTTTTCGGACCTTGTTTCTGCGGCGCTCGAGGTGGCACCGTCGCTCACCGTCACGGCGATCACCGAGGTCGTCATGAACTTTCAGCTGCCGGGCACCAACCTGCCGGGGTTCGCGCGCAGCGCGATGCTCATCTCGCGGGACGGAATCTACGATCTGCGCCGCCATCTCGACGATGTTCTGCGACCCCTGTTGGCGCAGTGGCGCATCTTCGAGCGCACCGATCTCGGTGCCGGAGCCCGCAGTCGCGACCAACTGGTCGACTATCTCGATCATCTCGGCGCCCAGGACGCCGCAACCCAGCTCGGCCGCACACGAGTCCGGGAATACTCGAACGCATTGCGCGCCAGCTGACACCACATACCCCGGGGGGTCCGTGGGAACGGTGCCTCTTCGGTTCGATTCGAATCGAAGAGGCGCTCGGGCGGACCCCATCGACTAGCCTGAACGCCTATTCGTCATACGCGCGAGGATTGGTTCTCGCGCAAGACCGGAGGCCCGAAACGTGACAGGCTCTCGACCGATCATCGTCGGTATCGACGGATCCGCTGCAGCGGACAAGGCCGTGATCTGGGCGGCTCTCTGCGCTCACCGACGGGATCGGCGATTGCACATCGTCACTGCCGTCGACATGCCGGGGGTGGTCGACCTGAGCGAATTCGCAGGAGAAGCAACCGAATTCGTTGCCACGGCCAAGTCGAGGTTGGTGGCGGCAGAAACGCTGGCCGCACTGGTCGTCGACGATCCAGCCTTCGAGGTGACCTCCAGTGCCGTCGAGGGCGGCGTGATGGATGTTCTCATCGGCGTCTCGGCACAGGCCGAGATGCTGGTGATCGGGGCCAGCGAAACCGGCGCTGTCACACTCTCGTTGGCCGCGCACAGCGTGTCCCCGGTCGCGGTGGTGCGAGGCCGCGACATCGATGGCCGCCCGGTTGCCGAGGGGCCGGTGATCGTCGGTATCGACGGCTCGGACGTCAACCAGGCTGCGGTCGAGTGGGCGTTCGTCGAAGCATCCGCTCGGGACGCCGTGCTGATCGCGGTTCACGTGTGGTCCGATGTCGATCTCACCCAGTCGTTCGGCCGTGCGCCCAAGGACTGGCAGGCCATCGCCGACGGCGAGGAGGTTCTGCTGGCAGAGAGCCTCGCCGGCTGGCAGGAGAGATTCCCCGACGTCGAGGTGCAGCGCGTCGTCGCTCAGGACCGTCCGGTGCGGGTTCTGAGCGGACTGTCCGAAACCGCGGCGTTGATCGTGGTGGGCAACCGGGGGCGTGGCGGATTCGGTGGAATGCTGTTGGGCTCCACCAGTTTCGCGCTCGTCAACACCGCGGACTGTCCGGTGCTGGTCGTGCGGAAAGCGCTCACATAGCGACGGTCAGCAAGAAGCTCACGTCTTCGAGGGCCTCGACGCTGTGTCGGGCGTCGGGGATGACGAGAAGGTCGCCGGTCGAGCCCTTCCAGGAGCGCTCACCGGAGATCAGTTCGAGCTTGCCGCTGAGCACCAGGACGGTGGACTCGCCCGAGAGGTCGTGCTCGGCCAGCTTGTTGCCGGCGGCCAGTGCCACCACGGTCTGCCGCAGGTGGCGTCGGTGACCGCCGTACACCGTCTGTGAACTGCGGCCACTCGACGCGCCGACTGCAAGTTTGAGCTGTTGGCGGGCAAGGGCGGTGAGTGACTTCTTGTCCATGATCGTCAGTATGACGCACCGCTCGCAGTCGCGACGGGGGAATCCTGAACGCGCTCAAGAAGGTTGGGTAGGCTTTCCGTACTCGACCCAGCGGAATCGGGTTCCGTCGACCCGGCTGCTCTGCCACTCACCTGCCGTCGCGACCCAGCCGTCGGGAATCTCGGGGGCTTTCGTATCGCCCTCGACGTCGAGATCGACCTCGGTCACTTCCAGGTGGGTCGCGATATCCATTGCACTGCGATAGATTTCGCCGCCCCCCATGAGCCAGACCGGGCTCTCGCCTACCAGGGCCACGGCGTCGGCGACACTCGGTGCGTTCTCGGCACCGTCGGCGGTCCACGAGGGGTTGCGAGTGACCACGATGTTGCGACGGCCCGGCAGTGGACGGAACTTCGCGGGCAGTGAGTCCCAGGTCTTACGGCCCATGATCACCGGATGCTCGGCCGTCTTCGATTTGAAGTGCGCCATGTCCTCGGGGACGTGCCAGGGGATCGATCCCGCGTCTCCGATGACGCCGGCGGTGGTCTGAGCCCAGATCAGGCCGACGAAGTGCGGTGCACTCACACCGCTACCGGGGCCTTGATCGCCGGGTGATGCCGGTAGTCCACTATCTCGATGTCCTCGTAGGTGTAATCGAAGATCGAATCCCGTTGCGCCAGTCTCAGAGTGGGGTACGGATACGCCTCGCGTGAGAGCTGCTCGGTGACCTGCTCGCGGTGGTTGTCGTAGATGTGGCAGTCGCCGCCGGTCCAGACGAACTCGCCGACCTCGAGGCCGGTCTGCGCCGCCACCATGTGCGTGAGCAGTGCGTAGCTGGCGATGTTGAACGGCACGCCGAGAAACATGTCTGCGCTGCGCTGGTAGAGCTGGCAGGAGAGTTTTCCGTCGGCCACGTAGAACTGGAAGAACGCGTGGCACGGCGGGAGCGCCATCCGCGGGATCTCGCCGACGTTCCACGCCGAGACGATCATTCGCCGCGAATCCGGATCGGTCTTCAGGGTCTCGATGACCTGGCTGATCTGGTCGATGTGCTCGCCCGACGGGGTGGGCCACGACCGCCACTGCACTCCGTAGACGGGGCCGAGTTCGCCGTCCGGAGCGGCCCACTCGTCCCAGATGCTGACGCCGCGCTCTTGGAGCCACGTGGCGTTCGAGTCTCCGCGCAGGAACCACAACAGCTCGTAGACGATCGATTTCAGGTGGACCTTCTTGGTGGTGATCAACGGGAAGCCCGCTGCCAGATCGAAGCGCATCTGATGCCCGAACACGCTGGTGGTGCCGGTTCCCGTGCGGTCGGATTTCGCCGTCCCGGTATCGAGGATGCGGCGCAGCAGATCTTCGTACGGAGTCGGAACCATCACGACGGTCATCGTAGCTGCATACTGGACGCATGCCGGAATTACCCGAGGTGGAAGCCCTTGCCGGCTTTCTGCGCGAGCATGCCGTCGGAGCCGTGATGGGCCGAATCGACATCGCTGCGCTGAGCGTTCTCAAGACGTTCGATCCGCCGATCACCGAGCTGCAGGGCAAGGACGTCACCGATGCCGCCCGCTTCGGAAAGCACCTGGCGCTCCGAGCCGGTGACCTCTGGCTGATCACCCATCTCTCGCGTGGAGGATGGCTGCGGTGGGTGGACAACCCCAGCGCCGCGCCGCCGAAGCCGGGCAAAGGGCCCCTCGCGCTGCGGATCCACTTCTTCACCCCCGAGGGAGCGACGCCCGCGATCGATCTCACCGAAGCGGGGACCAAGAAACGGCTGGCGGTGTGGGTGGTACGCGATCCGCAACAGGTGGCGAGTATCGCCCGGCTCGGACCCGACGCGCTGACGGTCACCGAGCTCGAATTCGCCGAGATCCTCAGCAGCACCACCGCGCGACTGAAGACTTCGTTGGTGGATCAGTCGCTGTTGGCCGGCATCGGCAATGCCTACTCGGACGAGATACTGCACGTGGCGAAGCTCTCGCCGTTCGCATCCTCGAGCAAGCTCGATCCCGAGGCCGTCGGGGCGCTGTACGCGGCGATGCGCTCGGTGCTGTCCGACGCGGTGGCCCGCTCGGCCGGGCAGGATGCGGCGCGTCTGAAGGGGGAGAAGAGATCGGGGATGCGCGTGCACGCCAGGACCGGACTTCCGTGCCCGGTGTGCGGCGACCCGGTACGCGAAGTCGCCTACGTCGATCGCTCTTTTCAGTACTGCGCGACGTGCCAGACGGCCGGCAAGATTCTCGCCGACCGTCGCATGTCACGACTGCTCAAGTGACGGGCTCGAGCTTCTGGCTGTCGTAGCCCCGGTAGCCTTCCCACGCTTTGCGACGGTCGCTCCGTGGGTCCTTCTGTACCCGGGTGCGGGTGTCGAAGATCAATGTCTTGCGGTCGGTCTCGTTGTACTCCGGCCACGATTCGAGGGGTTTTCCGTTGGTGGCGAACGCAATCCAGTTCGACTGGACCTGCTCGGTGACTTCGGCGAAGGCCTTCCGTCCGCCTGCGAGCGTCAGCGCCTTGCCGAACAGTGTTTCGCTGATGCCGAACACGGCGAACAACTCGAAGCCGTGGGTGGCGTCGAATCCGAGCAGCTTCATCGACCGCGGGGCGAAGTCGAACCGGTAGAAGTACGTGGGTGCATGACGCGAATGTCCTTCGGCCACTTCGAGCGAGGGCTTCCAGAAGGTGAAGTCGCCGCCGAAGTCGATGGCTGCCCGCTCGTTGGGGTAGCCCCGGTAGCCTGATGTGACCACGGCCTCGGCGTCGGGATCGGTGAGGGAGAACAGCTTGGTGATGCGCTCGGGGTTGGTGGGCAAAGCGTCGAGGAACTTCGGAAACAGTGTTCCCTCACGGGCATTGGTGCCGATGATCAGCGGGACGCGGTGCGCCGTTCCGTTCGCGTATGCCTCGACCGGGCTGACCGGGAGGAAGTCGCCGTCGATCACCGGGCCGAACGGGAGCAGCCCCGGGGTGCGGTGCAGGGTGGTGAGGCCGAGTTTGGTGCCCGCCCGGCCGAGCCGGAGCACCTCGGCGTTGTCGAGGGTCTCGGTGGCGGTCTCGACCGTGCCGCCGAGGTAGCCGACGTACTCGCGCGCCCACTGATCGGCGCGCTCCTTGGTGGCCGTCATTCCCGGGGCGGAGCTTTCGGAAATAGCTTGCGCGAACAGGCCTTTCGCGGCGGGAACGGTCATGAGAGTGGTGACCGCATTGCCGCCTGCGGACTCGCCGAAGATGGTGACGTTGTTCGGATCGCCACCGAAGTTCGCGATGTTGCGCTGCACCCATTCCAGCGCCGCAACCTGATCCCGCAAGCCCAGGTTGGAGTCGAACGGCCGCTCGGGAGTGGAGAACTGGGACATGTCGAGGTACCCCAGTGCGCCGAGTCGGTAGTTGACCGACACGTAGATGATGCCGTCGCCGTCCTTCAGCGAGCGGCGGACCAGAGAGCCGCCGCCGTACAGCGGGGTCGCCGATGTGCCGAGCGTGTAGGCACCACCGTGGATGAACACCATGACCGGCCGCGGGCTCGCGCTCGGTGTGCTCGGGGCCAACACGTTGAGCGTCAGGCAGTCCTCGCTCGACGGTTGGTACTTGCCCACTGCGAGCATCGTGCCGCGCTTGTGCTGAACGGAGGCATTGCCCCACTCGGTGGCGTCGCGCACACCCGACCAGGGCTCGGTGGGTTGGGGCGCTCTGAAACGAAGCGGTCCGACGGGCGGGGCGGCGTAGGGAATGCCTCGCCAGGTGGTCAGATCACCCACCGGCTTTCCCTCGATGATGCCGTCCGATGTGGTCACGCGGGTCGTCACAGCCATGTCGCGAGTGTACTGATCTCTCCTTACCCGCGGGTGAGAACAGCGGGGGACGGGCACACGGCAGACTCGAAGGCATGTCCTTCGAGTACCGCGCCGAGATCGTGCAGCTGCTGCGAGCGCCCACACACGCCTATTTCGGCAGATCCAAGGACGGCCCGGCCGACGTACCGACGGACCTGCCGGAGAGTGTCGAGATCGTGGCCCACAAGGGCATCCGGGGCGATCGGTTCTTCGGCGTGCGGGCGCATACCGAGGCGGCGGTGAGCTTTCTGGCCGTCGAGGCCTGGGAGGCAGTGGGGGATGTGCTCGGCGTCGAGGTCCCCGACCCGGCCGTGGCCAGAAGAAACGTCGTAGTGCGTGGGCTCGAGCTCGACCCGTTGCGAGGTCTGGAATTCGAGCTCGACTCCGGTGACGGCTGGATCCGCTTTCGCGGTGGACGACCGGCCCACCCGTGCGCGTGGATGGACCGGATGGTGGTCGACGGTGCCCGTAAAGCGTTGATCGGTCGCGGCGGGCTTCGCGTGGAACCGTTGTCCGACGGGATCTTGCGGGTCGGCGAGTTGGCGGTGCGCTCCCCGGTCGAACTCGATGCCTCGCGAGCTGCGCTGTCGGTTCGGCGCGCACAGCCCATCTGACCGCAAGTCGGGGTCACTCTTGCTCACGAAGTAAATCTGTGCCCATAATGTGAGCAATGGTGCGACGCATCACACCGGTCCGTCTTCGATGGCGACGGTCACTCTCTCTGGTGGGAAGAACTGCCGATGTCCGACATGTGGATCGTGATCAACACCGTCGTCGCTGTGCTGGCGGTGGTGGTCTTCATCGTTCGTTTTCACTTCAATCCGGTGATCTCGCTGGTTCTCGGGGCCGCGTATCTGGGTCTGGCGACAAAGCTCGGAGTGTCGACCACCGTCGACACCATCACGGGCGGATTCGGCGAGATCATGGCCGAGGTGGGGCTGCTCATCGCCTTCGGAGTCCTGATGGGTTCGGTGCTGCAGGAGATGAGCGCCATTCAACGACTCGTCGGCACGTTGCTGAAAACGTTCGGCCCCAAACGGCTCCCGTACGCGTTGTCGCTGACCATCGCGACCGTGCTGCAGTCTATCTTCCTCGACGTGCTGCTGGTGATCTCCGCTCCGCTCGCTCGAAACCTCGCCCCCAAGATCGGTAAGTACGGTACGGCGAGAATGGCTACAGCACTGGCTATTTCGCTCGAATGCGGGATCGTGTTCATGGTCCCCGGTGTCGCGACGCTCGCGCTGGCCGGACTGCTCGGAGTGCCCCTGGGCAAGATGATGATCTACGGGTTGATCCTGATCGTTCCCGTCGTCGTGCTGTCGGTGGCCATCATGTCGTTCGTCTTCCGACACGGCTGGTGGAACGAGGAGAAGGACGAGCAACAGATCACCGTAGTCGAGCAGCCTGTGGTTCCCGAGCCCGCCGATTCCGACGACGAGCCCCTCGAAACCGGAGGTGGCGTGGCGCAGAAGGTGCGCACCGAGAAGCAGACGTCGCTGCTGGTGTTGCTCTCGCCGTTGCTGCTCGCGCTCGTTCTCATCGCAGTCGGAGCGGTTCTCGAAGTCGCCGAAATCTCGGTTCCGGTGGTCGAATTCATCGCCAGCCCGGTCATCGCGCTGCTCATCGGCCTGGTGGGGACCTGCCTCATCGGCCGCTATCACGTCGGTCAGGCCCGGGTGGAGAAGGCTCTCGCCCGTGGTTTCGCCGAGAGCGGTCAGATTCTCATCCTCACCGGTGTCGGTGGTTCGCTCGCGGCCGTCATCAACGAGGCCGGTCTCGGCGACATCCTCGGCCAGTACTTCACCGCCAGCACCGCGGCTCCGTTGTTGATGGTGTGGGTCATCGCTGCCGCGTTGCACATCGCCGTGGGCTCGGTGACGATCTCGGCCATCACGTCCGCGGGCATTCTGGCACCGGTCGCTCCGTTGATCGGGCTCGATCCGGTGTTCATCGCGCTCGCCGCCGGTGCCGGATCGCTGTTCGCCGTGCACGTCACCAGCAACACCTTCTGGCTGCTGCAGTCCTTGATGGGACAGTCGACCAGGGGCACACTCAAGACGTGCTCGGTGGGCGTCTCGGTGGCATCGGTCATCGCCATCGCCTTGATCGTGCCGATGAGCTGGATCCTGTGAGCCCTGATTTTGTGAGTATCGAAAGGAACACGATGGCATTGCCGCTCAGCGGAGTTCGAGTTCTCGAGCTCGGCAACTACATCGCCGCCCCTACCGCGGCGCGCATGCTTGCCGATTTCGGTGCCGAGGTGATCAAGGTCGAACGGCCGGGAACCGGAGACGAACTGCGTAACTGGCGGCTCTACTCCGGCACCACGTCGATGCTGTATCGCACGATCAATCGAAACAAGAAGTCGATCGTGCTGGACCTGCGCACCGAACAGGGACGCAAGGACGTCGTCGACCTCGCTGCCAAGTGCGACATCGTGCTCGAGAACTTCCGGCCCGGCACTCTGGAGAAATGGGGTATCTCGCCGGAGGTGCTGTCTGCCGCCAATCCCGAATTGATCATCACGCGCATATCGGCTTTCGGGCAGACCGGCCCCATGTCGCAGCGACCCGGATTCGCCGCTGTCGCAGAGGCATACGGCGGTTTTCGCAATCTCGTGGGTGATCCGGACCGGCCACCGGTCCGAGTGGGAGTCTCGATCGGCGACTCGATCGCCGGACTGTACGCCGCGTTCGGTTGCGTCATGGCACTGTTCCAGCGGCAGACACAGCGCGCGGCGCAGGCACCCGACGAGCAGTCGCCGCTGACGTTGGCTCAGCGTTCCATCGATGTGGCGCTGAACGAATCGATCCTGTCGATGATGGAATCGCTGATTCCGGATTACCTCGCCTACGGAGTCGAACGTGAGCGCACGGGCGGCCGCATGGAGGGCATCGCCCCGTCGAACGCGTACCCGTGCAACGACGGTCACTCGATCATCATCGCCGGCAACGGTGACGCGATCTTCCAGCGCTACATGGAGACCATCGATCGCCCCGACCTCGGAGCCGATCCGGACCTGGCTTCCAACGCCGGCCGATGGCGTCGACGCGACGAGCTGGACGCCGCCATCTCGGCCTGGACCGGATTGCATTCGCGCGAGCAGGCTTTGAAGATTCTCGACGACGCCGGAGTGCCGTCGGGCCCGATCTACACCGCCGCGGACATCGTCGCCGACGAGCAGTACGCCGCCCGCAACATGATTCAGCACTTCTCGGTCGACACCGGAGGCGACAAGCCGACCGACGTCGGATTCGTCGGCGTCGTCCCGGTGATCGGCGACGCGTCCCTGCCGATTCGTTCCGTCGGACCGGATCTGGGCGAACACACCAGGGAAGTACTCTCGACTCTGCTCGGCCGCACCGACGAAGAGATGGGCCTGTAAATGTATCGCTTCGCTCCCGCCGCAGAGTTGCGCGACGTCACGATGCGCGACGGTCTGCAGCTGACCGGCAAGATGCTCCCCGCCGATCGCAAGCTCGAAATCATCAGGACCCTCATCGAACTCGGCGTACCGTCGCTCGAGATCGGGTCGATGGCGCGGGGCGACAAGGTGCCCCCGATGGCCAACACTCTCGAGGTCATCGGTGAGCTCACCGCCGCCGAACTCGCCCGATGCTGGGTGTGGGTTGCCACTCCACGCCATGTCGAGAAGGCCGCTGCCGCTGGGGCTCGCAACTTTCAGTACTGCTTCTCCGCGTCGGACTCGCACAATCAGGCCAACATCGGTCGGACCACCGAGGTGTCCCTGGCCGCGATGCCCGACGCCGTGGACATCACTCGATCGGTGGACGGTGAGATCGAGCTGTGTATCGCGACCTCCTTCACCTGCCCGTTCGAGGGGCAGGTGTCGCCGGATCGCGTCATCGAGATAGCCAACGACGATCGTGCAACCGGCGCAACGGATATCGTCATCTGCGACACCCTGGGACAGGCCGTGCCGGTTCAGGTGTCTTCGCTGATCTCTCGGGTGCGTGCCGAAACTCCGGATCGCAGAGTGGTGTTCCACGGTCACGACACCTGGGGCTTGGGCGTTGCGAACACCCTTGCCGCGATCTCGGCCGGAGCCACGATGGTCGACGGTTCGCTCGGCGGGCTCGGCGGTTGTCCCTTTGCGCCGGGGGCCAGCGGCAACACCTCGTCGGAGGACATCCTGTTCGCGACGCGACCGGACTGGTTCGAGCCGAAAACCCTGGCGGACATAGCAACTCTGTCGGAGGAGCTGCTCACCGAGTTGAACGAGCCCATGCGTTCGAAAACCGTTCAAGGTGCACGTTCCGAGGCCCGTGCTTTCGAGTGGGTCGCATGAGTCGAATCCTCGTCACCACCGAGATACCCGCGCCGGGCATGGACATCCTGCGCGCCGCAGGAGAAGTAGACCTGCGGGAAGTCGATCACCAGCAGTTGGTCGAGGCCTGCGCATCGGGTGAGTACTCCGTGGTCGTCTCTCAATTGCGTGATCGGTTCGACGCGGAGTTGCTGGAGTCGGCGTCTCTGGTCGGAATATCCAACTATGCAGTCGGATTCGACAACATCGATATCGCGGCGGCAACCCAGCGGGGCATCACTGTCGCCAACACCCCCGGGGTGTTGACCGATTCGACCGCGGACATCGCGATGTTGCTGATCCTGTCGACGGCTCGCCGCGCCGTCGAGGCCGATGCGTTCGTCCGTTCCGGCGCGTTCACCGGCTGGGAGCCCGAACTGCTTCTCGGCAGCGATGTCTCGGGCCGGGTGCTGGGACTGGCCGGCTTCGGTCGAATCGCCCGCGCTACTGCGCGTCGGGCATTGGGTTTCGGGATGACGGTCAAGTTCTGCCCCCGCCCGCCCGGCGATCGCGAGGTCTCCGAGAACGAGCTCGGCGAGTTCGCCGGCCGCGTCGAACATGCGTCGTGGGACGAGATCGTCACGACCAGCGACTTTCTGTCCCTCCATGTTCCGCTGTCGGATTCCACGCACCATCTGGTGGACGCCGCCGTACTCGGGGCGATGAAGCCGTCGGCGATCGTGATCAACACCGCGCGCGGACCGGTGGTCGACGAGGCAGCTCTGGTGACCGCACTTCGCGAGGGCACCGTTGCCGCAGCGGGATTGGACGTCTACGAGCGTGAGCCGGCCCTCGAACCGGGCCTCGCGGAGCTGCCCAACACGGTGTTGCTTCCGCATGTGGGGAGCGCGACGGTGTCGGTGCGTTCGGAGATGGCGCGGCTGTGCGCAACCAATGCAGCGGCGATGTTCGGCGGTTCGATGCCGCCGCATCCGGTGAACCCCGACGCCTGGTCTCACGCGGGGTAGCGGCCGCCCAGGGTTCTCGTGATCTGTTCGGCATGGGAGATCAGCAGATCCACCCAGTCCTCGCACTGCGACTGCGGCATCCGCAGCGTCGGACCGCTGATGGTGACGGCACCGACGATGTCCGCGGCCGAATCGAACACCGGCGCAGACAGTCCCGAGGCACCGGTTTCGCGCTCGCCGGTGGTGATCGCGTACCCGTCGGCTCTGGTCTGCGCCAACAGCGTTCGCATCGTCTCTGCCTCGGTCACCGTCTGCTCGGTCAACGATTCGAGTTCGCGAGACAGGACGCGCTCGGCGAGCTCGTCGTCCCAGGCCAGCAGGACGCGGCTGGCCGATCCTGCGCTGAGCGGGATGACCTTGCCGACGTACATGTCTCGGCGTAGGGCATGCCGCGTCTCGGCGATGGCGACGCACACGCGGTAGTTCTGTTCGGGCCGAAAGAAGCATGCGGTCTCGGTCGTCAGGTCTCGCATGTCCTTGAGCACGGGGTTGACGACCGACAGCACGTCGAGGTCCTTGGTGGCCGTTGCGGCCCAATAGGCCATGCGGACCCCGATGCGAATGCGGTCGCCGCTCCGATCCAGAAATCCCTGCTGCACAAGGTTGGTCACGAGGCGCTGCACCGTCGAGGTCGGCAGTCCGGTGGTCTGTTGGATCTCACCGAGAGTCATGGACGGACGGTCGAACGAGAAGGCGTCGAGAATCTCGGTGATCTTGCCCAGCACCAGAAGCGGTTGCTGCTTCGACGCACTCTCGGTGTTCACCCGTCCAATCTACTCGGCCACGCGATCCGCGAGGCGATTGTGCCCGAGCGCGTACTCAGCGACGAGATTCGAGCAGCCGCAGCCAGATCTCGCTGACCGTCGGGTACGACGGCACCGCATGCCACAGGTCGTCGAGCGAAACCTTGCCGACCACAGCCACCGTGGCCGCGTGGACCAGCTCCGCGACACCCGGCCCGACGAAGGTCGCGCCCACGATCGTGTCGGTGGCGCGGTCGATCACCAGCTGCGCTCGCCCCGAGTAATCGTCCTGTTGCAGAGACGAACCCGCGACTGCGATGTCCTGGGCCACGATCTCGACGTCGATGCCTTCTTCTCGGGCCTTGGCCTCGGTCAGTCCGACGGATGCCACCTCGACCGGCGTGAACACCACCTGGGGGATCTGGCCGTGATCCGCTGATGCGCGGAATCGCTTGCTGTCCAGCGGCTTGCCGTCGGCCCTGGCGGCAATGACGTCACCGGCCACTCGGCCCTGATACTTGCCCATGTGTGTCAGCGGCGCTCGGCCGTTGACATCGCCCACCGCGTAGAGCCAGTCGTGGCCGGGAACGGTCAGATGATCGTCGACGTCGATGTAGCGCCCGTCCTCGAGTCCGAGGCTCGACAGTCCGAGGTCGGAACTCGCCGGAGTACGTCCCGCAGCAACGAGCACTTCATCGGCGACGATCTCGGTACCGTCGACCACGAGACGGACAGTGCCCCCGTGGATTCGGCCGATGCCGGTGTCGGCCGGGTTCTCTCGTGACACCGACTCGAGGGAGGCGTCGAGCATGATTTTCGCGCCTCGCCTCTTCAGAGCCTCGGCGACGAGTTCACCGGCGAACGGTTCGGAACCGGCCAGCAGCGACGATCCGCGCACGATCATCGTGACCTTCGCTCCGAGCGAGAGCAACCACGTGGCCGCCTCCGTCGCGACGACGCCACCGCCGATGACCGCGATGTGACCGGGGGTCTCGTGAATGTTGGTGGCATCACGGGAGATCCACGGCAGGGCATCGCGCAGGCCGGGTGTGTTCGGTACGGATGCGGTGGTTCCGGTGGCGAGAACAACAGCGTGCCGGGCAGTGAGGGTGCGGCCGTCGACCTCGACGGTTCTCTCCCCGGTGAGGCGACCGTGGCCACGGATCACCGAGATGCCGGCCGACTCGGCCCACGCCACCTGCGAGGAGTCGTCGAGACCGTGGGTGAAGGATTCGCGTCGGGCCAGAACGGCGTCGGCGTCGAGAGGTTGATCGCCCACCAGTTCCTTGACGCCCGGCATGTTTCGTGCGGTGTCGAGAACCTCGCTGGGGCGCAAGAGTGCCTTGCTCGGCATGCAAGCCCAATAGGAGCATTCACCACCGAGAAGTTCGTGCTCGACGATCACGGCGGTGCGGTCGCTGCCTGCGATGGCGTACTGGGCGGCATTCTCGCCGACCGGTCCACCGCCGATGACGATGACATCGAATTCCGAGCTTTCTGAGGCCATTGCTCCACAGTGACATAGGCTCGCCGCTTATGGCGACCACTCGGAACAAGATTCTGATCACCGGAGCGAGCTCGGGGCTGGGTGAGGAAATGGCGCGACGGTTCGCAGGCATGGGCCGGGATCTGGCGCTCTGTGCGCGTCGGGTCGAGCGGTTGGACGACCTTCGCGCCGAGTTGATGCACCACAACCCGAACATCACCGTGGCGGTCCGGGCCCTCGACGTCACCGATCACGATGCGGTCGGTGAGGTGTTCGGAAAATTACGAGACGAATTGGGTGGACTCGATCGAGTGATCGTCAATGCCGGGCTCGGCAAGGGCGCGAAGATCGGTACCGGGCGAGCCGAGGCCAACCTGCAGACCGCCCACACGAACTTCATCGGGGCGCTGTCGCAGGCCGAGGCGGCCCTGTCGATCTTCCGAGCGCAGAAACACGGGCACCTGGTGTTCGTCTCGTCCGTCAGCGCCGACCGGGGACTGCCGGGGGCCAAGGCGACCTACTCGGCGAGCAAAGCCGCAGTGGCCTCGCTGGGTGAATCGTTGGCCACGGAACTGTCGCGAACCGACATCGCCGTCACCACCCTGCTGCCCGGCTTCATCGCCACCGACATGTCGGCCAACGCGGGCGACAGTGCCGCTCTCACAGCCACTCTGGACGAGGGAGTGTCGGCGATGGTCGACGCGATCGAGAGCGAAATCCGCCGCGCCGCGCTACCGGGACTCAAGTGGCGGGGCATCGACGCGGCGCTGCGGTTCCTACCGAATGTGCTGACGGATCGAATGGTCTAGGTTCCGGGCCGGGCTACTGCAGGTATCCCTCGACCCGGTCGACACTGTTGGCGGTTGCCGCGTCTGGGTTCTTGCCTGCATCGATACGCGCCCTACGCTGACGGAGCAGGTCCCAGCACTGATCGAGGGCGTGCTCGAGGGAGGCCAGTTGGGCCTTCTCGGTGTCCGGGTCGACATCCCCGGATTGGGCTTCGGTGCGGAGCTTGTGCTCGGTGGCGATGAGCTGCTGGATCTTGGTGTGGATATCGTGCTCGTTCATGGCGACAACGCTAGACCTACCAGGGTTTGGCGGCCAGGTTCCGCGTCGCCAGGGCTCGTTGCACGGCCGCGGTGAGCTCGGCCGGCGATCCGGCCAGGGCGTCATCTGTGCACACCAGCGAGAGCGTGTAGTTGCCGTCCAGTCGGGAGAGATAGGTGGACATGCGGATCGTCGACAGTGCGCCCGACGGGTTCGGATGGATCGCCCGCGTGGCCAGTCCGCACGATCGGTGCGAGCCGAGGGCAGTGATGCCGTCGGGAATGTCGCCGATGTTGGAGCACAACACTTCTCCGCGTCCAGGCGTCGACGTCAGCTTCGCGGCGACGCGGTGGGGGAGCAGCTGGACGATCTCGGGTGGATAGCCTGCCGGAGCTCCGACCGGCTTGCCGAACGCCTCCTTGCAGGCTGCTCGGATGGCCGCGGGCGAGTCGTCTCCGCGGACGGCGACGGTGGCCATGCCGATCGCATTGGCATCACCGGACCCGGTGCGGAAAGGAATGTCGACGGTCACTGCGGGAGAACCGAGTTCGCTCATCGTGGCGGCGACGACGGAGACGAACAGCGAATTGGCCGATCCGCCGACGCGTCGGGCAGCCGAATCCCACTCTGCAGCATCGACATCCACGATCACCGACGTCATTCTTTTCGCGTGGTGCGGTGCGATACCGCCGCTGTCGGCGGTGGTGAACGCTCGCAATTCGGCCCGGGCTTTCTTGCTGACCCACAATCTTGCCGTCGCCGCGATGGAGCGTAGGAGGACGGTGACGATCATCGCGAGCGCATCCTTCACATCCGAGCCCGGGTGCAGCACATGCACCGGTACCGATCCTGAGAATGCTTGTGCCGCAGCGTCGATGAGCTCACGAGCATCGGCCAGCGCGTGCGAACACACCAGGGACAGCACGGTTCCCCCGTGTGCAACGGGCGCGGCCGTCAACCGCCAGCCGGGCCCGTACTGCGGATCGAGTCGAACGTCTGCCTGCGCGTCGGCCCAGCCGATGATGTCGTCGACCGCGTCGGTGCCGTACTCGAGGGGAAGCGACTCGGATGAGATGTCCCATCGAAGTCGTGCCCCGGGGATGCGGGGCTTGCCGACTCGACGACCGAGCTGCCCTACAGCCAGTTCGTCGTGGATCCTGTCGAGTTCTTCCCTGCTCACCGTCTCGGTCGTGCGCCAGATACCTTGCAGTGCAATGGGAATTCCGTAGCCGCGGTGGGTCCGGAGAAATATCTCGTCGATCACCGACAGGCGCGTGGACTTCACGGACTCGGGGTGCCGTGACGTCCCGCGCCCGAGACGAACTTGCTCGCGCCGGTGAGTGCGTCGGCGGTGATCGAGATGGCTCCGTGCCGAAACTCGTTCTTCAGCGCTGCCTCCTCGTCGAGGCCGTCCTGTTCGAGGACGGACAGGCGATCCTCGCGCATGCAGGTCTGAGGTAGCAGGGCGAGTTCGGCAGCCAGGGCCTCCGCCTCGGAGCGAGCTCGCCCCACCGGAACGACTCGGGTGATCAGTCCGATGTTCAGAGCTTCCTGCGCATCGACTGCGCGACCGGTGAGGACCATGTCCATCGCCCGGCCGGTTCCGACGATACGCGGCAATCGCACTGTGCCGCCGTCGATCAAGGGAACACCCCAACGTCGGCAGAACACGCCGAACGTCGCGTCGTCCTCGGCGATACGGAGGTCGCACCACAGTGCGAGTTCCAGTCCGCCCGCCACGGCGTACCCGGAGACAGCCGCGATGACGGGCTTGGACAACCGCATTCGCGTCGGACCCATCGGGCCGTCGCCGTGTTCGGTGGCGTGGTTGGAGCGCGATGTCCCGAGTGCCTCGAGATCGGCTCCCGAGCAGAACGTGCCGCCTTCGCCCCACAGCACGGCCACCGACGCGGACTCGTCGGCGTCGAACTCCTCGAACGCCTGGGTCAGCTCCTGGGCGGTCGGGCCGTCGACAGCGTTCCGCACCTCAGGGCGCGACAGGACGATTGTGGTGACGGGGCCTGATCGTTCGATCCGTACCGACATGTCTGTGAACCCTACTCGAGTTCTCTTGCGTGAAGCAGTGAATCAGTGCTTCAATCCTTGTATGCCCTATCGACGGACGCCCGCGGTGCAGGCCAGGCTCGACGCCGGTCGTGAAAAACTGTTCGACGCTGCCATCGAGGTGCTCTCGACGCAGGGCTACGCAGGTCTGTCGATCGCCTCGGTCGCCGCGGCAGCAGGGGTGTCCGCCGGCAGCGTCTACACGCACTTCGAGGGCAAGTCGGATCTGGTCGTCGCCATCTTTCGCGAGGTCTGCAGCCGCGAGGTCGCTGCAGTGGTGGCCGTTTCCGGGCACGGCAGCACCGCCGAGCGGGTCACGGCAGTGGTGCAGACCTTCGCCGGACGGGCCTTGAAGAACCGAACGATGGCGTACGCGTTGTTGGCCGAACCGGTGGACCCGGCCGTCGACGCCGAGCGGTTGGTGTTCCGGCAGAAATTCACCGATGCCTTCGCCGACGCCATCGTGGCCGGCATAGCAGCGGGAGAGATCCCCGAGCAGGACGTGCGCATCTCGGCAGCAGGGCTGGTCGGTGCCGTCGGCGAAGTGCTGGTAGGTCCGTTGTCATCGCAGAACTCGGTGGACGTGATACCGGGTCTGGTCGCATTGTCGTTGCGCACGTTAGGAGTTCGAGATGGACACGCATGAGGTATTCAACCAGGCAGTCGACCTGAGTCCGTTCGACACGTCCCGGACCCGTCGTTGCTCGACGGCGTGGCGCGTACCGGTGGCGGCTGGGCGCTCGACGAGGTTCGGCAGCTGGGAGTCCTCGCCGGTGGAGTGGCGGCACAGGACTGGGGCCGGATCGCCAACGAGAACCCGCCGGTGCTGAAGACTCACGATCGATACGGCAATCGGATCGACGAAGTCGAATTCCACCCGCACTGGCACGATCTGATGACCGTTGCCGTCGAGCACGGGCTGCACGCCAGTCCGTGGGCCGACGATCGCGTCGGTGCTCACGTTGCCCGCGCCGCGAAATTCTACGTCTGGGGGCAGGCCGAGGCCGGGCACATGTGCCCCATCTCGATGACCTACGCCGTCGTTCCGGCGTTGCGGCACAATCCTTCTCTGGCCGCGCAGTACGAGCCGCTGCTGGCCTCGCGAGAATACGACTTCGGGCTGCGTGTTCCGTCCGAGAAGCGCGGACTGATCGCCGGAATGTCGATGACCGAGAAGCAGGGCGGATCCGATGTCCGCGCCAACACCACCACGGCCACTCCGTCGTCGGACGGAACGTACTCGATCACCGGCCACAAGTGGTTCACGTCCGCGCCGATGTCGGACATGTTCCTCACTCTGGCGCAAGCACCCGGCGGGCTGTCGTGCTTCATGCTGCCGCGCGTGCTGCCCGACGGCACTCGCAATCGAATGATGCTGCAGCGCTTGAAGGACAAGCTCGGTAACAAGTCGAACGCATCCGGTGAGCTCGAATACCACGGGGCCACCGGCTGGCTCGTCGGAGAAGAGGGGCGCGGCGTGCGCACCATCATCGAGATGGTCAATATGACTCGGTTGGACTGCGTCATCGGGTCCGCGGCCGGAATCCGCAACGCCACAGTGCGCGCAGTCCATCACGCGCGTCATCGAGCTGCGTTCGGGGCTGCCCTTGTGGACCAGCCTCTGATGCGAAACGTACTGGCAGACTTGACCGTCGAATCCGAGGCCGCCACCGCTGCCATGATTCGCCTGGCGCAGGCCACCGACGGCTCCGCCCGCGGCGACGAGCAGGAGAGTGCGCTGCGCCGAATCGCGTTGGCCGTCACCAAGTACTGGGTATGCAAGAGGGCACCGGCCCACGCCGCCGAAGCGCTCGAATGTCTCGGTGGTAACGGCTATGTCGAGGAATCGGGTATGCCTCGGTTGTTCCGCGAATCGCCGCTGATGTCGATCTGGGAAGGCTCCGGCAACGTCGCCGCACTCGATTCCCTACGCGCACTGGCCCGTCAACCCGACAGTGTCGAGGCCTTCTTCGGTGAGATCGGCCAGGCGTCGGGCGTGGATTCTCGCCTGGACGACGCCATCGCCCGCGTCGGCAAGGAACTCTCCGATACCTCCGACATGGAATACCGGGCCAGGCGAGTAGTCGAACTGATGGCCCTGACCTTCCAAGGCGCGCAGCTGGTGATGCACGGCAATTCCGCTGTGGCCGATGCCTTCTGCGCCACTCGACTCGACCGTGACTGGGGCATCGCCTTCGGCACCCTGCCCGTCGGCGTCGATACGGAGGCGGTGTTGGCGCGGGTGTAGGGGGATCGGATCTACGCCCCTCGCGGGAATTCGCACCGCCTGTAGGGTGCGCATATTCCTACGAGCGCCGTAGCTGCGGGGAGGGGTAGCTCGGCGTACCGTCCACTCGGCGGGCCGAGGAGCAATGCACGCCGATAGGCAGCATGAAGCCGGTCGATGATGACCTGCGGAGTCGACAAGTCCCGCCAGTCGAATCTGAAGACGGTCCTGCCCTGCTCGGCGAGTCGGTTGTGGCGATTCTTCTCTGCGATGATTGCTTGCCGTGGCTGCGGACCGTACTTGTCTTCCCCGTCGAACTCGGCGATCACCTCGGCCAGGTCGGGAAACAGGAAGTCGGTACGGGCGATGCGTCGACCGTCTTCGTCGAAGACCGTCTGATTGGACAGCGGAGTCGACACTGTCTGCAGGATCAGTCGCGATCGACTTTCGCCGACACTGTCGCTGCGTGCACTCATCGCGCCGATCGCACGTCGAGCACGTCCGGCACCGCTTCGGTGGTGCGCCGCATCGCAGCATTTCTCGAGTTCGTCGATTGTGGTGAGGCCATGCCGCAATGCCCGATCACCGAGACACACTGCAACCTCGAGTGGATGAGTTCTGGCGACGTCGACGACTGTACGCGCTGGGCGTGTGACCCGCATACCGTCGAGATGCAGCCACTCGTCGTCCAGTAGATCGGTGCCGTGAAGGAATCGCCGTCGACTGCGCTTGCCCGAGTGGCCGCGAAGAGTGGTCATCGTCACCGAGTCGAGTGGCAAGTTCCACAGGTCGAGTCCGAGAACCACCGCTGCGGACACATGGCTGAGCACGACGTCGTCGCCGGAATCGGCATAGGTCGCTTGAGCCAGGAGGGCATGCTGCTGCGCAGGGTCCAGTGTGGCGAAAACATCCCCTCGAACGAACCAGCCTCTGCGGATTGCAACGATGGACTTGTGTGCGCGTGCGCGTCGAAGGTCGTCGTCGGTGAAGCCCGACGCGAGTGCATCGGCACGGGTGAAGAGCCCACGTTGGTAGAAGTCCATGCTCATTTGGACGCACGGTTGACGCGTTTGGATCCGCTGAGCGCAATCTACGGCCCGTCCAGGAATCCGCACCGCCTGCAGGGTCCGTAAATTCTTACTAGGGCCGTAGATGCGCCGCAACTCAGGCCGAACGACCCCGCTGCGCCCGGTACCAGCGCACCAGGGCATCGGTCGATGAATCCGATTGTGCAGCAGGCGCTTCGGCGTCGGTCAGTACAGGCGTCAGTTCGAGGGCCTGGGTCTTACCGAGTTCGACGCCCCACTGGTCGTATGAATCCACGCCCCAGATGACGCCTTCGACGAAGACCTGGTGCTCGTACAGGGCGATCAACTGACCGACGACCGACGGCGTGAGTTTGGGGGCGAGGATGGAGGTGGTGGGCCGATTGCCGGGCATCACCTTGTGCGGCACCACATCTGCCGGAGTGTCCTCCGCGGCGATCTCTTCGGCGGTCTTGCCGAAGGCGAGCACCTTGGTCTGGGCGAAGAAGTTGCTCATCAGTAGATCGTGCATCGATCCGCTGCCGTCGCGGGTCGGCAGATCGTCGGTGGGCTCGGCGAATCCGATGAAGTCCGCCGGCACCAAACGTGTTCCCTGGTGCAGTAATTGGTAGAAAGCGTGCTGGCCGTTGGTGCCCGGCTCGCCCCAGAAGATTTCGCCGGTCGGCGTCGTGACGGGCGAGCCGTCGGCCTTGACGGACTTGCCGTTGGACTCCATCGTCAACTGCTGCAGGTACGCGGCGAAACGGGAGAGGTCATTCGAATACGGCAGCACCGCACGGGTTTCTGCGCCGAAGAAGGAGCTGTACCACAGGCCGACGAGGCCGAGCAGTACCGGCGCGTTCTCGGCCAGCGGCGTCAACCGGAAATGCTCGTCGATGCGATGAAAGCCGTCGAGGAACTCGCCGAACGCTTCCTTGCCCACAACGGCCATGACCGACAACCCGATTGCCGAATCGACGGAGTAGCGTCCGCCCACCCAGTCCCAGAAGCCGAACATGTTGGCGGTGTCGATCCCGAAGTCTGCGACGCGTTCGGCGTTGGTGGAGACGGCGACGAAGTGCTTGGCGACGGCGTCGTCACCGAGCGCGTCGACGAGCCAGCGTCGGGCCGCGGTGGCGTTCGTCAGTGTCTCGAGGGTGGAGAACGTCTTGGACGCAATG
The DNA here is from genome assembly GCF_030056835.1 of Rhodococcus sp. IEGM 1372. Taxonomy (NCBI): domain Bacteria; kingdom Bacillati; phylum Actinomycetota; class Actinomycetes; order Mycobacteriales; family Nocardiaceae; genus Rhodococcus; species Rhodococcus sp. IEGM 1372. Next base: position 104,199 of record NZ_JASHKS010000006.1, on the reverse strand, counting down.
ATGAACAGCGTCGACGCTGGGTCGAGTCCGTCGAGCGCACCGACCAGATCGGCGGGGTCGACGTTGGAAACGAACTTCGCGGAAATCCCCGCGTCGGCGTAATGACGGAGCGCGTTGTAGACCATGACCGGTCCCAGGTCGCTACCGCCGATTCCTATGTTGACGACGGTGGCGATCTTCTCGCCGGTGGCACCGACCCATTCGCCCGAACGCACTCGGTCGGTGAATTCGCCCATCGCAGTGAGGACTTCGTGCACATCGGCGACGACGTCCTGGCCGTCGACGGTCAGGGACGCGTCCGCCGGTAGGCGCAGTGCGGTGTGCAGTACGGCGCGATCCTCGGAGGTGTTGATGTGCTCGCCCGCGAACATGGCGTCGCGCTTGCCCTCGACGTCGGCGGTGCGCGCGAGTTCGACGAGCAGTTCGAGGGTCTCGCGGGTGATCCGGTGCTTGCTGTAGTCGATATGGAGATCGGCAGCATCGAGCGTGAACGTGTGCGCTCGGTCGGCGTCCTCGGAGAACAGGTTCCGAAGATGAGTATCGGCGATCGTGGAGTAGTGATCGGTCAGCTTCTGCCAGGCATCCGTGCCGGTGATATCGACGCTCATACGAACCAACAGTAATCCGGTGCCGAGTCATGCGCGCGTCGTTTGTCGTTTGCATCGGGCGCTGCGGAGGCATCATGGACGGTATGGACCAACGCGCATTGATCGATTCGATTCCGGCAAAACTGTGGATCGGCGGCAAGGCCGTCGACGCCGAGGGAGGCAAGACGTTCCCGGTGAACGACCCGGCGACCGGCCAGCCCCTGACGGAGGTGGCCGACGCATCGCCCGCCGATGCGATGAAGGCGCTCGACGCCGCCGCGGCGGCGCAGAAGGGTTGGGCGGCAACACCCGCCCGCGAGCGCAGTGAGATTCTTCGAGCGGCATTCGAGAAGGTCACCGAACGCGCCGACGACATCGCGCTGCTGATGACCCTGGAGATGGGTAAGGCCCTCGCCGAGTCCAAGGCCGAGGTGAAATACGGTGCCGAGTTCTTCCGCTGGTTCGCCGAGGAAGCGGTACGCATCGGCGGTCGCTACACCCCGGCCCCGGCGGGCAACGGACGAATTCTCGTCACCAAGGCCCCGGTCGGGCCCGTGCTGGCGATCACCCCGTGGAACTTCCCGTTGGCGATGGGCACCAGAAAGATCGGGCCTGCCCTGGCCGCCGGCTGCACCATCGTCGTCAAGCCCGCTCGTGAGACCCCGCTGACGATGTTGCTGCTCGCGCAGATCTTCGACGAGGTCGGCTTGCCCGAAGGTGTGCTGTCGGTGCTGACGACGTCCAAGTCCGGTGACGTCACCGGACCCCTCATCGAGGATCCGAGGATGCGCAAGCTCACCTTCACCGGCTCGACGGGTGTCGGCAAATCTCTCGTCCAGAAGTCCGCGACTCGATTGCTGCGCACGTCGATGGAACTGGGCGGCAACGCACCGTTCGTGGTGTTCGACGACGCGAACGTCGACGACGCGGTGGACGGCGCGATGCTCGCCAAGATGCGCAACGGCGGCGAGGCCTGCACCGCCGCGAACCGATTGCACGTGCACAACAGCGTGCGCGAGGAGTTCACCACCAAGCTCGTGGAAAAGATGGCCGAAATGAAACTCGGACCCGGCGTCGACCCCGATACCAAGCTCGGACCGCTGATCAATGCCGATCAGCTCGAGACCGTGCAGGAACTCGTCGACGACGCGGTGGCCAAGGGCGCGACGGTGGCTCTTGGGGGCACCGCGCCGGGCGGGGACGGCTACTTCTACCCGGCGACCGTGCTCACCGAGGTGCCTGCCGATGCACGCATTCTGAAGGAAGAGGTGTTCGGGCCGGTGGCTCCGATCGTCGGCTTCGACACCGAGCAGGAAGGTATCGACGCGGCCAACGCCACCGAGTACGGCTTGGCGTCGTACATCTACACGGAGAGTCTCGATCGTGCGCTACGGGTGGCCGACGCCATCGACAGTGGCATGGTGGGCGTCAACCGCGGAGTGATCTCGGACGCGGCAGCGCCGTTCGGTGGAGTGAAAGAATCCGGATTCGGCCGCGAAGGCGGATCCGAGGGAATCGAGGAGTACCTCGAGACCAAGTACATCGCTCTGAAGTGAGCTACTGACGGTTGGGCGTGCGCACCGCGCGCCCAACCGGGGGTGGATCAGTGGCCGAGGCGACCGCGACCGAGGCGGAGCAGGAGCATGGCCAGCGTGTGACCTTCCTGGCCCAGGCTGCTGAAACGCTCGAGAACCTTCATCTCGCGGCTGTGCACCAGGCGCGGTCCGCCGGAGGCCATACGGGTGCGTCCGATGATCTGCGACACCTCGGAGCGACGCTTGATGGCCGTCAGGATCTCGGCATCGAGGCGATCGATTTCCTGGCGCAGGTCGTTGATCTCGGCTTCGCTCGTGGGCACTGCGGTCTCTGAGTCGATCTTCGTCGTCATGGCCATCGTCTCTCCTCGGGTCACATCTTGGATCGCTGCGTCGTCCGTCACCGTTACGCCTTTCGTATTCGGAACTGCATCGCCGGTCGGTTCGGTCCCGTCCGGAACCTGGGCGTTGCGTCTATCGACAGGCTCCTGCACGCGTGGCCGAACAGTGGCCGACCCGATGCAGGCGATGACGTACGGTTTTTTCGATCACCGATCCAGTGTGCCACGGGTCAACCCTCCTGAAAAGTCGTCGGTTCGGCCGACGACCACGCGATGTGGGTTTGTCGGTACGCGCCGGTAACCTGACCACACGATGAACACATTCCTCCAGGGCCTCCAATCCCGACAGAACACCTCGTCCGACACACTGCTGGAAGGTCTCAATCCCCAGCAGCGTGAGGCCGTCGTGCACACCGGATCTCCGCTGCTCATCGTGGCCGGAGCCGGGTCGGGCAAGACTGCGGTGCTGACGCGTCGTATCGCGTATCTACTGGCCGAGCGAGGAGTGTCACCCGGCCAGGTTCTGGCCATCACGTTCACCAACAAGGCCGCTGCCGAGATGCGCGAGCGAGTCGCCGGACTCGTGGGACCGCGGGCGAACGCCATGTGGGTGTCGACGTTCCACTCGAGTTGCGTGCGGATCCTGCGCGCGCAGGCTGCGCTGCTGCCCGGTCTGAACTCGAACTTCTCCATCTACGACGCGGACGACTCTCGGCGACTGCTGACGATGATCTCCAAGGATCTGCAGATCGACACCAAGAAGTTCTCGGCGCGGCTGCTGTCGACGGCCATCTCGAACCTGAAGAACGAGCTGATCGGCCCCGACAAGGCAGCGGAGGACGCCGACGGCGATCCCGCCGAGCTCCCGCGGCTGGTGGCCAAGGTCTACGGCATCTATCAGCAGCGGCTGCGCGCCGCCAACGCGATGGATTTCGACGACCTCATCGGCGAAACGGTGGGCATTCTGCAGGCGTTCCCCCAGGTGGCTCAGTACTACCGACGCCGGTTTCGGCACGTTCTGGTCGACGAGTACCAAGACACCAACCATGCCCAGTACATGTTGGTCCGTGAATTGGTCGGCACCCCCGACGCCGACGGCGCACTCGAGGGCACTGTCGCTCCGGGCGAGCTGTGTGTGGTGGGCGACGCGGATCAGTCCATCTACGCATTCCGTGGTGCCACGATTCGCAACATCGAGGAATTCGAGCGCGACTATCCCGACGCTCGCACCATCCTGCTCGAGCAGAACTACCGATCGACGCAGAACATCCTCTCGGCCGCCAACGCGGTGATCTCGCGCAACATCGGCCGGCGTGAGAAGAAACTGTGGACCGACACCGGCGAGGGCGAGTTGATCGTCGGCTACGTCGCCGACAACGAGCACGACGAGGCGTCGTTCGTGGCCTCCGAGATCGATCGGCTCGTCGACGGTGGAGACGTGCGCTTCGACGAGGTGGCCGTCTTCTATCGAACCAACAACTCCTCGCGTGCGCTCGAAGAGATCTTCATCCGACTCGGACTGCCCTATAAGGTCGTCGGCGGCGTCCGCTTCTACGAGCGCAAGGAGGTACGAGACCTCGTCGCGTATCTGCGGGTGCTGTCCAACGAGGACGACACCGTCAGCATGCGACGGATCCTCAACACTCCGCGCCGGGGGATCGGCGATCGTGCCGAGGCCTGTGTCGCCGTGCACGCCGAGCAACGGGACATCAGCTTCTCGCGCGCATTGCACGACGCGGCCGCGGGCAAGGTGGCGTTGCTCAACTCGCGGCAGCAGAAGTTGATTGCGCAGTTCATGGAGTTGCTCGACGAACTACGTGCAGTGCTCACCGCGACCGACGGAGACGGCAACGACATCGCAGACATCGGTGATGTCGTCGAAGCCGTTCTCGACCGCACCGGCTACCGCGCAGAACTCGAAGCCAGCAGTGATCCGCAGGACGGCGCGCGCCTCGACAACCTCAACGAACTCGTCAGCGTCGCAGGGGAATTCACCTCGGAAGCGCGTAATCAGGCCGCAGTGGCGGCAGAGGCTCTCGAAACCGGGGACGACGAGAACGGCGACGCGGACGGTGGCGTCGACGGGTTGGCCGAGCCGGGGTCGCTCGCGGCGTTCCTCGAACGGGTCTCTCTGGTGGCCGACACCGATCAGATCCCCGATTCGGGTACCGGCGTCGTCACCTTGATGACGCTGCACACCGCCAAGGGTCTGGAATTCCCGGTCGTCTTCGTGACGGGTTGGGAGGACGGCCAATTCCCGCACATGCGGGCGCTCGGCGACCCCAACGAACTGTCCGAGGAGCGACGCCTGGCGTACGTCGGGATCACACGTGCGCGGCAGCGGCTCTACCTCACGCGCGCGATCATGCGCTCCGCATGGGGGCAGCCCATCGCGAACCCGGAATCGCGCTTCCTGCAAGAAGTTCCGCAGCACCTGATCGACTGGCGACGCGAGGACCCGGGCACCGGGGGAGGCCGAGCCATCGGCGGGGGCAGATCCGGCAGCTACGGATCGGGTGGCGGATACGGCTCGAACAATTACGGTTCGAGCAATTACGGCTCCGGCAGCTACGGCGGCTCCTCGAATCGCGGCCAGAGTTCGACGCCGAGTTTCGGTGCCGCCAAGGGGCGTAACTCCAATCTCGTTCTCGCCGTGGGTGATCGAGTCAGCCACGACAAGTACGGCCTGGGTACGGTGCTGGAATCGACCGGTGCCGGAGTCAAGGCGATGGTATTGGTCGACTTCGGTTCGGCTGGTCGCGTGAAGATGATGCTCATCGGCGGCGTCCCGATGACCAAGCTGTAACAGAGCCGGGAACGCGAAAGCCGGACCCTGCGACAGCGGGGTCCGGCTTCGAGTCGAAAGCTGGTGAACTCAGTCCATCTCTGGGCCGAGGGAGATTCCTCGGGAAGCGAGCCACGGAAGCGGGTCGATCTTGACCTCGCCCGGAAGGTGGACCTCGAAGTGCAGGTGCGGGCCGGTGGAGAAGCCGCGGTTGCCCATCGTCGCGATCTGATCGCCTGCCATGACGTCCTGACCGACGGTGACGGTCGAGGTGTCGATGTGGCCGTAGACGGTGATCGTGCCGTCGGCGTGCTGCACGCGAACCCACATGCCGAAGCCTGCGGCCGGACCGGAGTCGATCACCTTGCCGTCGGCGACGGCGTAGATCGGGGTTCCGATGGCGTTGGCAACATCGACGCCGGCGTGGAGAACGCCCCAGCGGGTGCCGAAGTTGGAGGTGTAAGTGCCCTGCGCCGGCAATGCGAACAGCGGCCTGCGCGCAGCGGCTTCGCGGGCGGCACGCTCTTCGCTGAAGCGCTGGCCCTTGGCGAGCAGGTCGTTGAACTGGCTCAGATCCACCGGCGCAGCGATGCTGAGGATCTGCGGAGCCTCCGACGGCGTCGCGCTGGACGAGTCGGCTTCGACCTCGGTGGTCTGCGGAGCGGTGGTGGCCGCGACTGCTGCCGCAGCGGGTGCTTCGCCTGCGGCGAGTGCGTACTCGGAGGTGGCGACCGCGGTGGGAGCGTCGTCGTTGACGACGGCCTGGCCGGCCGCGACAACCGCACCTGCGGCCACTGCGAGAACTGCAGCTCGGCCCTTGAGTGCGGTGGGGGGAAGAGGGATGCGGTGTGCGCCGCCGCGACGGGCCACGGGGGTGGCGTCTGCGGTGGTGGCGAATGTAGTGACGACGGTCGGCGACTCGTCGGCTGCGACGTAGGCGGTATCGACGTACTCGGCCTCGGCGTACTGGTACGCGGGGTGGGCGTAGGCGTCGTACGCACCGTTGTCGGCAGGCGCGGCGGCGGGCTCGTAGCTGTAGACCGTGGTCGCGTCTTCGGCCGAGGGTCGAGAGAATCTGCTCGATGTGAAGGACGCACGGTGTTGCTGCAAGACCTACAACCTCCGTTATCCGTGACCTGGCCGTTACTGAAAGACTCGGCAGACGGTAACGAAATGATTGCGGGGCGCGCAAGTTAACAGCCCAAACCGGCGGCATATGTGAGATGGCTCACAAGACGACCAGCGGTTATGTCGTGACGGGCCACATTCGTAATCGGACACGAGAACACGTGGACGGCACACGGTGACAGTAACGGTTCCGGCACCGATCGAGCCGATACCGTGATCCGAGTGCCGACTCCCTCCTTCGACGACTCGTCCGCCCCCGGCTCCGAGCGAGCGGAACCACGGCGGATCCGACCCCAGGACGGAGAGTTCGGCCGAGCCGACGATCCGTCGCCCACTCCGCGCATCGCGCTTGCCGTCGCACTCGCTCTGATCGCTGCGGTTGCCGCGGTGGCGGCCCAGCTGATCGGCGTCGTCCGCAGCGCCGACGGTTCCCCGGTGGGAACCGGGGCAGTGGTGGCCGCGATCCTGGCCGGTGCCGTCCCCGTCGTCGTTGTCCTCGGAGCTGTGGTGGGTGTGGTCGGCAAACGCGTCGAATTCGCCGCAGCCCTGCTCGCCGGATACGGCGCAGTGGCACTCGGCCTCACGTTGCTCGACGTTGCCTTGCTGTCCGATCCCATCGACGCGAATCGGCTCGAGCTCTTCCGCCCGCTGAGCGCCGCGATGCTCGACGCGACCGCCGGTGCCTATGTTCTGCTCGTCGGTCACGCTGTGTCGGTGCTGGCGGGTGTTGCGGGGTGGTCTGCGGTGCACCGCGCCGGGCTCGGTGACGGGTACGGCCACTCGGTGTATTCGGAACACGTGGGGCGCGCGGCGGCGGGTCGTGTCGGGCCGTTGCTCGCGGCGCTGCTCGGCGCGTTCGGTGTGTTGGCGGCCGTTGCGGCGTTCGCCTCGCTGTACCGCTCGTCCGATCCGGTGGTGATCGTGACGGCGGTGGTGGAGTCGCCGGTGTTCGTCGCGGTGGGCTCCGGAGTCGTCGGTATCGCGGCCCTCGTGGTGGCTGCGTCGGCCCTGGCCTCCCTGTCGCCGCAGGTGGCGTCGGGTGCGTCCGTCGGTGCCGGGCTCGGCGTACTCGGTTTCGCCGGGGTCGGGCTGCTCGCTGGGCTGAGCACCGGAGCTCGGGTCGACGCCGGGCTCGGTGCCTATCTGGGAACGCTGGCGGGGCTCGGACTGCTGATCTGCGGCGCGGTGCTTGCACCCGTCGCTGCAGCGCGTGACCGTCGGGCGCTGGAGAGAGCGCAGCAGCGTGAGTCGGGTGCGCGGGGTGTCCGCGGTGTCGCCGGCCTCGGGGCGACGAGGTGGCATGCCGCGGCCGGCAGCATCGGCGTTCTTGCAGGCGTGCTGTTCGTCGTCGGATCGTTGTTGCCGATTCTGGAGACCGACTCGGGGATCGCCGTGCCGCAGATATTGGCCACTCGCGTGGTGATGGTCGCGGGGTTCGTGATGATTCTGGGTTCGGTGCCGCTGCTGTTCTCCGAATTCGCCTCGGCTGCTCGGCCGTTCGTCTCGATGTTCTGGCTCGGCGCGGTGGCCGCTGCGGCTGGGGTGCTGCAGTCGGTGGTGCTCGCCGAGGACGTGGACGGCGTCGGTGCCGGGATCGGCGCTCTGGCGATCATCGCGGGCGTCGTCGCAGCGGCAGCCACCGGACTACTGGCCCTGTTCGCCGGCTCGGCCGAACGCGACGACGTCGACACGTCCGCGGACGCATCAACCGACGGCGTGGTGCTCGGCACCGGCTTGTTCGGTGCAGTACTTCTCGCTGTCGGCCTCGCTCTGCCGCTGTACCGGGGCAGCGATTTCACTGCCGCCACCGTCACCGAATTTCCGTGGGGCTGGGACACCTGGGGACAGATGCTGCTCGCCGTCGGAGTGGTCGTGGCCGCCGTCGTAGCGGCGCGAGCTCGGGCCGCACGCGGCAGCGTCCTGCTCGGCGGAGCAGCCGTCGCCGGGATAGTCCATCTGGCGTCGTGGCCGCTGACATCTGCACGCGCCACCGATCCGGAAATGGGCCCTGCGGTGCTCCCGGTGGTGGCGGGAATCGTCGTTCTCGGTGTCGCCGCGGCACTTTCGGCCCGCCGCGCCGATCGGTGACGGCCGCTTCATCGAGCCGGTGGCGGTGAGATAGGCCACATAGCATGCATGCGCCCGATGCGCTGTCGGGACACCTGGATAAAGTCCATGCTCAGACCCGCTCACACCCCTGGAGCGGGCGTCAACGTAGACGAGACGGTGAGCTGATGGATCTCTTCGAATACCAGGCGAAGGAATTGTTCGCCAAGCATGGCGTACCCACCTCCGCCGGTCGTGTCACCGACACGGTCGCCGGAGCAACACAGATTGCCGAAGAAATCGGCAAGCCAGTAATGGTCAAGGCACAGGTCAAGGTCGGCGGCCGCGGCAAGGCCGGTGGCGTCAAGTACTCCAAGGACGTCGCAGCAGCCACCGAGAACGCAGAAGCGATTCTCGGACTCGACATCAAGGGCCATGTCGTGAAGAAGCTTCTCGTTGCAGAAGCCTCCGACATCGCCGAGGAGTACTACATCTCCTTCCTGCTCGATCGCACCAACCGCACCTACCTCGCGATGTGTTCGGTCGAGGGTGGCGTCGAAATCGAGGTGACGGCGGAGGAGAACCCCGACGCACTCGCACGTATCCCGGTCGACGCCGTCAAGGGTGTCGACCTTGCTTTTGCTCGTGAAATCGCTGAAAAGGGCAAGCTTCCCGCCGAGGTGCTCGACGCCGCTGCGGTGACCATCCAGAAGCTGTGGGAGGTCTTCATCAACGAAGACGCTCTCCTGGTCGAGGTCAACCCGCTGGTTCGCACCCCGGACGATCAGATCCTGGCCCTCGACGGCAAGGTGACGCTCGACGCCAACGCAGACTTCCGTCAGGCCGGCCACGCCGAGTTCGAGGACAAGGACGCAGCCGATCCCCTCGAGGCCAAGGCCAAGGAGAACGACCTCAACTACGTCAAGCTCGACGGACAGGTCGGCATCATCGGAAACGGTGCCGGGCTGGTCATGTCGACCCTCGACGTCGTCGCATACGCGGGCGAGGCACACGGCGGCGTCAAGCCCGCCAACTTCCTCGACATCGGCGGCGGCGCTTCTGCCGAGGTCATGGCCGCAGGCCTCGACGTCATCCTCGGTGACGAGCAGGTCAAGAGCGTGTTCGTCAACGTCTTCGGCGGCATCACCGCATGCGACGCAGTAGCCAACGGCATCGTCGGCGCACTGAAGAAGCTGGGCGACGACGCCAACAAGCCGCTGGTCGTCCGTCTCGACGGCAACAAGGTCGAAGAGGGCCGCAAGATTCTCGCCGACGCCGCGCACCCGCTGGTGACGCTCGCCGGAACCATGGACGAGGGCGCCGACAAGGCCGCCGAGCTGGCAGCGAAGTAGAGGAAACAATGTCTATCTTTCTGAACAAGGACAACAAGGTCATCGTCCAGGGCATCACCGGCGGCGAAGGCACCAAGCACACCGCCCTGATGCTCAAGGCCGGAGCCCAGGTCGTCGGTGGCGTCAACGCACGTAAGGCCGGAACCACGGTCAAGCACGTCGACGCCGACGGCAACGACATCGAACTCCCGGTCTTCGGCTCCGTTGCCGAGGCCATGGAGAAGACCGGAGCGGACGTCTCCATCGCGTTCGTCCCGCCGGCATTCTCCAAGGACGCCATCGTCGAGGCCATCGATGCCGAGATCCCGCTGCTCGTCGTCATCACCGAGGGCATCCCCGTGCAGGACTCCGCGTACGCGTGGGCCTACAACGTGGAGAAGGGCAAGAAGACCCGCATCATCGGGCCCAACTGCCCCGGAATCATCACCCCCGGTGAGGCTCTCGTCGGCATCACGCCCGCCAACATCTCGGGAACCGGCCCCATCGGCCTGGTCTCCAAGAGCGGCACGCTGACCTACCAGATGATGTTCGAGCTGCGTGACTTCGGCTTCTCGACCGCCATCGGCATCGGCGGCGACCCCGTCATCGGAACCACCCACATCGACGCCATCGAGGCATTCGAAGCGGACCCCGACACCAAGATCATCGTCATGATCGGTGAGATCGGCGGCGACGCAGAAGAGCGCGCAGCCGATTACATCAAGGCCAACGTGACCAAGCCGGTCGTCGGCTACGTCGCAGGCTTCACCGCTCCCGAGGGCAAGACCATGGGCCACGCAGGCGCCATCGTCTCCGGCTCGCTGGGAACCGCGCAGGCGAAGAAGGACGCACTGGAGGCCGCAGGCGTCAAGGTCGGCAAGACGCCGTCCGAGACCGCTGCCCTCGCGCGCGAAATCCTGGAATCGCTGTCCGTCAAGTAGGACTCGCTTCTGTGAAAAGCCCGCCACCGAATCCGGTGGCGGGCTTTTTCGTGCGCGCGCCCTGTTCGCGTCAATGGACCACTGCACACGTCTGGGCGCGGCAAAGTCACATTCACGCGACGGGGTCTAGATTGATGCGCGTGCACAGGATCTTCACCACCGCCTTCAGCTCGGTCTATCCGCACTACGTGAACAAAGCCGAGCGCAAAGGTCGGACGAAAGCCGAGGTCGACGAGATCATCCGCTGGCTCACCGGCTTCGATCAGCCAACTCTCGAGCGCCATCTGAAGGACGACACGACGTTCGACGAGTTCTTCGCGGCCGCGGACCTCAACTCGAACGCGACCCTGATCACCGGAGTCGTCTGCGGCATCCGAGTCGAGAATGTCGAGGACCCCCTGATGCAGAAAATCCGATACCTGGACAAGCTGATCGACGAGCTTGCCAAGGGCAAGAAGATGGAGAAAATTCTGCGGAGCTGAGGGCGCTGTTGAAATCACGCTGATTCGAAGTGTGGTCCCGGGCTCGGAGCCGGACTTCACTGATCGTTATGACAACCACCGAGAACCGTGCCCTCACCAAGAACTGGCCCGACGCTCCCACCACTGCTGCCGGATGGATTTCCCGCGCGGGTGAGGTAGCTCAACTGCTCGCTGTCGATGCCGTCGCTCGCGACAAGGGCCGCGAGATTCCCACCGCCGAGGTGCAGTTGCTCAAGGACGCGGGCCTCGTCACCCTGCTCGGCCCCGTCGAACACGGCGGCGCAGGTCAGGACTGGCCGACGGCGTATCAAGTGATTCGCACCGTCTCGAAGGCCGACGGTTCCATCGGTCAGCTGCTCGGATACCACCTGCTGTGGTTCTGGGCCGCACGACTCGTCGGCACCCCCGAACAGATCGAGGCCGTCGAAGCAGACGCCACGAAGAACAAATGGTTCTTCGGCGGTGCCGTCAACCCTCGTGACAACGATGTCGCCGTCACCGACGAGGGCGACACCATCGTGTTCGACGGCTCCAAGACCTTCTCCACCGGCAGTCGGGTCTCCGACGTCACCGTGCTCGAAGGTGCTCTCGAAGGCAGTACCGATCATGTGTTCGCGATCGTACCGTCGAACATCGAGGGTCTGTCCTTCCACGACGACTGGGACAACATCGGCCAGCGTCAGACCGAGAGCGGCAGCGTGACCATCGACAAGGTTCGCGTCGACTGGGCCAGCGCGGCAGGATTCGTGGACAAGGCTTCTCAGCCCCGCGTCTACAACACTCTCAACGTGCCGACCATCCAGCTGGTGTTCGTCAACTTCTACCTCGGTATCGCGAGGGGCGCACTGGAGGAGGCTGCGTCGTACACCAAGGACAAGACCCGTGCGTGGCTGCACAGCACCGTCTACAAGGCCATCGACGAGCCGTACATCATCGACATCTACGGCGATCTGACCTCCAAGCTCTGGGCCGTCGAAGCTCTCGCCGACGCAGTGGCGTTGAAAGGACAGAAAATTCACGACAACGCCTGGAACGTCACCGCCGAGGAGCGCGGTGATCACGAGGTGCGCGTCGCCGCCGTCAAGTCTCGCGCCACCGAGGTCTCGCTCGAGATCACGTCGACGGTGTTCGAGGCGCTCGGCGCCCGAGCCACGGCCAGCAAGTACGGCTTCGACCGCTTCTGGCGCAACGTACGTACGCACACCCTGCACGATCCGGTCGCATACAAGCGACGCGAGGTCGGGCGCTGGGTTCTCACGGGCGAACTGCCCGAGCCCACCTGGTACTCGTAGTCCCCACCTTTCTGGCCCCGATCCGACCCCCGATTTCCGGATGAATGTGCCATTCACGCCATGTGAGTGCGTGGATGGCACATTGATCCGCCGAAGGATGACGCACACATGAGCACCGAAAAGATCACCGACGCGATCAAATTCGCATACTGGGTACCCAATGTCTCGGGAGGGCTGGTCACCAGCACCATCGAACAGCGCACCAGCTGGGATTACGAGTACAACAAGAAGCTGGCGCAGACGGCCGAGAACAACGGTTTCGAGTACGCCCTGAGTCAGGTTCGCTACGAAGCCAGCTACGGGGCCGAGTTCCAGCACGAGTCGACCAGCTTCTCGCTCGCGCTGCTGCTGGCCACCGAGCGGCTCAAAGTCATTGCCGCAGTGCATCCCGGGCTGTGGCAGCCGGCGGTACTGGCCAAGCTCGGCGCAACCGCGGATCACTTGTCCAACGGCCGCTTCGCCGTCAACGTCGTCAGTGGCTGGTTCAAGGACGAGTTCACCCACCTCGGCGAGCCATGGCTCGAACATGACGAAAGATACCGTCGCAGTGCAGAATTCCTGCAGGTGTTGCGCAAGATCTGGACCGAGGACGACGTCGACTTCCGCGGCGACTTCTATCGGATCCACGACTTCACCCTCAAGCCCAAACCGCTGAACACTCCCGGTCGTCCCAACCCGGAACTGTTCCAGGGCGGCAATTCGTCTGCAGCGCAGGAGAATGCCGGACGGTACTCGGACTGGTACTTCAGCAACGGCAAAGATTTCGACGGCGTCACCGAGCAACTCGACAATCTCCGACGCGTCGCGCGTGATCACCAGCGTGAGGTCAAGTTCGGGCTCAACGGCTTCATCATCGCGCGAGACAGCGAGAAGGAAGCGCGAGACACATTGCGCGAGATCATCGAGAAGGCCAACAAGCCTGCCGTCGAAGGTTTCAAGGGAGCGGTGCAACAGGCCGGCAATTCGACGGGCGACAAGAAGGGAATGTGGGCCGACTCGACGTTCGAGGACCTCGTTCAGTACAACGACGGGTTCAAGACGCAGTTGATCGGCACCCCGGAGCAGGTGGCCGAGCGCATCGTGGCCTACCGTCGCCGCGGCGTCGACCTGATTCTCGGCGGCTTCCTGCACTTCCAGGAGGAGATCGAGTACTTCGGGGCGAAAGTCCTGCCGCTGGTTCGCGAACTCGAGGCCGCCGAGGCGAACGACCAGGAGTTGGTGGCAGCCCGCTGACCTTTCGGTTCCGTGATCGGTCGGGTCCGTGCAGTAGCGTGAGTTCTCGGACCCGACCGACCTGGGGTACGGACAATCTCAGATGAGGAGACGCGATGACCTACTCGCCCGGCGGCCCTGAAACAGGGGGCTCCAACTCTGGTGGCTACGGCGGAGGTGGCCCGTCCTACGGCCCGTCGTCCTCGCCGAATCAGCCGTCGTCCAACCCGCAGGGTCATCCGGGACAGAACCAGCCCTTTCACCAGCCGTCGGTGTCCAATCCCTTCGGCCCTCCGGTGCCGGGCACCTCGGCACCGGCCGGACCGGGGCCGGCCGCGTCCGGACGTAAGTCGCCCGGATCAGGTCTGGCGAATCTGCCGAGGATTCTTACCTTCGTGATCCTCGGGCTCGGCGTCGTCACTTTCCTGCTCGGCCTGCTGGACCTCGTCACCGCGGAGGTCACCTCGTCTCAGGAACTGCCGAGCAGCATCCAGACGTCGTTCAGCACCACCTTCTTCGCCTCCGGCGGAAGCGCGGTGTCGGTTGCTCTGCTGCTGGCAGCGGGCTTGATCGCCGGTGCCTCGCTGATACAGAAGGATGCCAGGAATCAGGCCGTGGTTGCCGCCCTGGCGATCGCCGGCTGGCTGGTGCTGGTCTTCCAGTCGTTCAGCCTGCCCAGCGCAGAGGGCAACGAGTTCGCCAGCACCACCAGCTCGCTCGGTATCGGTGCGATCCTGGTGCTCGTCCTCGGCTTCGTCCAAGCAGCCGCCGCGGTGCTGGCACTGCTGCTCGACGCGGGCATCGTCAAGGCTCCGGCTCCCAAGCCTGCGGGCTACGGCAACCAGAATCAGCAGCCCGGATACGGCCAGCAGAACCCGTACAACGCGCCGACGACGTCGTTCGGTGGACCCTCGCAACCGCAGGCCTACGGCAACCCGCCGTCGTACGGTCAGCCTCAGGGAACCTCGTCGAACTTCGGTCAAGGTCCCAGCGGTCAAGGTCTCAGCGGTCAAGCACCGAGCGGACAGGCGTCGGGTCAGCATTCCTACAACCCGGGTGGGCAGCCGCCGTACGGACAGTCCGCCCCCAACCCCTCGTCGCCTCAGGGCGGCTATGCACCGCCGCCGTACACCGGTCCGAGCGGGCAGGCCTATTCGCCGAACCAGTACCAGTACGGCCAGCCTTCGGGATACGGCCAGCCTTCGGGATACGGCCAGCCTCCGGCGAAGTCGGACGAGCCCGAATCGGGCGAGCAGTCGACGCCGTACGGCGCGCCCACGCAGTCGTTCGGTGCCACTCCTGCTGTGGACGACGAGAAGAAGAACGACTGATTCAGGCATCACAACCCACTTCGCGGCGCGCCTGACCGGCGCGCCGCGAAGATGATGCGACTCTCGTTGCGATGAGCGATCTATTGAACCGAGAGACGCGACGCGCGGCCGCCCGGGCTCCCCGCGCGAGCACCGGACCGACGCCCGATCAGTCGCGCATGCTCGCCGCACTGGCCTTCAAGACCTCCGGACTCGTCGTGGTGATCGCGACGACCCTTGCTCTGGTCACCCTCGTCTCGGCCAACAGCGACCTCACCGGAACGCTCGGAGCGATCGCCGGTTCGTGGTTCGCCGTGCACCTGGTGCCCCTGAGCATCGGCGGCACCTCCCTGGGTGTCGCACCGCTGCTGCCGACCCTGATCATCGGCTGGTCCGTCGCTCGTACCGTCCACCACGCGGTGGACTCCGACACCGACCGTCGCGTGCTTCGGTGGGTATTCGCGGCGTCGATGGCCGGCCCGCTCGCCGTCACCGCCATCGCTCTGGCCGTCGCCAAGGACGCGTCCACCGTCATCGGACTGTCCAGTCCCAATGCTCTCGTTGCCTTCTCCTGGGCCGCAGGCGTGCACGCGGCCGCATCCGGAACCGGTCTGCTCTTCGCGTGCTGGGACTCGGTGGTGATCCGGCGCGGACTTCCGGACTGGGTCCGCGCGCTCGTTGCGCCCTTCGTGCGCGTGCTGTCGATCCTCACTGCAGGCGGGGCGGCCGTCGTACTGCTCGCCCTGCTCGTCTCCTGGGAGACCGCTGGCGCACTGCTCGACAGCGGAGGCGATGTGGTCGGCATGCTCGGGCTGACCGTGCTGTCCGTGCTCTATCTCCCCAACATCGTCATCGGTGCACTCGCGGTGGCCACCGGTTCCACAGCCGGGTTCGGCGAGGCGTCGGTCAGCCTGTTCTCCACCACCGGAGGACCGCTGCCACCGCTGCCGATCCTGGCCGTCCTCCCCGAAGGATCGGCCCAGACGATCTGGGTCGTCATGCTCGTCGTCCCGATCGGTGCCGGTCTGATGCTCGGCCGCGACTGCGCCATCCGCAGCGCCGACATCCAGGTTGCAGTGTCCTCGGTATGGGTCGTTGCGGCCGCGGCCGGAGCGCTCGCAGCACTGCTCGGCTACGCCGCGGGCGGAAACCTCGGCACATTCGGAACAGTCGAAGTCACCGTCTGGAGCTTCGGGCTGTTGACGTTCGCGTGGCTGGCCGTCGTCGGTTCCGCCTCCGCAGCTTTCGTCGTGTGGCGTCGAGCAGAACCCGAGCCGACTCGCGACGAGCCCGTTCCGATGCCGGTACCTGCGGCCGAATTGGCTATCGAGCCCGCCCCGTCCGAGACCGCCCCATCCGAGGCCGCCCCGTCGGAATCGGAGGACGACGAACAGACCGAGGTGGTCGAGGATGTCGTCGAGGCGGAGGTCGTCGACGACGTCCCGGCCGAGATGCCAGCGGCCGAAGAACCGGACGCGATCGTCGAGGCTGCTACCGCTGAACCGCTGGATGCCGAGGTCGTTGCACCTCCAGGAGACCGGGACGGACCTGCCCGGTAGGGCTCGACGGCGCAGCGACTAGGCTTTCCGCTGGCTCGAACGATCCGCCTCGACAATTCAGGAGTAGTGCGCTGACTGCCTTGCGTGAGACACCCGCGCGGGTCGTCGTCCTCGCATCGGGGACCGGCTCGCTTCTGCAGTCGCTCATCTCCGCGACTGCTGCCGAGAGCTATCCCGCGCGCATCGTGGCCGTCGGAGTCGATCGAGAGTGCGACGCAGCCCGCCGTGCCGACGAGGCCGGAATGCCGAACTTTCGAGTCGGATTGAAGGACTACGCCGATCGAGCGCAGTGGGACATCGCGCTCACCGACGCCGTTCTGGCGCACGAGCCCGATCTCGTCGTCACCGCCGGTTTCATGAAGATTCTCGGCCCGCAATTTCTCGGGGCCTTCACCGGACGCATCGTCAACACTCACCCCGCGCTTCTGCCATCGTTTCCCGGCGCACATGCCGTGCGGGACGCACTCGACCACGGCGTCAAACTGACCGGTTCGACGGTTCATCTGGTCGATTCCGGCGTCGATACCGGGCCGATCCTGGCGCAGGAAGCCGTGCCGGTTCTCGACGGCGACGACGAAGCTGCTCTGCACGAACGCATCAAGATTGTCGAGCGACGGTTGCTGGTCGACGTGATCGCAGCCGTGGCCACCACAGGTGTCACCTCCGATGGACGAAAGGCTCAGATAATCCGATGAGTGAACGTAAAGCAGTGCGCCGCGCGCTGGTCAGCGTCTACGACAAGACCGGACTGATCGAACTGGCGACCGGCTTGCACGGTGCGGGCGTCGCTCTCGTGTCCACCGGATCGACGGCGAGCAAGATCGCCGACGCCGGGATCCCGGTCACCAAGGTCGAGGATCTCACCGGATTCCCCGAGACCCTCGAAGGTCGCGTCAAGACGCTGCATCCTCGTGTGCATGCCGGAGTGCTCGCCGATACCCGTAAGCCCGAACATCTTTCGCAGCTCGAGGAATTGGGCATCGAGGCGTTCGAGCTCGTCGTGGTGAATCTGTACCCGTTCACCGAGACCGTCGCCAGCGGGGCGACGCCGGACGAATGCGTCGAACAGATCGACATCGGCGGACCGTCGATGGTGCGCGCCGCAGCCAAGAATCACCCCTCGGTTGCCGTGGTGGTCGACCCGGCCCGCTACGAGGACGTGCTCACGGCCGTGGCCGGTGGCGGATTCACCCTCGCCGAGCGGACTTCCCTTGCGGCACAAGCTTTTCAGCACACGGCCGCCTGCGACGTCGCGGTGGCGTCGTGGATGAGCAATGTGCTGACCCCCGACACCGAATCGTCGTTCCCGGAATGGATCGGCGGAACCTGGGATCGCTCGGCCGTGCTTCGCTACGGCGAGAACCCGCACCAGGCTGCGGCGCTCTACGTCGATCCTGCGAGCTCCGGCATCGCGCAGGCGGAGCAGCTGCACGGTAAAGAGATGTCGTACAACAACTTCACCGATTCCGATGCGGCGTGGCGGGCGGCTTTCGATCATGCCGAGCCCACCGTCGCGATCATCAAGCACGCCAACCCGTGCGGTATCGCCGTAGGCAACGACATCGCCGAGGCGCACCGCAAGGCCCACGCGTGCGATCCGGTGAGTGCCTACGGCGGCGTCATCGCGGCCAACCGCGAGGTCACCGTCGAGATGGCCGAGCAGGTGGCCGAGATCTTCACCGAGGTCATCATCGCGCCGTCCTACGCCGACGGTGCTCTGGGAGTGTTGCAGCGCAAGAAGAACATTCGTGTACTGCTGGCGGAGGCTCCGTCCACCTCGGGCGTCGAACTCAAGCCGATCTCCGGCGGCGCACTACTGCAGCAGCGCGACGTTCTCGACGCAGACGGCGACAATCCTGCCAACTGGACCCTCGCTGCCGGCGAGCCTGCCGACGAGCAGACCCTGAAGGATCTCGAATTCGCTTGGCGCGCAGGTAGGGCCGTGAAGTCCAACGCGATCATGCTCGCCCACGAAGGGGCGTCGGTCGGCGTCGGAATGGGCCAGGTCAACCGCGTCGATGCCGCCCATCTCGCTGTTCAGCGAGCCGGGGATCGCGTCGTCGGCTCGGTGGCGTCCTCCGATGCCTTCTTCCCGTTCCCCGACGGTTTGCAGGTACTGATGACCGCAGGCGTCAAAGCCGTTGTGCAGCCGGGTGGTTCGGTACGCGACAACGAAGTGATCGCCGCGGCACAGGATGCAGGCGTGACGCTGTATCTGACGGGATCGCGACACTTCGCGCACTAGTGCCTGACGCCGAGCTCGCAGTTATGCAGCCACATACCTCACTTTCGGCCGCATAACTGCGAACTCGACAATCTGTGGATGGATGAAAAGTTATCCACAGATCGCTGAGCGGGCCCTTTTCGAGGTGTCGACCCTGCCAGGGTTGAGCCATGGGGATTCAGGTCGGACCGTTTCGGGGTTCGCAGGCAATACGCTCGGGCGCTCTCAGCAGGCACGAGCTGAGTCGCAACTACGTGAGGGTCTTTCGCGACACGTATGTCTGCGACGGGACCGTTCTCGATGCGCGAACGATGGCCGTCGCCGCATCGATCTGTGTCGGCGATGGTGCCGTGATTGCAGGGGTCTCCGCGGCGGCAATCCACGGCGCGAAGTGGATCGACCCGAGCGCTCCGCCGAGTGTGCTGGCGAACGGAAGGTCGCATCAGTTGCCCGGTCTGCGAATCCATCGCGATGCCTTCGACGGCGATGATGTGTGCGTCGTCGGGGAAATTGCTGTCACCACACCGGTGCGCACGGCATTCGATATCGGGCGCTGGGTCCAGCCGCCACTATCCGTGGTCCTCCTCGATTCACTGGTTGCTGCAACCGGGGTCGACGTGGAAGCCGTACGTGCGTATGCGCAGCAGCGGCCGGGCACCCGAGGCATTCGGTGCCTGTTCAGTGCACTCGATGTCGTCGACGGTGGAGCGGAATCGCCACAGGAGACGCGCACCCGGCTCCTACTGGTCGGGGCAGGCCTGCCGACGCCCGAGACCCAGGTCGAGATCCGTGACAGTTCCGGCAGGTTCGTGGCGCGGATCGACCTGGGGTGGCGACGTTGGCGGGTGGGGGTCGAGTACGACGGCGTTCACCATTGGCTCGACGAGCGTCAGCGGACCCGTGACATCGAGAGGTCCGAGGAGTTGCAGCAGTGCTATTGGCAGATCGTGCGGGTCAATTCCGAGCAACTGCGGCTGCGACCTCACGACGTTGTGGCACGCGTCAGAGCCGCGCTTCGAGCGGCAGGCGCACCGGTGTAGCGAGCTCGCACTTATGCGGGCGATTTGTCCAGTTCAGGTGGCATAGGTGCGAACTCGACGGAACCACAACCGACCACTAGATGGCAGCTTTCGGCAAACGCTCGTAGCGTGGAGAAGTGACCTCTACCAAACCTGGCATCTCCACTCTCGGCGAACTCAAGGCATCCGGACATCGGCAGCGGTCGATCAAGGAAGAGTTGCGGGAAAATCTTCTCAAGGCATTGCGTGACGGCACAGATCCGTGGCCGGGGATCGTCGGATTCGGCTCGACGGTGTTGCCGCAGTTCGAGCGCGCGATTCTGGCCGGTCACGACGTGGTTCTGCTCGGCGAGCGCGGGCAGGGCAAGACGCGACTGCTGCGCACCCTGAATTTGTTGCTCGACGAGTGGGTGCCGGTGATCGCCGGAGCCGAACTCGGTGAGCATCCCTACGAGCCCATCACCCCTGCCAGCATCAGGAAGGCGAAGGAACTCGGCGACGACCTTCCCGTCGAATGGCGGCATCGCAGCGAGCGGTACGCCGAGAAGCTCGCGACCCCGGATACCTCGGTGGCGGACCTCGTCGGCGACGTCGATCCGGTGAAAGTCGCCGAGGGCCGCAGCCTCGGCGACCCGGAAACCATTCACTTCGGCCTGGTCCCGCGTAGCCACCGCGGCATCGTTGCGATCAACGAGCTCCCCGACCTTGCCGAGCGCATCCAGGTGTCGTTGCTCAACGTGATGGAGGAGCGCGACATCCAGGTTCGCGGCTACACGCTGCGCCTGCCGCTCGACGTCATGTTGGTCGCGAGCGCGAACCCGGAGGATTACACCAACCGCGGACGCATCATCACCCCGCTCAAGGACCGTTTCGGAGCCGAGATCAGGACTCACTACCCCCTCGAACTCGACGCCGAGGTAGCCGTCATCGATCAGGAAGCGGAGCTGCAGGCCGCAGTCCCGACCTACCTGCTCGAGGTGTTGGCCCGATTCACCCGACTGCTGCGCGAGTCGCCGTCGGTGGACCAGCGCTCCGGCGTTTCCGCCCGATTCGCGATCGCCGCAGCCGAAACCATCGCTGCCGCAGCCGTTCACCGAGCCGCAATCCTGGGGGAGGCCGAGCCCGTGGCCCGGCCGGTGGATCTCGGCACCATCATCGAGGTGCTGCGCGGCAAGGTCGAATTCGAATCCGGCGAAGAAGGCCGCGAAATCGAGGTGCTCGAGCACATGCTGCGCCGCGCGACCGCGGATACCGTCCGAGCACATCTCGGCGGCATCAACCTCGCAGCTCTGGTGACGGCAGTTGAGACCGGCGAACCGATCGTCACCGGCGACCGCATCACCGCCAAGGCGCTGCTCGACGAGCTGCCCGACGTCGAGGTCATCGGCGACATCCACGAGCGGCTCAACGCCACCTCGGACGGGGAGAAGGCGGCCGCCGTCGAACTTGCCCTCGAGGGCCTCTACCTCGCGCGTCGCATCTCGAAGGACCCCGACGACGACGGTCAGACGGTGTACAGCTGATGCGTCGCTCCAGATACGGGCGGTATCACGACGGTCCGGATCCCCTTGCGCCACCGGTGGATCTGCGCGAGGCGCTCGACGCGATCGGCGAGGACGTGCTCGAGGGCGCGTCACCGCGTCGGGCATTGCAGGAGATGCTGCGTCGCGGGACGAAGAACATGCGCGGGCTCGACGACCTGGCCGCGCAGGCCGCGAAGCGTCGTCGAGATCTGTTGAAGAAGAACAACCTCGACGGCACGCTGCAGGAAGTACGTGAGCTGCTGGACAAGGCAGTACTCGAGGAGCGCAAGGCGTTGGCGCGTGCTCTCGACGACGATGCTCGCTTCCAAGAGATGCAGATCGGCGATCTGTCTCCGTCCACTGCCCAAGCGGTGCAGGAACTTTCGGACTACGACTGGCGTTCGTCCGAGGGTCGCGAGAACTACGAGAAGATCAAGGATCTGCTCGGACGCGAAATGCTCGATCAGCGTTTCGCGGGCATGAAGCAAGCTCTCGAAGGTGCCACCGAGGAGGACCGTCAGGCCATCAGCGACATGCTGAAGGACCTCAACGAAATGCTCGACGCCCACAACAAGGGCGAGGACACCGACGAGCAGTTCGAGAAGTTCATGGACAAGCACGGTCAGCATTTCCCGGAGAACCCCGAGAATGTCGACGAGTTGTTGGACTCGCTCGCCCAGCGGGCGGCAGCGGCGCAGCGGTTGCGCAACTCTCTGACGCCCGAGCAGCGGGCCGAGCTCGATGCATTGGCACAGCAGGCCTTCGGCGACTCGAATCTGCTGAATCAGCTCGATCAGCTCGATCAGAATCTCCAGCAGGCCCGGCCCGGTGAGGATTGGGACGGCTCGCAGAACTTCCGCGGCGAGAACGGTATGGGCCTGGGCGACGGTACCGGTGCGCTCCAGGACATCGCCGATCTCGAGAACCTGGGAAATCAGCTCTCGCAGCAGTACAACGGTGCCGCACTGGACGACATCGATGCCGACGCCCTGCTGAAGCAACTCGGGCCCGAGGCGGCGGCCGATGCCAGAATGCTCGCCGAGCTCGAAAAGGCCCTGCAGCAGCAGGGTTTCATGGACAAGGGTGCCGACGGGCAATGGCGTCTGTCACCCAAGGCGATGCGTCAGCTGGGGCAGTCTGCGCTCAAGGACGTCGCGGGAAAGCTGTCCCGGCGCGGCGGCGAGCGAGACACCCGCAAGGCGGGTGCGATGGGGGAGCCCACCGGAGCGTCGCGAGCGTGGGAGTTCGGTGACACCGAGCCGTGGGATGTCACGCGGACGGTCAACAATGCGGTACTGCGCTCGGCGGCAACAGGATCGGGCTTCCCGGTGCAGTTGCAGGTGACCGATGTGGAGATCAGCGAGACCGAGACGCGAACGCAGGCTGCGGTGGCGCTGCTGGTCGACACGTCGTTCTCGATGGTGATGGACGGCCGCTGGGTGCCGATGAAGCGCACGGCACTGGCGCTCAATCACCTGGTCAGCACCCGATTTCGCGGTGACGACCTGCAACTCATCGGATTCGGCAGGCACGCACAGACATTGACGGCCTCGGAGTTGGCCGGGTTGGACGGTGCCTACGATCAGGGCACCAATCTGCATCACGCGTTGATGCTTGCGGTGCGGCATCTGCGGCGTCATCCCAACGCGCAGCCGGTGGTGTTGATCGTCACCGACGGTGAGCCGACTGCTCATCTCGAGCCGGACGGTCACGCGTTCTTCGACTACCCGCCGTCTTCGAAGACCCTGGGATTGACCGTGCGCGAGCTCGATACCGTTGCGAAACTAGGGGCGCAGGTGACGATCTTCCGGCTCGGCGACGATCCCGGTCTGGCTCGGGTGGTCGACAAGATGGCCGAGCGTGTGGGCGGACGCGTCATCGCGCCGGATCTCGACGGACTCGGTGCTGCGGTGGTGACCGACTACCTCAAGCGTCGGCGATCCTAGGTTTGTCGGGGTCCTTGATCTCGACCGACACCCCACCCCAGAACGCGAAGCCGGTGACGACCACGCGCGGTGCACCCGGGTGGGCCGCGCTGATGTGCTCGAATCCGCCCATGATGCCCATGCCGCGGACCTCGACGCTCACTCCGGGCGGCACGGTGACTTCGATGCCGCCCATGATGGCCACGCAGTTGATGGTGGTTTCTTCGGCGGAGAACGACGCACGGCGCAGGTCGAGTTCGATGCCACCCCAGAAGGCGAACGCGTCGATGCGCGCCGCCGCGGTCCACTCGCCTTTGCGCACGGCACCGCTCATGATGGCGATCACGCGGTCGTTCGCGGAGCCACCGGATGGTGCACGTGCGGGAGGTGGAGACAGGACCAGGTCTCCGGTGAGTTCGTCGAGTTCGCCGTAGGTCTTTGCCCGGTACACCGCTGCCGTGCGTTCGTCGTACTCGGTGACGGTGAGTTGGCCGTTGGCGAAGGCGTCGCTCAGCAGCTGCGCGACCAGATTTCTGTCCGCATCGGCCGCACGAATTCGGCTTCGATCTCGGTCTGGCAGATGATCGCTCACCGCCCGGACCCTACCTGTGTGAGGGTCAGGCCGCATTCAGGATGGTGCGGCTCCCGAGGGGAGAGGCCAATGTCATCTGCATGGTGGCGTAGACGGCCACCATGATGCAGGACTTGTCGGCGGCGTCGGGCTTGGTCCCGGTACGCAGTTCGATGGTGACGGTGGTGTCGGTCTCGGTCACCGACGCGTCGGCTCCGTAGCACTCGGGAGTGCCGGTGACGAAGTGGACCGCGATGGTGTTGGGGGAGACCTGGCTCCACGACTCGAACGGAGTGGTGGTGGCGCGGATCAGATCGGGGGTGGGCTCGAACATCGTGCCGACGTCGCCGACGGGCACTTCGTGCGGAACCGGAGGTGCGCTGGGTTGCTGAGCGAGACCGACCGGTGTGGTGGATCCGACCGTCGGCGTCGTCTCGTCGTCGCTGCCGGAGGCGGTGCTGCAGCCGACCAGCAGCAGGCACAACATGACTCCTGCAGCGAGAAACCTCATGTGACCAAACTAGCGCTGTGAGCTGAGGAGAACCTTTGTGTTCGGCTCATGCGAGGAAGAGTGTCACGAGTGCGATGACGGGGATCGAGACGAGCGTGGTCACGAACGCAGTGTCTCGGGCGAGCACAACCCCGCGCTGGTAGCGGCTGGCGAAGACGAACACGTTCTGCGCGGTCGGCAGCGCCGAGACGACGACGATGGCGAACAGATCGTGCCCGTCCAGACCGAACACGAACCGGGCCATGAGGTAGCCGAGCAGGGGTTGCAGTGCCATCTTGAACACCGTGGCCAGGGCCACGTCCCGTCGTGGACTGATGCCCTTCTGCAGCACTCGGGCACCGTAGAGAGACAGGCCGAAGGCGAGCAACGCGCCGGGGACGGACGCGTTCCCGACGAGCTGGAAAGGCTGCATCAAGGCCTCGGGCAGCTCGAACCCGGTGATGGACAGAACCAATCCTGCTGCGCCGGCCAGCACGATCGGGTTCCGGAACGGTGTGGTGACGGTCTTGAGCACCGAGACCTTCTCGATCTCCGTCGAGACATCGAGAATGGTCACCGCGATCGGGGTGTAGACCATGATCTGGAACAGCAGCAGGGGAGCGACGAAGTTCGCGTCGCCGAGCACGAAGACGGCAATCGGGATACCCAGGTTGGCGGCGTTGACGTACGAACTCGCGAGTGCGCCGACGGTCGCGTCGGGCACGGCTCGTTTCAGAGCCAGCTTGGCTATGACGAAATAGACGGCGCCGACGAGCAGTGCGGTGGTGCCGGCTACGGCCAGTACAGGCGACAGAATGACCGACAGATCCGAGTTCGCCAGCGTGACGAACAGCAGTGCGGGCGTCGCGACGAAGAACACGAGTCGGCTCAGTACGAACTGGCCGTGTTCGCCGAGCACTTTCAGGTGGGCGAGCAGGTAACCCAGTGCGATGACGACGAAGATGACGGTGAAGCCCTCGAGGACGCCGGACATCTACGGACTGCTCATCTCTGGATCGGGAACGACAGAGAGGCCACGTAGCCGATGGCTACGTGGCCTCTCTGAACGAAAGTTTGGATCAGCGGCTGGTGAACGGCAGCAATGCCATCTCACGAGCGTTCTTCACTGCGACAGCGACCTGGCGCTGCTGCTGCGGGGTGAGCCCGGTGACCCGACGGCTGCGGATCTTGCCGCGGTCCGAGATGAACTGACGAAGGAGGTTGATGTCCTTGTAGTCCACCGTGGTGACCTTGGCGGCGTTCAACGGGTTCTTCTTCGGTCGACGGCCTGCCTCTGCGCGGACCTTCTTCGACGGTGCTCTCTTGACTGCCATCTGAAACCTTTTCCCTTTACCAGCTCGACTTGTGGACGCCTGGCAGCTCCCCACGGTGAGCCATCTCGCGCATTTTCACGCGGGACAGCCCGAATTTCCGTAGATAACCGCGCGGACGTCCATCCGCAGCGTCACGATTGCGTAATCGTACCGGACTCGAATCGCGCGGCAGACGCTGCAGTGCTGCTTGGGCCTGTGCGCGCTCGGAGTCGCTGCTCGAGGGCCTGCGGATGGTCTCCTTGAGCTCGGCGCGACGGGTTGCCCACCGGGCGACGACGACCTTGCGCTGTTCGTTCTTGGCGATCTTCGACTTCTTCGCCACGGCTATCGCTCCTCTCGGAAATCGACGTGCTTGCGCACGACCGGGTCGTACTTCTTCATCACCAGTCGATCGGGATCGTTGCGACGGTTCTTGCGAGTGACGTAGGTGTAGCCGGTCCCCGCGGTCGACTTCAGCTTGACGATCGGACGGACGTCCGTGCTCTTGCCCATCAGATCTTCTCCCCACGTGCGCGGATCTTGGCGACGACGGCATCGATGCCGTCGCGGTCGATGGTCTTGATGCCCTTGGCCGAGAGCGTGAGAGTGACGCGTCGGCCGAGGCTGGGTGTGTAGTACGTCTTGCGTTGGATGTTGGGGTCCCACCTACGGCTGGTTCGCACGTGGGAGTGCGAGACGGATTTTCCGAAGCCGGGGGTGCGGCCGGTGACTTGGCAGTGCGCTGACACGAGCACTCCTTTCTTTCCGTTATGACAATCGTTTTCGACAAAGCGTGATCTCGAATGTAGCGTGCATCCTCAGAGAATGACAATCGTTGTCGAGAAGAAGGGTGCTCGTGAACAACTCACCGGACGATCGAACCCCGATGGTCCTCGTCTCCGGCTGGACCGGAGCCATGGACGCGGTCGTGACGTCGCTGCTCGCGCCGGGGACAGTCGCGGTCCGCCACGATCTGAGCCGCGTCGCCGAAGGCGTCGTGCGTCGCACACTCTCCGTATTGGGGGAGAACCCGCGCGAGACCATTCTGGAGCTGGCGCACGGCTGCGTCTCGTGCACACTTCGGGAGGATCTGCTTCCGCTGCTGCGCGCACTGTCCGCCCGCAGCAACGTCGATCGCATCGTGCTCGCCATGGACCCCGCGCTCGAGCCCGAGGCACTGTGCTGGGCCGTGGACAACGTCGTCGTTGCGGGTGTCGTCGGGCAGATCGACGGCCCGGCCTCGCGTGACGTCCGCATCGAGGCGGTGGTCGACTGCCTCGATGCCGCAACCTGGCTGGCCGACGCCACCGGCGACGACGCCATGGCCGACCGAGGGATCGTCGCCAGTGGTGACGACGATCGAACTGTCGCGCAGTTGGTGGTGGGGCAGGTTGACTATGCCGATGCGCTCGTCGTCACCGCGGGACCGGACGTCGACGCGTGGGAGCGGGCCCGGCTTGCTGCCGTCCTCGCGCGGCTGGCACCGAATGCGCCGGTCGTCTGGGTTTCTCAGGACGCAATGGTCGACGCCCCAGCGCTTCTCGCGTCCGTGCCCGCCGATGCCCGTCGCGGTGCGATCACCGACGCGCATTCGCCATTGCTGCGTGGTCAGCCGCCGCTGGCCGTCGACTGCGGCGTCACCCTGGTCGAGTTCACCGCAACACGGCCTTTTCATCCCGAACGATTGCACGAGGCCATCGACGTGCTGCTCGACGGCGTCGTCACCGCTCGGGGGCGGGCATGGGTCGCCACTCAGCCCGACGAAGCGCTGTGGATCGAATCGGCCGGCGGCGGTCTTCGTGTCGCGAGCGCCGGAAAGTGGCTTGCCGCAATGGAACCGGAGCAACAGGACCGCGTCGACGCCACCCGGCGGGCAATGGCGGCGCTGCGATGGGACGAGAACTTTGGCGACCGTGACACCTCGCTGGTGATCCTCGTGCACGAGGCCGACCCCACCGAGATCGACCGAACCCTGCAGTGGGCGTTGGTATCCGACGACGAGATGACGGACCCCTCGGCGTGGTCCGGCTGGATCGATCCCTTCGGTCAGTGGCACGAAGACCCCTGCGACAGCAGCGAATCCCCGTACGCAGAACAATCACGAGAGGCTACAGAATGAAACCAGGCATCCACCCCGACTACCACCCGGTCGTGTTCCAGGATTCGAGCACCGGCAACAAGTTCCTCACCCGGTCCACCGTCACGTCCGCGCGCGAGACCGAATGGGAGGACGGCAACACCTACCCGCTGATTGTCGTCGACGTCTCGTCCGAATCGCACCCTTTCTGGACCGGAGCCGCCCGCGTGATGGACACGCAGGGACGCGTCGAGAAATTCGAGAAGCGTTACGGTCGACGAAGCCGAAAGGACGCCTGAACCATGGCTGTTCCGAAGAGAAAGATGTCGCGCTCGAACACCAGGAGCCGTCGTGCGCAGTGGAAAGCCGTTGCCCCTGATCTGGTGACCGTGCGTTTCCAAGGTCGAGAGGTTCGAGTGCCACGGAGATTGGTCAAAGCAGTGCAGACCGGGGTGTACGACCCGAGCTGACCCTCGACGGGTCTATCTTCACTTTCATGAACGACGGACCCAGTGCGCGAGATGTGAAGCGGTGGCGGCAGTATCTCGCCGACGAGCGGGCCGAGGCTGCCGTCTATCGCGATCTGGCAGGTCGACGCGTTGGCGAGGAACGCGAGATATTGCTCGCACTCGCCGACGCGGAGGGCCGCCACGAGCAGCATTGGCGAAACCTACTGGGCGAGCGGGTCGGCATGCCGCTCAAGGGCGACATCCGCACCCGCATCCTCGGTGTGCTGGCGCGTCGGTTCGGGTCGGTGTTCGTGCTCGCATTGGCGCAGCGCGCCGAAACGCGCTCTCCGTATGCCACCGACTCCGATGCCACCGACGCCATGACGGCCGATGAGCAGATCCATGCCGAGGTCATCAGGGCACTCGCTGCCCGCGGTCGCAATCGACTGTCCGGCACGTTCCGGGCCGCAGTGTTCGGTGCCAACGACGGCTTGGTGAGCAACCTGGCTCTGGTCCTGGGCATCAGCGGATCCGGTGTGTCCAATCAGATCGTTCTCGTCACCGGACTCGCGGGCCTGCTCGCCGGCGCGCTGTCGATGGGCGCGGGCGAGTACGTCTCGGTCCGCTCGCAACGCGAACTGCTCGAGGCGTCGTCCCCCGACAGTGCCGCGCGCGATGCCGTCCAACACCTCGACGTCGACGCCAACGAACTGGCGCTGGTCTACCGGGCGCGGGGAATGACGCACGAGGAGGCCGACGCCAAAGCCGCCGAAGTGCTGCGATTACTACCTGCCGACGAGATGGCCCCCGATGTCGATCAACACGAGTCCATCGGAACCGGCCTCGGTGCCGCCGGGGCCAGCTTCTGCTTCTTCGCCTCCGGTGCCGTCATCCCGGTGCTGCCGTATCTGTTCGGCCTCGAAGGTTATGTGGCACTTGCCGTTGCCGCAGTTCTTGTCGGAATCGCGTTGATCTGCACGGGCCTGGTGGTGGGACTGCTCAGCGGTGGGCCACCGGTCAAACGTGCACTGCGACAGTTGGCCATCGGCTACGGCGCGGCTGGGGCGACGTATCTGTTGGGACTCGCATTCGGTGGGGGAGTGTAGGAGCCGGCTAAAGGTAGAGGATCCTGACAACCTGTCTTTGTCGGTGGGTCGGCCGACAATAGTCGATATGCCCATCATCGATTTGACTCGCGAGGATCACGCCTACTTCATCGGACTTTTTCAAACCGACGGTCATCTCGAAAGCGGGAAAGGGCAAAAAGGGAAAGCAACCATCGAACTATCGGCTGTCGACATCGACTTGCTGACGCGGCTTCCACAACTTTTCGATGGTGTCAGATCTTCCGTATCCACGAGAACGCGTACGACGAATTTTTCTTCTGAGTACACAAGTGCCACCTGGCGTGTCTGCAACCTCGCATTCCGACGCGAACTGGAATTGTGCGGAGTTCCGGCCGGTCGCAAGTCCAACCAGGTGGCTCCGCCTGTCGGCCCGTTTCATCAGCGGGGATACTTCCGAGGATTGCTCGATGGCGATGGCAGTGTCGGATTCACTCGGACGGGTGTGCCTTTCGTAGGTTTTGTTACGGCCTCGTCCAGCTTGGCGGACTTCTTCTGCTCGACGGTACGCACAGTTAGCGGGGCTCTTCGCACCGCAAAACGCAACACTCGCGACGACGTGTTCTCGTTGATTGTCGCGAACGACCCAGCGGCGCGTCTGGCTGAGTGGGCCTACCCTCCAGGTTGTTTCGCGCTGGATCGAAAACGATTGGCGGCAGAGTCAGTCGCCGCTTGGATGAGGCCACCGGGAATGCGTGCTCGCCCACTCCTAGGAAAAAGGTCGTGGTCGGCGGAGGAGGACGCTATTGCGTTGTCCTCGACCGTGAAGGAGGCAGCCAGAGTGCTCGGCCGAACGGAGAGTGCCGTAGTCATCCGTCGCTGGAGACTGCGGCACGCGGACGGCACCGATGTTTGAGGGGACTGCGGCCGCGGCGCACTTCTCGGTTGAAAAGTACGGCATGTGCTTGGGATGCCCCGGTGCCGACTTCATCGACGAGATTCCCGACGCCTACAAGTCGATCGATGTCGTGATGGAGGATGCCCGGGACCTGGTGAGCATCGAGCATGAGTTGCGGCAGATCCTCAACGTCAAGGGGACCTGAGTTCACCTCCCGTCGTGCGTGGAGTTTCGTAGTAGGTCACGAGTTTCCATGCACGACGGGATTGTCCTCGTTCGTCCCGTTGTGCATCGGTGTTCTCGTGCTGTTCACTCAAGTGCTTCGGTTGGTTAACGGATAGAGCGGGCGTGACCGCCACGATCGAATAATGACGCTCAATCCCGCAGGCGAGACCGTCGCAACCGGCATCCCGGGCACACTCGCCGAGAACATGACCATGGCCGAGCAGCACGATTGGCATCGGTCGTTCCTGCGGCGGCACCCGGTCAGTCGCCGAAACTTCCTGGTGGGAGCGGCCGCGACGGCTGCCGCGATAGGCGTCGGGAATTCGGTGTTCGCGCGCACCGCCTATGCGCAGGAGGCTCCGCTGGCCGTGGCCGGTCGGCACATGGGATTCGGAAACGACCCGGCGACGCAGTTGCGGTTCTCCGCTCAGCTTTCTCGCAACCCAGGGCTCACCGGAGTCTTTCTCGACCGCGGCCCCACGCCGGCGCTGGGCGCCACGACGTCGGCCGAGGTGCGGAACCTGATCAGCCAGGTTCCGCAGACCGACGGCGGGATTCTCTCGGCCGAGCAGTACTACGTGCACGTACCCGTCGACAATCTGACGCCGAAGTTGCCGCACTACTACCGCTGGCGCACCGCCGACGGCTTCGTGAGCGATATTCGCAGCGCATCTCCGGCGCTGCCGTCGGGCCGAATCGCACCGTTCAGGTTCACGATGATGGGCGATCAGGGCGTCGACGAAACACCCTCGCAACCAGAAGGCCTGGTCGCCGGCGACTACGACGACCAGTACTACAAGGCCGACAACGAACCGTCGGTCAAGCACGCGCGCAACATCAATCGGCAGATCGAGGCCTCGCACCCGGACTTCCACATCCTCGCAGGTGACATCGCGTATGCGGACCCGTCGGGTGCCGGTCTGCCGCCACAGTTCGCGAAGCACGGACAGACGCCGCCGAAGGGATTCGACAAGTTCAACCCCTTCGTCTGGGACGGCTATTTCCAGGCGATCGAAGCCAGTGCGTCGACCGCGCCGTGGTTGTTCGCCACTGGCAACCACGACATGGAAGCGCTGTACAGCCCCAACGGATACGGCGGCCATGCGGCGCGTCTGGATCAGCCGAGCAACGGCCCGAAGGGCTGCCCGTCGGCGTACTCGTTCGTCTACGGCAACACCGCGGTGCTCTCGCTCGACGCGAACGACGTCAGCTACGAGATCAAAGCCAATACCGGGTACAGCGGTGGGGCCCAGAACACCTGGGTGGAGCGGACATTGGCGAAGTACCGTGCCGATCCGAACATCGACTTCATCGTCTGCTTCTTCCACCACTGCGCGTACTCGACCACGTCGACGCATGCGAGCGACGGCGGCGTGCGCGACGCATGGGTTTCGCTGTTCGACAGGTACGAGGTGGATGTGGTGCTCCAGGCCCACAACCACGTCTTCGAGCGCACCGATCCCATTCGCGGCAATCGTGCGACGCGGGTGGCCGGTGACAACGCCACGGTCGACGGAAAGACCGACGGCACCGTGTATTACACCGTCGGCGGTGGCGGACGTCCCCGCTACACGTTCCAGGACGGCGAGGGTGTGAGCTACCGCGGCAACGAGTTGCCGGACACCGCAGTTCCCAACAGTTACGTGTGGGCACCCGACGGCACGAAGTCGGCCGAATCCATCACCTGGTCGAGGGTGCGATTCCTGAACTACTCGTTCGTCAGAGTCGATGTGGTGCCGGGCATTCCGGGCATCACGGCCAGCAGAATGACGATCGGTGCCATCGACGAATACGGCAACGAGTTCGACAGGTTGACCTTCACCCGCGACATCCCGATCGGCCCGAGGTTCGGTTCGTCCTGAGTGCCTGCGGCAGTGGTGCGGTCGAGTGCCGTGGAGGGCACTCAACCACGCCACTGCGGCGGAGCCGCACTACAGCCACTTCTGGCGTTTGAACACCACGAACAGTGCAGTCGAGCAGATCGCCATGGCGAGCAGTGCCATCGGATAGCCGAGTTGCCATTTCAATTCCGGCATGTCGTCGAAGTTCATGCCGTAGATGGCGGCGATCAGGGAGGGCGCGAAAAGAATTGCACCCCATGACGAGATGCGCTTGACCTGTTCGTTCTGCTCCAGGCTGGCTTCGGTCATGTTGCGCATCTCTTCGTTCTGCTGCTGCGCGACGATGGTCGAGTGCACGGTCAACGCATTCTGCAGGTTGGATCGGAAGGACTCGATGCGGTCGGAGACTCGGATCGCGTGATCGTGCACGTCGCGCAGGTATCGCTGCAGTTCCACGTCCACGTTGTACTTGTCCGACCCTCGCTTGAGCGATTCGATCATTTCGACGAGCGGCTTTGCAGCACGGTCGAATTCGGACACTTCGCGGAGCAGTGAATAGATACGACGCGATACCGACGGGTCGCCGGTGAACAGCTGATCCTCGATCTCGTCGATGTCGTTCTGCAGTCCGGTCACCACCGGGACGTACTCGTCGACCACTTGATCGAGGATGCCGTAGAGGATCGCCTCGGGTCCGAGTTCGATCAGTTCGGGAGATCCTTCGAGGCGCTTTCGCACCATCGCCAAGTCAGGGGATTCGGCATGGCGAATGGTGATGACGAAGTCCGGACCGAGAAAGATGTGCAATTCGCCGAATTCGACCTTTTCGGTCTCGTCGACGTATCGCGCGGGCCGGAGAACGACGAACAGCTGCTCGGCGTACCGTTCCAGTTTCGGTCGCTGGTGGGCCGCGATGGCGTCCTCGACGGCGAGCCGGTGCAGGCCGAACTCGTCTGCCACAGCCATGATTTCGGCGACCTCGGGTCGGTACAGCCCGATCCACGCCATTCCGTGCCGCTCACGCATGACCTCGAAGGTGATATCGAGGCTCTCGGGATTGGCAGTGCGTTTTCCGTTCACGTAGACGGCGTTGTCGATGATCGGCACTTGTTCGTTCACCTCGGTTCTGCGAAATTCTGCTGCGCACCGAGACTATCGCTTGCAACCGCAACGCGGACAGTCCCGCCGCCGACGACGACGGGACCGTGTGGTCGAGTCAGCTGGTCTTTCCGGTGATCACGAGAATGGCGGCGTTCTTGTCGACCTCCACGCCCTTCTGGTAGTTGGTTCCGATCGCAGTTCCGTCGATGTCGGATCCCTTTATGTTGACGGTCGTGAAGCCCAGATCCTCCAGGGTCTGTTCGGCTGCCGTCGCGGTCATGTCGTAGACGTCCGGGATCTCGATCCGGTTGTCGGGCGTCGACGCGTTGGCGACGGCTCCACCACCGAGCGTGAGTGCCGCGGCGGCTGCGACGGCTGCGATCGACTTCTTGAATCCACTGCGCATGATGTGCTCCTCGTTGTCGTGATCGGTTATGTCTCAAAGCTGCTCGCCGATGCTGGGGCGGGCCTCGGATGTTGCTGTCAGATCCCTGTCAGCGCCGTGACATGCTGGTCCGATGCTTCTCGACGTGCTCGGATTGATCGGTATCGCGGCCTTCGCGGCCTCCGGTGCGTTGATCGGAGTACATCGCCGGTTGGATCTGTTCGGGGTGTGCGTCGTCGGAATCACGACGGGCATCGGCGGTGGCATCATTCGTGATCTGCTGCTCGGCATCCACCCGCCGACGTCCCTGGACACGTGGCCGAATCTCACCGTCGGCTTCCTGGCCTCGCTGGTCGTGTTCGTCGCGCATCGGCAGATGGGCAAGGTGCGACGCGGAGTTCTGGTGCTCGACGCGTTCGGGATGGGCCTGTTCGCATCGACCGGCGCGACGATTGCCTTGGCTTCGGGCGGTAGCGCGTTGGCCGGAGCTCTCATCGGCACGACGACTGCCGTGGCGGGCGGCGTGATCCGTGACGTTCTGGTCAACGAAGTTCCGCTGCTGCTGCACCGCGACCTCTATGCGCTGCCGGCGCTGCTCGGTGCGTCGGCCGTCGTGTTGGCCGACGCTGTGAGTCTGCCGGAGAACGTGGGTCTGATCGTGGGAACACTGCTCGCGACGGGGTTGCGTCTGCTCGCGCTGTGGCGAAAGTGGAACCTCCCGCTGGCCAAGCACCTACCCACTCCGTAGGTGGATTGGGCACCCCTCTCAGACATATCTCAGTCGACCAGGACAAACTGTACGGATGCGGATATTGGTGGTCGACGACGATCGAGCGGTGCGTGAGTCGCTGCGCAGGTCGCTGACGTTCAACGGGTACACCGTGGACCTGGCGGTCGACGGTCTCGACGCGCTCGAGCAGGTTGCGGCGGCGCGTCCCGACGCCTTGGTGCTCGACGTGATGATGCCTCGGCTCGATGGTCTCGAGGTGTGTCGTCGATTGCGCAGTGTCGGCGACGACCTGCCGATTCTCGTGTTGACGGCACGGGACTCGGTGTCCGAGCGCGTCGCAGGCCTCGATGCCGGTGCCGACGACTACCTGCCCAAGCCGTTCGCGCTCGAGGAACTGTTGGCTCGTCTGCGGGCACTGCTTCGGCGTACCGCGATGGAAGCGGGCATCGACTCGGAGACCATGACGTTCGCGGACCTGTCGTTGGACCCGGTCACCCGTGAGGTCTCGCGCGCCGAACGCTCGATCAGCCTCACCCGGACCGAGTTCTCGTTGCTCGAGATGCTGATGACCAATCCGCGGCGGGTGCTCACCAGGAGTCGCATCCTCGAGGAAGTGTGGGGTTACGACTTTCCGACGTCGGGCAACGCGCTCGAGGTGTACGTCGGTTACCTGCGGCGCAAGACCGAGGCGGAGGGGGAGTCGCGGCTGATCCACACCGTTCGCGGTGTGGGTTACGTCCTGCGCGAGACGCCCCCGTGATGGTCGCTTCGTTCGGGCGCAAGTCGACCGACGGTGTCGGCTCGTCGCCGACGGGGATGCGACCACCGATGCCCCTGACGCGGTCGGTGTCGCTGCGGTGGCGGGTGACGTTGCTCGCGGCCTCCGTCGTCGCAATTGCGGTGGCTGTCATGGCCATTGCCGCGTACACGGTTGTCTCGCGGGCGCTGTACGGCGATGTGGACACTCAATTACGTTCTCGTGCATCGGCTTTGGCGGAGTCGACTCTGGTGTCCTACGATCCGCGCTTCGTTGCCGGAGCCACGTTGTACAGCACCGATGTGAGTGTGGCACTGATCTACCCGGACATGTCCAGCTACAACCCGCCCGGGCCCAAGGTGCCGATCGGCGATGCCGAACTCGCTGTCGTGAGCGGACAACAGGAATCGTCTCTGCGCACACTCGACGATCAACGGGTGCTCGCACTACGCACCAAGGACGGCAGCACTCTCGTCGTCGCACAGAGACTGCTGCCGACCGGGCAAGTACTCGACCGTCTGGCATGGGTGCTGTTGATCGTCGGTGCGTGCGGAGTGGTGCTGGCCGCTGGAGCTGGTATGGCCGTGGGACGCACCGGTTTACGCCCGATCGCCCGGTTGACGGCTGCCGCCGAACGAGTGGCGCGCACCGACGACCTGACACCGATTCCGGTGACCGGTGACGACGAGTTGGCGCGTCTGACAGAGAGTTTCAACACGATGCTCCGCGCGCTCGCCGAATCTCGGGGCAGGCAGAGCAGATTGGTCGCCGACGCCGGCCACGAACTACGGACGCCGTTGACCTCGCTGCGGACCAACATGGAGTTGCTGATCGCGGCCGGACGCCCCGGAGCCCCGTCCATCCCGGACGAGGACATGGCCGAGCTGCGAACCGACGTGGTGGCGCAGATCCAGGAATTGTCCACCCTGGTGGGTGATCTGGTCGATCTGGCGCGCGAGGATGCGCCGGAGACGGTGTTCGAGCGAGTCGACCTGGCCGATGCCGTCGAACGCAGTCTCGAGCGAGCACGCCGCCGGCGCAACGAAATCGACTTCGATGCGACGCTGATGCCGTGGTTCGTCTACGGCGATCAAGCAGGCCTGTCACGGGCCGTGCTGAACGTGCTCGACAATGCGGCGAAGTGGAGCCCGAGCGGCGGTGAGGTGCGAATCGCCATGCGGCAGATCGGCGATGGTCTGCTCGAGTTGACGGTGGACGACGCAGGACCGGGCATTCCCGAGGAAGATCGCGAGTTGGTGTTCGAGCGCTTCTACCGCTCCACGGCATCACGCTCCATGCCCGGAAGTGGCCTGGGCCTTGCCATCGTGCGACAGGTGGTCGTCAAGCACGGTGGCACTATCGGGGTCGAGGTGTCCGAGCGCGGTGGTGCCCTCATTCGAATCGTGTTGCCCGGTGAGGGTGCTCCTGATCCCACGACACTCTCGGCAAACTGATAGCCGGATCTCAGCGACCTCTCAGTACCGCCCTGCACAGTGAGTAGCAAGAAGGCGGGCGGACCTCTACGACGAGGTCTCTACTGAAGGAAGCAACAACGATGAGCGACGACCGTAACGAATCCGAACAGACCGGACAGGGTGCCGGTGGCGAGCAGCATCCGGCGGACCGGGCTTCGCGCGGCGACGAGCAGAGCTACCCGACCCAGCAGCACCCGCCTCAGCATGATTCCACTCACCAGCACCCGACGCAGCAGTTCCCGTCCCAGCAGACTCCACCCCACAACGCAGGGTCGCAACCCCCACAGCAGGGGTATCCGCAGCAGTACGCCGGCTACGGACAGAACCCCTACCAGCCCGGCTACGGGCCGTACGGTCAGCAGGGCGACCCTCAGACCGCCCAGCACACCCACGCCCAGCCGCAACACGTTGCGCCGCAATCCAACTCTGCGCCTGCCGCGGTGAAGACCCGCTCGGGGCGTTCTGCGCTGGTGGCCGGTGCCATCGCACTCGTGCTGGTCGGCGGCGGAATCGGCGGCGCAGTCGGTGCCATCGCGACCAACAACGCCAACGGCGGCGGGGGAGTGACCAACTCGTTGAACTCCACCGTCACCGCCGCAGAGCCGGCCGCCAATTTCCCCGACGGTTCCGTCCAGGCCGTCGCGAACAAGGTCCTGCCGAGTGTGGTGCAGATCCAGGTGACGGGTTCGCAGGAGGAAGGTGAGGGCTCGGGCGTCATCCTCAGCAGTGACGGCTTGATCCTCACCAACAACCACGTCGCGACGGGCGCAGGTGCCAACGGCAAACTCACCGTCGCGTTCTCCGACGGATCGGTGGCCGACGCGACGATCGTCGGTGCCGACTCAGTCTCGGACATGGCCGTCATCAAGGCCGAGGGCAAGTCGAACCTGACGCCGATCGAGCTGGGTTCGTCGTCGAACCTCGAAGTGGGTCAGCAGGTCGTCGCGATCGGCTCTCCGCTCGGCCTCGCGGGAACGGTCACCACGGGCATCGTGTCCTCGCTGAATCGGCCGGTGTCCACCTCGGGGGAGTCCGGCAACCAGAACTCGGTGATCGACGCCATCCAGACCGACGCCGCGATCAACCCGGGTAACTCCGGCGGCGCGCTCGTCAACACCGACGGACAGCTGATCGGCATCAACACTGCGATCGCCACGATCGGCGGCAGCCAGGGATCCGGAGCCCAGAGCGGATCCATCGGGCTCGGGTTCGCGATCCCGGTGGATCAGGCCAAGCGCATCGCTGACGAGTTGACCACCACAGGTAAGGCCACTCAGGCGATGATCGGGGTGCAGGTGCCGTCGCAGGACGACGCCAACGGCGCAACCGTCGTCGAGGTCACCGAGGGTGGCCCCGCCGCATCGGCAGGCATCCCGACGGGTGCCGTGATCACCAAGCTCGACGACCGCGTCATCTCGAGCGGTGACGCGTTGATCGCCGCGGTGCGCTCGCACGCTCCGGGAGACTCCGTCACCGTCACCTACAGCGAGGGCGGCAGCGAGAAGACGGCGACGGTGACGCTCGGTACCGCGGAGCCCGCCCCGGCCCAGACTCAGACGCAACAGCAAGAACAGCAACTGCCCTTCCAGGTTCCGTCGTTCCCGGGCGGTCGCTGATGTTACGAGAACCAGGCAGGCACGGAACGGTTGCAACGATTTACGCACAGCGTGAGCCGGGTGGAGGCCTTACTACTACGGTGAGCGGTATGGAACTCGACGCACCACTGGCAGGGCGCGCGTTGGTCGTCATCGTGGACGACCGAACAGCGCACAGTACCGAGAAGGACTCGAAGGGCCCGCTTGTCACGGAACTGCTGACCGAGGCAGGTTTCCTCGTCGACGGCGTCGTCGCAGTGACGGCAGACGAGGTGGATGTGCGGAACGCACTCAACACCGCGGTGATCGGCGGTGTCGACCTGGTGGTCTCCATAGGTGGCACGGGTGTCTCGCCGCGCGATGTCACTCCCGACGTCACTGCGGAGGTGCTCGACCGCGAGATTCCGGGTATCAGCGAGGCATTGCGATCGTCGGGACTCGCGGCCGGTTCGCTGGACGCCGGTCTG
Source organism: Rhodococcus sp. IEGM 1372 (assembly GCF_030056835.1). NCBI lineage: Bacteria > Bacillati > Actinomycetota > Actinomycetes > Mycobacteriales > Nocardiaceae > Rhodococcus > Rhodococcus sp. IEGM 1372. The sequence continues at coordinate 65,521 of NZ_JASHKS010000006.1, read as the reverse complement.
TCCCGTGGACTGGTCGGTGTATCCGGAAGCACGCTGGTGGTGAACCTGGCCTCGTCGCGGGCTGCTATTCGCGACGGAATGGCGACGCTGACGCCGCTGGCGAGTCAGGTCATCGCCGAGCTGTCCGGATTGGACGCATAGCGATACCGATGAGCGAAAAGCCGAACGACGATCGATCGGCCGAAGACGACGCGAGCCGGGCCCGAGCAGAACGGGCCCGGCTCGCTCGTATCTTCGGTGAAGTTCTGCCGGAGACGACCGGAGACGAGCGAAGCGACGGTGCGGGTACCGAATCCGGCGGCCCGTCCTCGGACGAATGGTTGAAGCAACAGCGACCACCTCATTACTTCTGATGTGATACACGACACATTTTATGGCCCGAAATCACAGACTTGTTAGTCACTCGTTTACCTGTCGTTAGCGGCCGAGTGGGGCGTCGACTCCGTGCGCGGGGATGATTTTCGCCGGTTTCGATTGCTCGCAAGTGCGACGATTTGCCCGTATCGGTCAGGCTCAGATCACCGTCGGCCCATATCAGGGCAGTTTTACTCAGCGATCCGGTGTGTAACGGTTTGGCGTCATCGAGAGATGGTGTGACGCGGGTTACCACCAATTCGGGTGTGAAAGTTGTTCACGCCGCCGAAACACATCACGCGACAGCAACATTCCGCTCGCAACCGTAGGGATTGTCACGATCAGGCATCTCCTCTAATGTTCCCCTCAGCTTCCGACAACGAGGGCGTGGGACCGACCGGTACCGCGCCCTCAACCACGGGACTGCAGGATCGAGGATGTGGCCTTCACGGCTCCATCCGGCTCGGGCTCGTACGCATCGTTGCGTCCGATCTAGTTCGAGGGTGAAAGCCACAAGCTTCCCCGTGCGACACCGCGCTGGGACTGAACATGATGAGGAATAAATGACGGAGATCCAGAAGTCGCGGCGCAGCCGGGGACTCAAGTCCATGAGCGTTGCAGTTGCTGCCAGCGCTTCGGTAGTCGGCCTGGTGCTCGGTACCGGAACCGCTTCCGCCGCTGTCGATAGCTCCAAGTCGATCGTTGACGCCGACGGAAACACCGTGGTGTTGACACTGTCCGACTCCTTCGTCAGCGGCGTTGCGCCTCTCGATGGAAACCCGCTGACTCGCGAATGGTTCTACGACGGCCGCGCGACTTTCGATGTTCAGGGACCGACAGCCGATGACTTCGAGGGCACCCTCACCGCTGGCCTGCAGATCGGCTACCCGCTGAGCCTCGACGGTGGCGTGTCCATCGAGTGGGCTTCGCCTTCCGCGAACCTCGGCATCAGCAGCGGCAACGAGTCCACTGTTGGCTTCGAGGGCGAGCTGGGAGACTTGCTCCCGGGTGCCGATGGCGAGCTTCCTGACTTCGGTTCTTTGCCCACCGCGAGCGAGGCCACCTCGGGCAGCGGACTCGACGTCGGCGTCCAGCTGATCCCGCAGGCAACTGCGACCATCGATCTCGCTCCCGGCGGCGGCGTCGTTCAGTCCGAGAGTGCAATCGCCACCTTCAACGAAGAGGCGAACATCTCCAAGACCGAGGGTGACGCAGCAGGGGCACAGGGCTCCATCCAGCTCGCTGGCGTCCACGGCACCGCAACGGGCATCCTGGGCAACGTCACGGTCCGTCCGTACGTCACCCTGCTCAGCGCCAAGGGTGACTCGATCACCACCTACGGCCCGGCAACTCGCCTCAACTGATCTCGTTCGGTTGATTCTGGTTCGCTAGTTCCTCCGGTTCAGGCCCGCACGGATACTCCGTGCGGGCCTGAACTATGTTCGAGACAAGCATATTTCGACGCTACGGAAAGGCTCAGAAGTAGTGATGCATCGCAAAGCCCGGCTCACAGTGTTCGCAGCAGGAGCCGTTGCAGCTCTCGGATTGGTCACCGGCTGCAGTAGCAGTGACGAGGCTGCCACCGGTCAGAACACCGATGCATGCAACACTTTCGCTGCCGACCACAATACGTTTGTCGGCCTGGTGACCGCGGGACCGGGATCGGCAGCCAACATCGAGAAGTGGACGGCTGACAAGCAGGCTGCCGTCGACGCGTTGAAGTCGGTGCCCGGAACGGCTTCCGGTGATGTTGCGTCCGCATCCACCACGTTCGTGGAAGCCCTACCCGACGACACCCTCGAACTGTCGGAGACCGACAGCGCATCCGGCAAGGCGTTCGTCGACAATGGCGCAGCCGTGAAGTCGGCGTGCGAGGCCGACGGCACGACGATCACCCTCGACGCGTTGCCACTTACCACCTTCACCAACTGATCGCGTGCCGGCCCGCTTGGCCTGTCCCATCACCGCCCCACCAACGAATGAATGCGCCATTCACGCAATCAGATTGCGTCACTGGCGCATTCATTCGTGAAGCAGACCGGCGTCAGTCCTTGGAATGTTTGCCGAGGTCCGGGGCTGCGTCCATGGCCTCGCCGCTACCGCCGGTGGTGTCGGCCGCGGTCGACAGTTTCTGTCCCGCTGCGGTTCCTCCCGCGAGGATGTCGCGAATCTGCACCAGCACGTCGACGTCGCTCAGTTCCTTCTCCGGCTGGCTCACGAAGCGCTTCTTCGCCGTGTTCACCGGGAGGATCAGCACGAAGTAGACGACCGCCGCGATGATGACGAAGTTGATGATCGCGGTGATGACGGCACCGACGTTGACGAACGATTCCGGCGACGACGTGATCTGAAACCCGAACCCGTATTCGTTGCTGCCACCGAGGGCAGCGACAAGGGGGTTGATGACGTTCGTCGTGAATGCGGTGACGATTGCGGTGAATGCTGCGCCGACGACGACGGCGACTGCGAGGTCCACCACGTTGCCGCGGAGTAGAAAGTCCTTGAAGCCCTTCAGCATGAGCCCTTCTCCCAACGTTCGGTTTGTTCTGTCTCGAGAGACGTTAGTGCAGGGTGACCGTGAGCGCGCTGACCAAAGAGGCTGCCGCGACCGTCGTCGCGTCGTTCGTCGGTAGGGCCAGCAAGACGACTCGGTCTCGCTGCCGATTGCCACCGGCGTCGGCGGAGACGAGCACAACCATCGCTCCCGACGCCAGCACCCGTGCCGCGGGCACCGCATTCGGGTCGTCCTGAGACTCGACCGTCAACACGTCGACGCGATCACCTTCACGTAGCAGGTCGGTCACCGCAGCGTCGGCGAGATGCACCGGTACGACGCGTGCCTCGGTCCCCAGCGTCGTCGTGGCGGTCCGAGATCCGAGCAGTCGCACGTCGGTGAGCAGTTCGCCCGCTCGGACCGGCCCGGTGAGGGTCTGGCCGTCCACGGCTTCGGATTCGACGAGTGCGCCCTCGGGGACGTTCGCCCCGTCCCACTCAGCGACGGCGATATCGGCCTGCGTCAGTACGGTGCCGGGTGTCAGGTCGCGTCCGGCCGTGATCACCCGCACTCGGTCGTCGCCGGCGGCGTCGTCGAGGAACAGCACCAGTGCAACCGCGACCAGAACCCCGGCCGCGATCCGCCTGAATTTCGTGGATCCGACCCATGCCGGACGCAGGGTGATGCGATCGAGCAGCGTCGAGTCGAGTCGATTCTTGCCGGCAGCCATGGCGCAAACGGTATCGCTGCCCGAGCCGGAACAGGCACCGAAAAGGCCGGGCTGTGGATAACGGCCCGGCCTGTGGATGAAGCGGAAAACTACTGGCTGGCAGCAGCTTTCGTGGTCGAAGACGAAGAGGAACTGCTCGACGACGACGAATCCGAAGATTTCTTCTCGGCGGGCTTCGAGTCGGTCTTGCTGTCCGATTTCGTGGCTGCCGCATCGGACTTCTTCTCGCCTGCGCCCTCGCTGGAGGTGCTGGAGCCGCCGCGGCTGTCGGTGCGGTAGAAGCCGCTGCCCTTGAAGACGATGCCGACGGAGTTGAACAGCTTGCGAAGCTTGCCCGAGCACGCGGGGCACACCGTCAGTGTGTCGTCGGTGAAGGACTGAACGATGTCGAAGCGGTTGTCGCACTCGGTGCATGCGTATGAGTAAGTGGGCATCGTGTTTCCTCCGCGCTGGTCACCGAGGAAATTCGCCGCTCTGCTGGCCGAGGCCGAACACCGCCGGTGTCTTGTCTGTTCGTCGAAACTGTCGAAACTGGGGAGAGCATTAGCACTCTACAGTCAGGAGTGCCAACGAATCGAATCCTAGCGTTATTCCGTACTCAAGCGTACGAGCCCGCCGGCGGTGAGCACGTGTGTCACCGGTCTGTCGTGCGGTTCGGCGGGTAGGCGATCGACCACTTCGCTCTCGCGCACCACCGCGACCAGCATCGCGTCGGGTCTGCACAGGTCGAGAGTTCGATCGTAGAAGCCTGCGCCTCGGCCCAGCCTGTTTCCGTTCCGGTCCACGGCCAGCGCCGGAACGAGAACCAGAGTGCACTCCGACACCGCGTCGGGATCGAGCGTCGGTCCCGACGGTTCCAACAGACCGAACGGGGCTTTCACCAACGACTCACGCCCGGCGTATCGAGCCCAGCGCAAGGGACCCGGCTCGTGCGCACTCGGAAGCAGAACGACCGACCCGGCCGCGGCCATCGCGTCGAGCATCTCGATCGAACCCGGCTCCCGGCCGACCGGAACGTACGCGGCGACGACGGGGTGTTCGGCAGCCAATTCGCCGAGGACGTGACAGAGTGCAGAGGACTCCATTGCGCGTTGCGCACCGTCGAGCAGTCGGCGTTCGGCGAGAACATACTTTCGCCATCGATCCTTGGACGTGTTCTCCGTGAATTCGGGAACGGTCACAACGATTCGTCCTCCCTTCGTGTGCAGTCGTTCAACGATATGCACTCGGGGGTAAAACGCAGCACACGGCGAGCAGATCACCAGAAACCATGGATAGGGTGAGCACCATGACAGAAGCCGTTACAGCGACGACCGCCGCCACGCCCGTGCATTTCCGCACGGCCATCGTTCCCGCAGCGGGCATGGGTACCCGGTTCCTGCCGGCCACGAAAACCGTTCCGAAGGAACTGCTTCCGGTGGTCGACACTCCCGGTATCGAGCTCGTCGCAGGCGAGGCCGCAGATTCCGGCGCGCAGCGACTCGTGATCGTCACGTCCCCCGGCAAGGACGGCGTCGTCGCCCACTTCGTCGAGGATCTCGTCCTCGAGAACAAGCTCGAGGCCAGCGGCAAGCTCGAGATGCTCGAGAAGGTGCGGGTCGCCCCCGGTCTGCTCGACGTCCAGTCGGTCATTCAGCACGAGCCGCTCGGACTCGGGCATGCCGTCGCCTGTGCCGAGGAAGTCCTCGACGACGACGAGGATTCCGTCGCCGTTCTGCTTCCCGACGATCTGGTGATGCCCCGCGGTGTGCTCGACGTCATGGCCCGCGTGCGCGCCAAGCGCGGTGGCTCGGTGTTGTGCGCCATCGAAGTTCCCGACGACAAGGTCTCCTCCTACGGCGTCTTCTCCGTCGAGATCGTGCCCGACGCGGTCAACCCGAACGTCCTCAAGGTCACCGGAATGGTCGAAAAGCCCAAGCAGGAGGACGCCCCGTCCAACCTGGCCGCGGCGGGCCGCTACCTGCTCGACCGTGCGATCTTCGACGCTCTGCGACGGATAAAGCCCGGTGCCGGCGGCGAGCTGCAGCTCACCGACGCCATCGCGTTGCTCATCGAAGAAGGCCATCCCGTGCACGTGGTGGTGCACCGCGGATCGAGACACGACCTCGGAAATCCCGGGGGATACCTGCGCGCTGCGGTTGACTTTGCTCTACAACGTGACGACTACGGCCCAGCCCTGCGCGAATGGCTGAACGAACGCTTGAGCGACAGCTGGGCACCGGAACTGACCACGTACGAATAGCATCGCGGGTCGATGCCATAGAGGAAGGGCCAGATGCGCTCGGTCGAAGATCAGCAGACCCGGGTGACCGCCGCGGCGGTGGCTCCACGGCCTGTTCGGGTCGCCATCTCGGAAGCACAGGGCCTGCTGTGTGCAGAAGAAGTGGTAACCGAGCGTCCCCTTCCCGGTTTCGACCAGGCAGCGATCGACGGCTACGCGGTACGGAGCGTCGATGTGGCCGCCGCGGGCACCGACCTGCGCAACGAGGACGACGAACGCATCGATCTGACGCTTCCCGTCGTCGGCGAGGTGTCCGCCGGTTCGCGTCAACCCATCCGGTTGCAACCGCGTCAGGCAGTGCGAGTCGACACAGGCGCGCCGCTGCCGACACTGGCCGACGCGGTGTTGCCCCTGGACAGAACCGATAGCGGTCGGGCCCGCGTCAAGGTGTTCCGTCCGGTGCGCTCGGGCGACTACGTCCGAAAGATCGGCGACGACGTGCAGCCCGGTGACGTGGCGGTTCGCGCAGGCACGATCATCGGCGCAGCTCAGGTCGGTCTGCTCGCTGCCGTCGGGCGCGACAAGGTGCTGGTGCATCCGCGGCCGCGGCTCTCGGTCATCTCCGTGGGCGGCGAATTGGTCGACACCGATCGGACCCCGGGGCCCGGTCAGGTGTACGACGTCAACTCCTACGCTCTGGCCGCCGCGGCGCGCGACGCCGGAGCCGACGTCAACCGCGTCGGGATCGTCAGCACCGATCCCAAGCGACTGCGCGAGGTGGTCGAGGGTCAGCTGATTCGATCCGAGATCGTGGTCATCGCCGGAGCGGTGGGCGGCGGTGCATCGGACGGTGTGCGTGAGGCGCTCGGCGAACTCGGCGACATGGAAGTGGAGCGAGTTGCCATGCACCCCGGATCCGTCCAGGGCTTCGGTCAACTCGGACGCGACGAGGTACCCACCTTTCTGTTGCCGGCCAACCCCGTCAGCGCGCTCGTGGTGTTCGAGGTCATGGTGCGTCCGCTGATTCGCATCGCTCTGGGTCGACGGCAGCCGATGCGTCGGACCGTCACCGCACGAACCGTCGCGCCGATCACCTCGATCGAGGACCGTAAGGGATTTCTCCGCGGCCAGCTCATGCGCGACGAGGGAACCGGTGAATACCTGGTTCAGGCGCTCGGCGGTGCACCCGGATCGTCCTCGCACCTGCTCGCGACACTCGCCGAGGCGAACTGCCTGGTCGTCATCGATCCCGAGGTCACCGAAATCCGAACCGGCGAAGAAGTGAAGGTCTCGTTCCTCGCTCAACGAGGCTGACGCCAGTGGTGCGGTCGAGTGCCGCCTGGGCACTTAAGCGCACCACTGGGCGGAGCGCATACGATCGACGGATGCCGCGAACGTGGTCGAGCCACCCAGGTTGGCCGGCGAAATTGGGTCCAGTGAGAGTGGCCGGCGGAACCGTCACGGTGCGGCCGGTGCGGATGCGCGACGCGGCCGCCTGGAGTCGGATTCGCACCGCGGATCGCGCCCACCTCGAACCCTGGGAGCCCAGCGGGGAAGGCAGCTGGAACTCACGGCATCACATCTCCTCGTGGCCGAGCCTGTGCTCGGGGCTCAAATCCGAAGCGCGCAAGGGACACATGCTGCCGCTGGTCATCGAGGTCGACGGCGAATTCTGTGGCCAGATCACCACCGGCAACATCGTGCGGGGCGCACTTCGATCGGCCTGGATCGGGTACTGGGTGTCCAAGGAAGTCAACGGCAAGGGCGTGGCGACCGCGGCTCTGGCGCTCGGGCTCGATCACTGCTTCGGTCCCGTCGGACTCCATCGCGTCGAAGCGACGGTGCGACCGGAGAACCTTGCCAGCCAGGCGGTGCTGCGCAATGTCGGTTTCCGCGAAGAAGGACTGCTCTACAAGTACCTCGACGTCGACGGCGAATGGCGCGATCACAAGCTCGTCGCGATCACCTCGGGTGAGGTGCAGGGAACCGTCGTCGATCGGTTGGTTCGCGCGGGTCGGGCTGCGTGGGCCTGATTCCCGCTGCTGCGGCACGGGCACTCGTGTTGTCAAAGTGACAGGAGTGTAATTCGGGTCGGCGCGTCTGCATCGTTCTCGTACCTCCTCCGCATAGCCTGAGGACGTCTTTCACTGTCGCCGTCGCCCAAGGGAGGAGAACAACGCCGATGCCGAACTCGATCATCTGGATCGGTCTCGTTGCCGTCTGGCTCTTCGTTCTTCTGCCCATGCTGATGACCAAGCGTCCGCAGATCATGCAGACCACGGACGCTGCGCTCGCCACGCGCGTGCTGCATCGGGGTGGCACGAAGCGAAAGCAGCGCGGCCCCGCGACCGGGCACCGCAGTGATCCCGACTGGCGACCGGAGGACGACCTGCGAGTCTCCGCGCCGGCCCGCGAGATCTTCGGTCCCACGATTGCGACTGTTCGTCCAGACTCACCCGATCTACCCGGTACCGCGGAGGACCCGATGGACACTCACGCAGCAGACAGCGACCTCGATCGCGAGGCACCGGACACGGATGCACCGCGTGGAAGCTCGCCCGCGCACGAACCCGGTGTCGTCGACGACGATTTCGTCCCTCGCCGACGCGGTCGCGGCGGCTTCGATCCCGAGGCCGACGCGATCGCCCGGGCCGCGCGATACGCATTTCGGCAGCGCGCAGTGCTGGGGCTGGTGTTCGCGGCGATCACCACCGCCGCCCTGGCCTTCATCATCTCCCCGACGGTCTGGTGGCTGTGTGGACTGTCCGTCGCCGTCCTCGTCGGTTACCTGTACTACTTGCGTCGTCAGGTGCAGATCGAGGAAGAGGTACGCCGCCGTCGGCTCACCCGGATGGGCCGATCCCGTCTGGGCGTGGAATCGGAAACCGACGACGAGCTCGAGCTCGTCCCGCAACGATTGCGTCGCCCCGGCGCGGTGGTACTCGAGATCGATGACGAGGATCCCGAATTCGAGCATCTCGATCACTACGAGGAGCCGTTCCAGGCACGTCGTGACGAGGACCGGGACATGCGCAGAGCCCAGGGCGCGTAGCTACCGCCCGGAGCGGCTTTGCTAGAGTTACCCAGCCGGTCGGCATGACGGCAAAGGGGCTGTGGCGCAGTTGGTAGCGCGTCTCGTTCGCATCGAGAAGGTCAGGGGTTCGATTCCCCTCAGCTCCACCGTTACGAAAACCGTCACTCATTGCGAGTGGCGGTTTTTTGTTGTCCGGCAACGGCGGAGCGAATGTGACCGCCAAGTGAATTCTGAATGCATTTGGATCGACCGAACTAGGTGGTCGGTTCGGGATTCGATTCTCGAAGTCGCGACCCGATAAAACCCCGATTGCAGAATTGCCACGCGAAACCTGCGATTCGATTGCTTGGGGCGGCGCGACTCGACTTCGGGAATCTTTCAGGGCGGTGAGCTGCGGATATGCAATTCGGACAGCTTTAGGCAATTACCGGAACATGTGGTAGGTTCGAAGACGTTGCTGTGCAGAATTGGATTGTCGATATTTGTCAGGGGATCGAAATGAACACTCTGAGCGTGGTAATTCCGGTGCTCGACGAGGTCGATCATCTGGGCGAATGCTTGACGTTGCTACTCGATCAGGGCGACGATATCGACCGCATCGTCGTCGTGGACAACGGGTCGACCGACGGCACGCTCGAGCTGGTGAACGACATTCGCGCGATGACGAACAAGGTCGTGTTGGTGCACGAGCCCAATCGCGGCGTTGTCCATGCTCGCAATACCGGATTCGACCTGGTCGACTCGTCGATCATCGGTCGAATCGACGCCGATACCCGTGTTCGACCCGGGTGGGCGCGCTCGGTCGTCGATTTCTTCGACGAGCACGCCACCGTCGCTGCCACGGGTGGCCGGACGTTCCTGTACGAATCACCCTGGGCTCGACCTCTGGCGTGGATGCACTCGCGCGCCGAACGGCGTGAGCCGTCGGTGCGCTCGGCCCTGGCGGTATCGGGCAACAACTTCGCGATCCGCGCATCCGCCTGGCGCACGGTTCGCGGTGCGGTCAGTGAACGAACCTGCGTCCACGAAGACATCGACCTGTGCCTGTGCCTGGCCGCCGAGCATCTGCCTGTCGCCCAGAACGGGTGGATGAAGGCCGCAGTGTCCGGTAGGCGCGCGACGACATCGCCGGTGAAATACGTCCACTATGCGTTGGCGGGGTATCGCTCGTACCAGGCGCACGGTCTCGCATCGCGCAAACTCGGTCGCATCGTGACCATGGATTGGCTGATGCACACACTGCGGTGGCCGATCTCGCGACTGTTCGCAGCAGTGCCGTGCCGTGCTCTACCGGTCGACGATCGTGCCGAGTCCGACGAACGGATGCGAGCCGCCGCGTGACGGCCGACTCGCGTATCCGCGGTTGGATGCGCAACCCGTCGGACGTCCGCTGGGCACTGTTTCAGATGCGTCAGGCAACCATCGTCTCGTTGGCGAACGTGCCGTTGCTACCTGCGGTGCTGCGCGCATCCGTTCTGCGGCCTGCGGGGCTGCGGACAACCGGTCCGTGCCTGATGTACGGCGGTTCCATGATTCAGGGACGCGCATCGGTTCGGATGGGCACCGGTGTGTTCGTGAACTTCGGCTGCTACTTCGACACCGTCGCCGACATCGTGATCGGTGATCACGTCTTCATCGCGGATCACGTTCGCATCCTCACCAGTACTCACGAGACCGGGCCGTCGCATCATCGAGCAGGCGCATTGCGAGGAGAGTCGGTGGTGATCGGTCCAGGAGCGTGGATCGGGTCCGGCGTGGTCGTCATGCCGGGCGTGCACATCGGTGCCGGATGCATCATCGGGGCGAACTCGCTGGTGACGCAAGATTGTGAACCGGACGGTGTGTACGTCGGGTCTCCGGCGCGCCGTCGCCGAGAGTTGAACGACCTTCCCGCAGCGGAGCAGTGGATCGGGGACAACGCCGATTTTCGTGATCGGGAGGCAATGCAGAGATTGATACTTCTTCCGAATTCTGAATTCTGATTCATAAAGTCCGAATAATTCGACGGGTTCTTTTCTTGAAGTAATGATGTAGCATCGTGAACGTCCGCGGCTCGAAATCGAATGCGTTCACCGTGTAAGGGTGTCGAGCTACACGATTGCCAAAAATGTGTCGGGGGTTGGCGTTGTGAATACTCTCTCCATTGTTGTGCCTGCGTTCGACGAGTCGGCTCACATGCGCGAATGCCTGGATGCATTGCTCGTTCAGCGCGAACGCATTCACGAAATCATTGTCGTCGACAACAATTCGACCGACGACACCGCAGTCATCGTCGAAGAATACGCGCGGCGATTTCCGCAGGTGATTCTGCTGAGGGAGTCCGAGCGTGGCGTCGTGCACGCACGCAACGCCGGTTTCGATCACGCCTGCGGATCGATCATCGGCCGCATCGACGCCGATACCCGAGTCGAGGCCGGCTGGGTCGACTCGGTACTCGACTTCTTCGATCGGCGACTCGACTATGTCGCAGTCACCGGGCCGATCTACCTCTACGACTCCCCGTGGGCGCGACCGTACCGGGCGTTCGTCGACCGTTCCGTGCGAAACAGGCCCTCCGAGCGGTGGGTTTCTGCCGCATCGGGCAACAATTTCGCTGTCCGCAGATCCGCGTGGGAAGCCGTTCGCGGTCGCACGAGCCTGCGTACCGACCTGCACGAGGACATCGATCTGTCGCTGTGTCTGAACAAGGTCGGTCTGCGGATCGCGGAGATCGAGCCCATGCGCGTGAAGGTGTCCGGGCGTCGGCTACTGACTCCGCCGCTCGAATACCGGCACTACGTCCAGAGCTCGTATCGCACATGGGCCCATCATGGGCTGGCCGGTGGTTGGTTGCGCAGATTGCTGATCTCGGACCTGGTTCTGCACACGGCGCATTGGCCACTGACACGAATTCTGTCCTCGTGCGAATCTCGGATTCTCCCGGTCTCGCATTCCTGAGCGGGCGATACATCCATGCGCGATCTGTCAGGTATTCGCGACGAGAGTTATGCTGCCGCGGCGCGCGGAAAATGAATTCGTAGACAATTCATCCGTTTGTCGCAAGGGAATGCAAGGCCACGGAAACGGGTCTTTCGAGGGATCGACGGTCCGTACCGGTTTTCGTGTTTCGGGTATTCGACAGGTGCAGGCACGGGTCGAGTTACCGGTGCTGAAATCGAGTGTGCACGACAGGACGTACGACGAGGTAGGGCAGTCGGGGCGCTCCGACGCCACCTCGTGATCTCGGGAGGAGGAACCGTCGGCGACAGCTGTTGCGGCGATCGAAACGGGTGCGAAGTATGGTTGATCGATTGACGATCCACCTACCAGTCGCGCCGGTAGATTGACGGGCGATATTGTGAACGGGCCGGTTCCGAGCACAGGATCTGCCCCTGCAACTTCTCTACGGAGTGTGAATGTCGTTCGAGATCGTCGACCTCGCTGAAACGTGGGTCGCGGGTCTTCCCGTTCGCAGCCCCAAACGGGCGCTGGGACGCCTCAACGACCCGGCACTCGATCAAGCGTGGTCCGCAGTTCTCAATCAGGAGACCTCCGGTCCGCTCGCTTCCATTTACACCGACTTCGCCCCCGGTATCGGCTCTTACAATACGCAGGTAGTCGGTTATCTGTGTTCTTCGCTCGGTCAAGTCGCGCGCGGACATCTGGTTGCGAAAGTGCCCGCGGCGAAATATGCGCGTTTTTCTGCGGTGGGGTATTTCCCCGAGGTTCTCACCCGATTGTGGACTCAGATCGATCATGCCGAAGAGCAGGGCGATATCGTGCGATCGTTCACCGGCGATTACGAGTGCTATCCGCACGCGTACAAGATCGACCTCTATCTGGCGATCACTACGCCCGGCGGTTCGTGATGACCTTCCGCGTCACGGCACGCAGCGCAGAGCTGTTCAGTGGGTTGGTGGCTCCGCGCGTGGAGCCCGGCGCGGAATCGAGTGGCAGCGAGTGGATGCGATTCCTACGAGATCGGGTGCGCGAGAAGCATATCGACGCAACCCAGGTGAGCACGGTGTACGTCCCGGATCCGCACGGCACCGTCAATGCCGTGGTCGCCGTCTCGGTGGACTCGCCCGGGGACGTCGCCGTCGGGGATGTGTTCGTCTCGGTACCGACCGGCGTGTTCGCAGTGTTCGTGCCCAGCGGCGCTCTGGCGGATCCGATCGAGGACGTGTGGGCTCAGGTCGACGAGTGCGTTATGTCCGGATCGATATTTCGCGCCTACAAAGAGGAAGTCGAAGTCGTTACGAATGCTGGAGAAGTGGAACTTTTCATTTCAATCGTTTTGTAAACGAGCCGTTCTTCATGCAATTGTCACTTTCGAATCACAAAGTCGCCACCGAACCGGTTACTATAGTCGAGCGCTGACAGTCCGATATGGCGAAGTGAATTCCAGTTCACCTCGATCGGCCGACGGATGGCCAGCGCGTACAGAGCGTCGATGTCATTGCAAGGTCGACAGAGCAGGGGTGTTCCAACATGGTGCGACAACTCAGGGCAGAAGCAACACGAGCGGCCGCACTGCGCGCTGCAGCAGATCTCTTCCTCGAGGTGGGGCATGCGAATGCCACGCTGAGTCAGGTGTCAGCGCAGTCCGGTGTGACCAAGGGTGCGTTGTACTTCCATTTCGCGTCCAAGGAAGAACTGGCGCGTGCGATCGTCGACGAGGGACATGATCGCGTGTCCACCGCGTGCGCCGGCCTGGTCGACAGTCGTAGCCCGGCTCTCGAGTCCGTCATCGGAATCTCGTATTCGGTACTCGAGCTCGCCGCATCGGATCCCCTGGTGCGCGTCATGTACCGGTTGCAGATGGAGATCGACGGATCCGACACCGCCCGCGGCAGTGTGTTCGGTACCTGGGGAAACATCTTCGAGCATCTCTTCGAGCGGGCAATCGAGCACGGGGACGTCGCCGACCATCTGGATGCGGGCAACGCTGCGCTGCTGGTGTGCGAGATGCTCGCCGGAGTTCTGATGGTGTCCGAGGCGCAGTCCCGGCTGGAGGATGCCCCCTCGCGCATGGAGAAGGTCTGGAACACAGTCCTTCCGTCCCTGGTGCCCGCTGACAAACTTGCCTACTTCCGCGAATTCGCGGCGCGGAGTCTGTCCAGTTTCGTGCGCGAGAGCATCACGTCGGCGTCTGTCACAGTCTGAGAAATTCCGTGATCTCGGGGTGCTTGCCGCACACCAGGTTGCCGGGCACACTGTGTGACATGGAACACACTGTGCACCGGCCGCGGATGTCGGACAACGAACTCCGGAAAGCGATCGGAACCCTGCAGCAGCGTGCGGACGACGCACGCAAACAGGGTGCCGACGACGATGCTGCGCGAATCGAGCGCACTATCGCCGACTACCGAGACGAGATGTCGCAAAGATTGTGACAACCCTCCCGGTCGTCACCGCGTAGGGTCGAAATCGAACTGATACGTGGCAACCGGTGGGGGTTACAAGCTTCGATGGCTACATACGATCTGCGCGGTAAGAAGACGTTGATCACTGGAGCAGGCAGCGGAATCGGTCGGGCAACGGCCATCGCTGCTGCAGGAGTGGGAGCGGAACTCTTCCTGACCGATATCAACGGCACCGGTTTGGCGGAGACGGTGGACCTGGTCGGTCGCGCGGGCGGTACCGTCAGTCACTCGTTGCCCTTCGATGTGTCCGATTTCGAAGCCGTCACCGCGTTCGCGGACGACATTCACGCCGAGTTCGGCAGCCTGGACGTCGTGATGAACGTTGCCGGCATCTCCGCGTGGGGAACCGTCGAGAATCTCGAACACCGGCACTGGAAGTCGATGGTCGACGTCAATCTGATGGGGCCTATTCACATCATCGAGAAGTTCCTACCTCCGATGATCGACGCCGGACGGGGTGGCCATCTGGTCAACGTCTCGTCCGCTGCCGGATTGATTCCCCTTCCGTGGCACGCTGCCTACAGCGCCAGCAAGTACGGTCTGCGCGGAGTCTCCGAGGTACTCAAGTACGACCTCAAGCGCCACGGAATCGGCGTCAGCCTGGTGGTACCCGGTGGCGTCAAGACCGGGCTGGTGCAGACGCTTCAGATCGCCGGCGTCGATCGTGACGATCCGCGCGTACAGAAGTTGCAACACCGGTTCGAGAAGCGTGCCGTGGAACCCTCGGTTGTCGCCGATGCCATTCTCGCCGGAATTGCCAAGCGCAAGTACCTCGTCTACTCCTCCAACGACATCCGGTTCGGGTACTGGGTCGCCAGAAAATTCGCCCCGCCCTACGAATTCGTACTGCAGAAGGCGAACGATCAGTTCTCCAAGCTGCTCGTGCCGCGTCGAGTCGAGGGTTCGTCGAACTCGACGTCCAGCGTGCGCGCACCGGGCCCCGAATAGGACAGTTCGTCGTGTGGGTTGACCAATGCGCAGCCGGCCAGCGACAGGCAACCGCACCCGATGCACCCGGTCAAGTTGTCACGAAGCCGGATCAATTGCTCTATCCGAGAGTCGAGTTCGCGATGCCACTGCGTCGAAAGCCTGGCCCAGTCCTCGCGTGTCGGAGTCCGCTCGTCCGGTAGTTCGCTCAACGCTTGCCGGATGTTCGCCAGTGGGATCCCGACCTTCTGCGAGATCCGGATGAAGGCAACCCGGCGCAGAGTTTCGCGATGAAATCTGCGCTGGTTTCCCGAGGTTCGGCGACTGCTGATCAGCCCCTGTTTCTCGTAGAAGTGCAAGGCCGAGACCGCAACTCCGCTGCGCTCGGACAGCTGGCCGGGAGTCAGTTCTCGGACGTTCCACTCGGGCATCGGCACGACCTCGACAATACTTCAGGTCCTGATCCCAGCGGCGGCAGGCGAATGGGATTACCGTTCGTTCATGAGTGTCGATGCGGTTGCGGGCCCGTTGGGTGCCGACTCCGAGGTAGGGGTGCTGCGCACCGTCATGCTGCACCGGCCGGGAGACGAGCTTCGACGCCTCACACCGCGCAACAACGATCAGCTGCTGTTCGACGGTCTGCCGTGGGTCGATCGCGCACAGGACGAGCACGACGCGTTCGCCGATCTCCTGCGAGGTCGAGGGGTCACGGTGCTGCTCCTCGGCGAACTTCTCACCGAGGCCATGACGGTCAGCGGCGCAGCGCGAATGCAAGGTATCTCCGCCGCCGTCGATGCCCGACGGCTCGGCCGGTCGCTCGCCGAGGACCTCGCCCAACATCTGCGGGGTGTGCCCGCGGCCGAATTGGCGCAGATCCTCATGGCGGGAATGACTTTCGACGAGTTGCTCGAGGCGGAGACGGGGGACCCGCAACCGAGCGGGGCATCGCTGGTTCGGCGAATGCATCACGGTGGGGACTTCGTCATCGACCCGCTGCCGAACCTGTTGTTCACCCGCGACTCGTCGTTCTGGATAGACGACCGAGTGGCGATCACCTCGCTGGCGCTGCCTGCCCGTGTGCGGGAGACGTCGCTGACCGATCTGATCTACGCATTCCATCCGATGTTTCGGGGCGTACGGCGCGCGTACGAGTCGCGGACCGCTCCGGTCGAAGGTGGCGACGTGCTGCTGCTGGCTCCGGGTGTGGTGGCAGTCGGAGTGGGGGAGCGCACCACACCCGCAGGCGCAGAAGCGTTGGCGCGCAGCCTGTTCGAGGACGATCTGGCGCACAGTGTGCTGGTGGTTCCGATCGCGCAGGAGCGTGCGTCCATGCATCTGGACACGGTGTGCACCATGGTCGATACCGACGCGGTGGTCATGTACCCGGCGATTCAGGACACGTTGTCCGCGTTCACCATTCACCGCGAAGATGCAGGGGTCACCATCCGCGGCGGTGACCCCTTTCTCGAGGCGGCCGCCGATGCGATGGGCATCGGCAAGCTGCGGTTGATCGATACCGGACTCGATCACGTCACCGCCGAGCGCGAACAATGGGACGACGGCAACAACACGCTCGCTATTGCGCCGGGAGTCGTCGTCGCGTACGAGCGCAACGTCGAAACGAACGCACGGCTGGAGGCGTCGGGCATCGAGGTGCTGCGGATCTCCGGATCGGAACTGGGTTCGGGGCGGGGCGGCCCCCGCTGCATGTCGTGCCCGGTGTCGCGCGAGAGGTTGTAGCGCTCTACAGCACGGTCTGTACCTTGTCGGCCGGGCGAGCGAGCACGGTGCCCTTGTCGGTCACCACGATCGGGCGCTCGATGAGTATCGGGTGCTGGACCATCGCCGCGATCAGCGTGTCGGCGTCCGCGCCTGCCAGCCCCAGTTCCTTGTAGATGCTCTCGCGAGTTCGAATGGCCTGACGCGGTTCGAGTCCGGCGTCGGCAAGGAGCGCGCGGAGCTCGTCCTCGGTGGGAGGCGAGTCGAGGTATCGAATCACCCGCGGCACCACACCGGTTTCCTCGATCGCTTTGAGGACCGTACGAGAGGTGTTGCACCGGGGATTGTGGTAGATGGTCGCCGAGCCAGTCATGTTTGCAATCCTGCCACGCGGGTAGCCACCCCGACAGATTCACGTCAGGAACGGGAGTGGTTATGACCGACAAGCGCATTGTCATTGCAGGTGGCCACGGCCAGATCGCGCAACATCTGACTCAGGTGCTCACGGCGCACGGAGATCGTGCGGTATCGCTGATTCGTAACAGCGACCACGTCGATGCCGTCACCGCGCTGGGCGCGTTGCCGCAGGTGATCGATCTCGAATCGGCCTCCGTCGACGAGGTTGCCGCAGTGCTCGCCGACGCGGACGCGGTGGTGTTCGCTGCAGGTGCAGGCCCGAACAGCGGTCCCGAGCGCAAGGACACGGTCGATCGGGCCGGCGCAGTGCTGCTGGCCGATGCGGCAGAGAAGGCAGGCGTTCGCCGCTACGTGCTGATCAGCTCGTTCGGTGCCGGGGAGCGGGTCGCCGAGGATCTCGACGCTGGCTGGAAGGCCTACATCGAGGCCAAAACTGCTGCGGAAGAAAATGTTTCGGCAAGAAGCGGACTGGACTGGACGATTCTGCGTCCGGGCAAGTTGACCGATGAGGACCCCACCGGCTCGGTATCGCTGACCGAGCCGCCGCTGGACTCGGGTGAGGTGACTCGCGCCGATGTGGCCGCGGTGATCGCGCAGTTGCTCGATACCGGCTCGGCTGTGCGCAAGACGCTGAT
Source organism: Rhodococcus sp. IEGM 1372 (assembly GCF_030056835.1). Classification (NCBI taxonomy): domain Bacteria; kingdom Bacillati; phylum Actinomycetota; class Actinomycetes; order Mycobacteriales; family Nocardiaceae; genus Rhodococcus; species Rhodococcus sp. IEGM 1372. The sequence goes on along the minus strand of NZ_JASHKS010000006.1, from coordinate 47,585 downwards.
GTTGACGTCCGGGCCGACTTCGATCGTCGACGCAGTCGACGCGCTCGGATAAGGCATCGACCGTGCGCGTACACATCGATTCGTCGAACACCACCCCGGTGTTCGAGCAGTTACGAATGCAGATTCTGGGGCTGGTGCGATCGGGCGATCTCATCGCCGGTACCAAGATCCCGACGGTCAGAGGTCTGGCCGAGGAACTCAAGATCGCACCGAACACGGTGGCGAAGACCTACCGGGAGCTAGAGCAGCAGGGAATCATCGAGACGAGGGGCCGGTCCGGTTCGTTCGTCGCATCGGGCGGCGATCCGTCGCGCGACATCGCGGCCCGGGCGGCGACGGAGTTCGTCAGGACGGTCCGGTCCATCGGACTGGACGACGATCAGGCTCGATCGTTCCTCGAATCTGCCCTCAAGGGTGCGAACGGCAGTTAAGTTGACGCTTCAACCTACTTCTGTCAGGGTAGGGCTGCCCTTGTAGCCCTGTCAGAAGGATGTGTCATGAACTCCACCGTCGTACGCGACGTCGTTGCCCTCGTAGCTCGAATCGGCCTGGGTATCGTTTTCATCGCCCATGGCTGGCAGAAGCTCAACACCTACGGCCTCGACGGCACCGCAGCAAGCTTCGAGATGATGAACATTCCGCTGCCCACGGCGTCCGCCTACTTCGCCACGTTCGTGGAACTCGTCGGCGGCGGTGCCCTCGTGCTGGGCATCTTCACTCCGGTCGCCGGCCTGCTGCTGTTCCTCGACATGCTCGGTGCGGCCGTCTTCGTGCACTTCGAGAACGGCGTGTTCGCTGCGGACAACGGCTACGAACTGGTTGTCGCCCTCGGGGTCGGCGCGCTGCTGCTCGCCGCTTTCGGTGCCGGACGCATCAGCATCGACGGACTCACCAAGGGCAAGACTGCGTTGCTTGCATAGGTCGTTCCGCAGGCTCCACTCCTGCCTTGCATAGGTTGTTCCGCAGGCACCACTCCTGCCGTGCGTAATTGCTCAGCGCCAGCTCGGCAGCCACAACTGTTGCTGCCACATCTCCGGCGTGATCGGCATTGCGGTCAGAATCGGCCACAGCCAGACGAAGTTGGCTATCACCACGGCGAGGTACAAGGACACCAGTAGCAGTCCGGTACCTCGCCGTTCGGCCGATGCGGTGGCTTTGCCGATGATGTCGCCCAGCACCAGTGCGAAGCCCATCACCATGAACGGTGCGAGAGCCACTGCGTAGAAGTAGTACATCTGTCGGTCGAGTGTGGTGAACCACGGCAGCAGTGCTGCGGAGTACGCCACGAGCACGGTGGCGTAACGCCAGTCGCGTCGGACGAACACCGACCAGATCACCCAGGCCAGCATCGGCAGTGCCAGCCACCACATCGCGGGCGTGCCGATCAGCATGATCGCCTTGACACACGAGGACGCCGAGCAACCGGACACGTTCTCGCCGTCGGCGAAGTAGTAGAGCATCGGGCGCAGACCCATCGGCCAGGTCCACGGCTTCGATTCCCACGGGTGTCGGTTTCCCGCCGAGTTGGTCAGTCCCTCATGGAATTGCAGCACGCTGCTGCTGTAGAACCACAGGGACCGCAGCGCGTCGGGCACGAACGAGAACGGGCCTCCCGCTCCGACGCCACTGCCGACCTCGTGTCGATACACGCCGGTCTCGGAGGTGAACCACGCCCACCAGGTCATCAGATACACGGCAATCGGAACGACCACCAGCGCGTACAGGGCAGGCCCGATGTCGCGCAACGCCGTTCCCCGCCATGGCCGCCGAACTCCGTATGCACGGCGTGCCGCCACATCGAATGCCACGCTCAACAATCCGAAGAATGCGATGAAGTACAGACCGGACCACTTGGTGCCGCAGGCGAGTCCCAGCATGATGCCGGCTCCGAACCGCCACCACCGCACACCCATTCGCGCACCGAGCACGCTGACGTCCATTCGGCCCTCGGCGCGCACCCTCGACAGACGCTGTCGCATGTCGTCGCGGTCGACGACCAGGCAACCCAGCGCAGCGGTGACGAACAGCGCGAGAAAGATGTCCAGCATGCCGATGCGGCTGCTGACGAACGTCACGCCGTCGACGATGAGCAGAATGCCTGCGATCGCCCCGACCAGTGTCGATCGGGCGAGGCGTCGCACGATTCGAATGACCAACAGCACCAACAGGGTTCCGGCCACGGCCGAAGAGAAGCGCCAGCCCCAGCCGTTGTAGCCGAACAGGGCTTCCCCGATGGCGATCAGTTGCTTGCCGACCGGTGGATGCACCACGAGTCCGTAGGCAGGATTGTCCTCGAGCCCGCCGCCGGTGAATACCTGATAGCCCTGCGGGGCGTAGTGCTTCTCGTCGAACACCGGGGTTCCGGCGTCGGTGGGGTATCGCAACATCGTGAAGCGCGTGATCGCGCAGATCACGGTGATGACGATGGTGACGATCCACCCGCGGCGGGCATCGGTGTCGTGGAACCAGTCGCGCGCGGCAACGGTGGGCCCGGGACTGACCATCGACCGGTCGCCGGAGCGCTCAGAGGTCAGCAAGGTCACGTACCGATCGTAGGCGTTGATCGGCAGTGCCCGACACGCCGCTGCACAGCGTGCGACACACTGGAGGCATGCTCATCCTTGCCGCCACCCCGATGGGCGACGTCGGTGATGCCTCGCAGCGCCTGCGTGATGCCCTCGGCACTGCCGATGTCGTCGCCGCTGAGGACACCCGGCGCACCAAACAACTCGCGTCCTCGCTCGGCGTGGTGATCGCAGGAAGAGTGGTCAGCTTCTACGACCAGGTCGAAACCGCCCGCCTTCCGGCTCTCGTCGAGGCAGTGGGCGAGGGCAAGACGGTGTTGCTGGTGACCGATGCGGGGATGCCGTCGGTGAGCGACCCCGGCTACCGCCTGGTGGCAGCCTGCGTCGATGCCGGTCTGCCGGTGACCTGTCTGCCCGGGCCGAGCGCGGTCACCACGGCCCTCGCGCTGTCCGGTCTGCCCGTCGAACGCTTCTGCTTCGACGGATTCGCGCCGCGCAAGCAGGGACAGCGACGCACCTATTTCCGAACCGTGCTCGCCGAACCGCGTGCCATCGTCTTCTTCGAGGCACCGCACCGTCTCGTCGCGTGCCTCGAGGATGCCGTCCACGTCCTCGGTCCCGACCGCCGCGCCGCAGTGTGCCGGGAGCTCACCAAGACCTACGAGGAGGTGCGCCGCGGCGGCCTGGGGGAGTTGCTCGAATGGGCGAGGGACGGGGTGCGCGGAGAGATCACCGTCGTGCTCGAAGGAGCCGTCGCCGTCGCCGAGGAACCCGAGGATCTCGTTGCCGACGTGGAAACGCTGGTGGCGTCGGGCATGCGGTTGAAGGACGCCTGCGCTCAGGTGGCGGTCGGCGGCGTGTCCAAACGCGAGGTCTACGAGGCCGTCCTCGCCGCGCGCAAAGAGCAGTAGCGGGTCAGCCCAGGACTTTCTTACGCAGGCCCTCGGTTGCCGCCTCGAGGATCGTCTTGGTTCCCTTCTTCACGAGGAAGCCGGGCAGTGGAGCCTTGGGGTCGACGGTCAGCTCGAACTCGACGTGCGTGCCGTCGCCCTTGGGCGTCAACGTGTATCGACCTTCTTGAGCCTTCTGCTGGTTGCTCTCCACCAGGCTCCACGACACCTCGTTCTCACTCCAGGTGTACTCGACCAGCTGCTCGTCGTTGACGCCGATGATCGAGACGTTCATCTTGACGTGGTTCGGTCGGCCGTCCTCGAATCGATCGACCACCTCGCACTTCTTGTGCACCGGAGACCACGAGGGGATTCCTTCGACGTCGGCGAGGACGTCGAGAATGGTTGCTGCGTCGGCGTCGATGTCGACGGACTTGTTCACTGTGACTGCCATGGGGAGAAGGTATCTCAGCTTTCTGTACGGGGGCTGACGATCCGGGCGAACTCGCCGATGGCGCGTAACGCGCGTCGGGCTTCGGGGACGAAATCGGCTGCCTGGAACACGTGGACCTGATCCTCGTAGACCTGGAGTTCGCACTCGACCCCGGCGACCGCCAGACGCTCGGCCATGAGTTCTGCATCGGCATAGACCATTTCGGTGGAACCGACCTGAATCAACACCGGCGGCAGACCGGTGAGGTCGCCGTCGACGGGTGAGACCCGCGGGCCCCGTTGGCCGTCGACGACGATGCGCGCGTCGACGCGATCGGCCAGTGCGGTCAGTGCGGGAACTGCGTTGGACGGGAAGACCGAACACTTCGACGCGTTCTCGTGATCGAGTTTGCCGGAAGGGTCCATGTCGGTGAGTGGGGACATGGTGAAGATCCCTGCGGGGGCGGGCAACCCAACGGTGCGCAGCGCCAGGGTGACCATGAACGCGAGATACCCGCCGGCCGAGTCTCCGCCCAGGATGATCTGCTCCGGGCGGTAACCGGAATCGAGAAGGAAGCGGTACGCGTCGACGCCGTCCTCGACGGCATGGTTGATCGGGTTGCGCGGCATCATTCGGTAGTTCACCGACAGGACGGAGCCGTCGACCTGCTTGGAGACCCGTGAGGTCATCCGGCGATGGGTACGCAGGCCGCAGCAGACGAAGGCACCGCCGTGCAGATACAGGACCACCCGATCGCTTCCGGTGCCCTCGGCGCGGATCCACTCGGCCTCGCACTCGGCGAGCATGACGCGACTGCGTGTGGTGCCGCTGATCTGCGGTACGAGTAGCCCGGCGTAGTCGACCAGTCCCATGGGCCACGGAAGCGAGGGGGCCTGTGCCCACACGGTCAGAAACGGACGGACGGTGAACTGCAGGTACTTGGACAGAATCTGCGACTGCAGGCTCGCGCCACGGATGTCGCGTCGGCGCGCGGTGGCTGCCGGGTCGGTCGATTTCACTACGGTGAGCGCCGGATTCATGGCCGTCGCCTCCATCCCCGTTGTCGTTGCGCGGTGCGTGTGCGCCGTGCGTTGGAACCCCGATGTATTTGGAACCCCTGTTAACGGACAATAGCGGGTAGCTTTTCGTGACCCGACGTAAGGTCGTGTTCTGAGTCACATTCGGTGCCGTACCGTGACCGAAAACAAATGGAAAAGGGACAACTCATGGCACTCATGCCCATCACGGAATCGATGTTTCTGATCGCCGAGTCACGGGAACACCCGATGCACGTGGGCGGTTTGGAGTTGTTCGTACCGCCCGGCGATCCGCACGACTTCGCCGAGGAGGTGCACAGCAAGTTCACCACCGGTGAGGTGCACGAGCTCTTCCGTAAGCGCCCCGCGCGTCCGGTACAGATCATGGGCAATCTGGCCTGGGCCTTCGACCCGGACGTCGACTTCGAGTATCACGTTCGCCGCGCGGTGCTGCCTGCGCCGGGGAGAATCCGGGAGCTCTTCCAGTTCCTCTCGCTCAATCACAGTGCGCCACTCGATCGATACAAACCGATGTGGGAGCTGCACATCATCGAGGGATTGGCGGACGGCCGAATTGCGTTGTACACCAAAGTGCATCACTCGCTGGTCGACGGTGTGAGCGCCTTGAAGCTGATGCAGCGAACGCTGTCCACCGACCCGGACGATCGAAGTGGGAAAGCAACGTGGGATCCGTCCCTGTTCGGCAGACGCAAGAAGCAGGTCGCTACCGAGCAGCCCGGGCGATTGGCGCAGCTCGGCGGCGGGTTCTCGATGGGACGCAAGATCGTCGGTGACTTGGTCGACTTCGCGCCTGCATCTGCGCGAATCGGGATGCGTGCGTTGAAGAAGGAGGGAGCGCAACTGCCGTTGCAGGCACCGAGGACGATGTTCAACGTGGCCATCGGCGGTGCGCGACGTTTCGCCGCCGAGAGTTGGTCGATCGAACGCATCCGCACCGTCGGGTCGGCCCTCGATGCGACGCTCAACGACATGGTGCTCGCGATGTGCGCAGGCGCTCTCCGGGCGTACCTCATCGATCAGAACGCGCTGCCCGAGGAGCCGTTGATCGCCATGGTGCCGGTGTCGCTGCGCAAGGAGGGCGACGACAGGGACGCCGGGAATTCGGTGACGACCATCCTGTGCAACCTGGGCACCGACGAGTCCGATCCGATTCTTCGGCTCGAGCGCATCAAGGATTCGACCGTCAAGGGCAAGCAGATGATGAGCGAACTCAACACCCTCGAAGCGCTCGCCGTCGGCGCAGTCACCATGGCCCCGTTGCTGTTCGGCCCGGTGCCGGGATTCGTCGACTACACGCCCCCGCCGTTCAACGTCATCATCTCGAACGTGCCCGGATCCAAGGAGGATCTGTACTGGAACGGCGCTAAACTCGACGGCATCTACCCGGCGTCGATCGTCGCCGATGGGCAGGCGCTCAACATCACCGTCGCCAGTAACGGTGACTCGCTGAACTTCGGGCTCATCGGCTGCCGACGCAGTGTGCCGCACCTGCAGCGCATGCTGACGCATCTGGAGAACACGTTGGAGGAGCTCGAGAAGACCTTGTGAGAGCGGCTTCGCCGCATGCGAACGGAAATTCGTAGTGGGCTACGAAGTTCCGCTCACATGCGCGGAGCGCTCTACTCGTACTTGGGGAACACCGGCGTCGGGGTCGGTAGTGCAGTGCCGGGCACCGAACGCGTTGCGATGTCGGTGAATTCGCGTTTCGACGCTCCGAGCAGGTCGAGGATGCGTGACGCGGAATCCGGCATGACGGGCTGCGCCAGAATGCTCACGATGCGCAGCACCTCGATCGTCACGTACAGCACGGTGGCCATGCGATCGGGATCGGTCTTGCGCAGCACCCACGGCTGCTGCAGCGAGAAGTAGCGGTTGGCCTCACCGAGCACCGACCAGATCGCTTCGAGCGCGGAATGGATTGCCTGCACGTCGAATTCGCGTCGGCAGATCTCCAGCAGCGCGTCCGCGCGGGCCAGCATCGCGTCGTCCTCGGTGGTGAACTCGCCCGGAGTCGGAAGCGCGCCGTCGAGGTTCTTGGCGACCATGGTCAGCGACCGCTGCGCGAGGTTGCCGAGTTCGTTGGACAGGTCGGCGTTGACGCGGGCGACGATGGCCTCGTGGCTGTAGCTGCCGTCCTGACCGAACGAGACCTCGCGAAGGAAGAAGAACCGCACCGGGTCGAGGCCGTAGTTCTCCACCAACGACTTCGGGTCGAGAACGTTGCCGAGGGACTTGGACATCTTCTCGCCCTTGACGTTCAGGAACCCGTGCACGAACACCCGCTTGGGCAGCTCGATCCCCGCGGACATCAGGAACGCAGGCCAGTAGACGGTGTGGAAGCGGGTGATGTCCTTGCCGATGATGTGCAGATCTGCGGGCCAGAACCTCCGGTACGCCTCGGAGTCGGTCTCGGGGAACCCGGCACCGGTGAGGTAGTTGGTCAGCGCGTCGACCCACACGTACATCACGTGCGCGGGATCCCCGGGCACCGGCACACCCCAGTCGAACGTGGTCCGGGAGATCGACAGGTCCCGTAGACCGCCCTTGACGAAGTTCACGATCTCGTTGCGTCGCGTGTTGGGCGCGATGAAGTCCGGCGACGCGTCGTAGAGCTCGAGCAGTTTGTCCTGGTACTGCGACAGACGGAAGAAGTACGACGGTTCCTCGGTCCACTCGACGGGAGTGTTCGTCTCTGTCGCGACGCGGGAGCCGTCTTCGTTCAGGGTGGTCTCGGCCTCGGTGTAGAACGCTTCGTCTCGCACCGAGTACCAGCCGGAGAACGCGTCGAGGTAGATGTCGCCGTTCGCCTCCATCCGCGTCCACAGCTCCTGGCTTGCAGCGTGATGATCGGCGTCGGTGGTGCGGATGAAGCGGCCGTAGGAGATCTTCAGCAGGTCCTGCGCGGTCTGGAATGCATCGGAGTTGCGAGCTGCGAGTTGCCGCACGTCGACGCCCTCGGTCTGGGCGGTCTGCTGCATCTTCAGGCCGTGCTCGTCGGTGCCCGTCAGGAATCGCACGTCGTAACCGTCGAGGCGCTTGAAGCGCGCGATGGCGTCGGTGGCGATGTACTCGTAGGCGTGCCCGATGTGCGGAGCGCCGTTGGGGTACGCGATTGCGGTGGTGACGTAGAAGGGTGGCCGTGAGGCATCAGCTGGCGCAGTCATGGTTCGCCTACTCTAACCAGCGTGAGTAGAGACCGTCCCGCACCGCCGTTGCCCGAGCCCGTCGGCACCCTCGTCGACGCACACACCCACCTCGACGCGTGTGGGGCGACCGACGCGGCGAGTGTGGCCGCGATAGTGGACAAGGCGGAGTCCGTCGGAGTCACGCGCGTGGTCACGATCGCCGACGATCTCGACGCTGCGCGGTTCGCCGTCGACGCGGCGTCCTGGGATCCGCGGGTGTGGGCCGCCGTCGCCATTCACCCCACCCGGGCGAACGTGCTCGACGACGCGGCCAAGGTCGAGATCGAGCGATTGGCGTCCGACCCTCGGGTGGTTGCCGTGGGGGAGACCGGGCTGGACTACTACTGGCCCGGCAAGCTCGAGGGGTGCGCCACGGTGGCGGAGCAGCACGAGGGCTTTCGGTGGCACATCGACCTGGCGAAGCGTCTGGGCAAGCCGTTGATGATTCACAATCGCGAGGCCGACGAGGATCTGCTGGCTGTTCTGACGGCGGAGGGCGCGCCCGAGACCGTGATCTTCCACTGTTTCTCCGGCGGTCCCGCGACTGCGAAGGCATGCGTCGACGCCGGCTACGTTCTCAGCTTCTCCGGGACTGTCAGTTTCAAGAATGCGCACGCGCTGCGAGAGGCTGCTCTGCTCGTACCCGACGAGTTAATGCTGGTGGAGACCGACGCGCCGTTCCTGACTCCGCATCCGTACCGCGGTGCACCGAACGAGCCGTATTGCCTGCCCTACACCGCGCGAGCGTTGGCCGAGATTCGAGATCAGGATCCGGCCGAGCTGGCCGCGTACGCCACTGCCAACGCGGAGCGGGTGTACGGCCTCTAGCAGCTGAGGTTGCGGCGTGGGTGCTAATTCGTTACCGTACCGTGACCGAACTCGGGCGTTTCGACGCCGAAGTCACGCTCGCAACCGCCAGGAATACGAAACTTGTCGACTATCAGACGCCTCAACACCGCCCGTTCGACCACTCTCTACCTGGTCATCGCGGCCCTGTTGATGACGCTCGTCGCCGGCGGTGTGATGGCCGTGAGCCGTCACAAGACCGTGACCATCGACGTCGACGGCGACATGATCTCGCTGAGCACGATGAAGACCGACGTCAGCAGTGCGTTGGCCGACGCCGGCTACGCGCCGTCGGACAAGGACCTGGTTGTTCCCGCTCCCGACTCCGGGTTGAGCGACGGCGACACCGTGGTCCTGCGCCGCGCCCGTGAGATCACGCTCAACGTCGACGGGCAGCCCGAGAACATCTGGACCACCGCGCTGACGGTCGAGGAAGCACTCCAGCAGACCGGCCTGGCCGAGGACGTGCACGTGTCCGCCTCGCGCTCGGAGCGACTGCCGCTCGACGGCACGGAGTTGGACGTGGCACTGCCCAAGCAGGTCTCGCTCGTCGACGGAGGAGCCCCCGCCGCGCCGGTCACCCTGGCCGCACCGACCGTGCGTGAATTCCTCGAAGCAGCAGGCGCGCCACTCGAAGAAGCCGACACCGTCAGCCCCGATCCCGACGCCACCGTCACCGACGGAGCCGAGATCGTCGTCACGCGTGATCGCACCGTCACCAAGACCGAGACCACGGACACCGATGCTCCTGAGCAGCGCATCGAGGATCCGACGATGAACATGAGCCGCACCGTCGTCGAGAACCCGGGTGCCCCGGGGGTCTCCGACATCACCTGGAAGATCAACATGGTGAACGGCGTCGAGGTCGGTCGCGAGAAGGTCGACGAGACGGTCAAGGTACCCGCGCAGCCGAAGACCGTTCGCGTCGGAGCCAAGCCGGGCACAGAGGTGCCGCCGGTGGAGAACGGTGCGATCTGGGACGCGCTCGCGCAGTGCGAGGCGACCGGCAACTGGGCGATCAACACGGGCAACGGCTTCTACGGCGGCGTGCAGTTCGACCAGAACACCTGGGAACGCCAGGGCGGCCTCAAGTACGCACCGCGCGCCGACCTCGCCACCCGCGAGGAACAGATCGCCATCGCGTCGGTGACACAGAAGTCGCAGGGCTGGGGCGCATGGCCTGCCTGCACCTCGCGCCTGGGTTACCGCTGACTGTCCCGGGTCGTTCCGCGGGCTCCACTCCTGCGTTTCTGGGTCGTTCCGCGGGCTCCACTCCTGCGTTTCTGGGTCGTTCCGCAGGCTCCACTCCTGCCCACGTAGAGTTTCCGCCGTGTCCGAACATGTGAGGGGATCTGCGGCTCTGCTCGGTCCTGCCGAAGTCCGCTCCCTCGCCGCCAAGCTCGACGTGCGCCCCACCAAGCAGCTCGGGCAGAACTTCGTGCACGACGCCAATACTGTTCGACGCATCGTCGCCTCCGCGGGTGTGGGCCCGCAGGACACAGTCCTCGAGGTTGGCCCCGGCCTCGGATCGCTGACACTCGCGCTGCTCGATGTCGCCGAGGCCGTCATCGCTGTCGAGATCGACCCCAAGCTCGCGAACCGATTGCCCACGACGGTGGCCGACCGGGCCCCCACTCTGGCCGATCGGCTGACGGTGATCGAGGCCGACGCGCTGCGCGTACGAGCCGCGGATATCGCGGGGGAGCCGACCGCTCTGGTGGCCAACCTGCCCTACAACGTCGCGGTTCCGGTACTGATTCATCTGTTCTCGGAATTGCCGAGCCTTCGCGTCGCCGTGGTGATGGTCCAGGCCGAGGTGGCCGATAGGCTCGCCGCGGTACCGGGAAGCAAGATCTACGGCATCCCCAGCGTCAAGGCCAGATTCTTCGGGGACGTCAAAAGGGCAGGCGCAGTGGGCCGTTCGGTGTTCTGGCCGGTACCCAAGGTCGAGTCGGGGCTGGTCCGCATCGATCGGTACGCCGAGCCGCCGTGGCCGACCGACACCGCGCATCGCAAGGCCGTGTTCGCGGTGATCGATGCCGCATTCGCGCAGCGACGCAAGACCCTACGAGCAGCCCTGGCCGGGTGGGCAGGCTCCCCGGTTGCCGCCGAACGGCGGCTGCGTGAGGCCGGGATCGACCCCACTGCTCGCGGCGAGACCATCGACGCCGCAGCCTTCGTCCGTTTGGCCGCCACCGAAGCCTGAGGCCGTCTCTACAGGTGGATGTCCGTCAGGGCAGTCAGCTCGGTCCACGTCGACGCCCCCTCGCGGGCAGCAGCCACCGGCGCGTAGCGGTCGGCGTCGATCAGAATGCCCACGTCCAGGCCTGTCATCGACGCGATGTCGGCCACCGGAACCTGATAGGTCCGGTACGGGCCGAGAGGCGGGGGATCGGTCTCGAGCCGCAGCGGTTTGTCGAGGATCGGGTCCAGAGACGGCGACTGGTCGAGAACGTATCCGGTGCATGCAGGAGCCGAATCCTGCGACCAGGCCGCGATCTTGAAGAACTGCCGCGGAATGGCGACGCCCCGGTAGATCGGATCGTCGTCGGCGAAGATGCAGCCGCTGAAGACCGAGAGCTTTCGGTCGTACTGCTCGGCGTTTCCCAGTACGTAATCCTCGAGCCCCAGCCACAGTGACTTCGACTGGTTCAGCGTGGCCGTCTGCGGAGCGCACACGGTGTAGTGGAACGTGTCCTCGTTGGCGCGCTCGGCCACCGCACGCTCACCCCACACCGGATCTCGCCGGCGAACCAGATGCCCGCGATCGAGGTCGTTGTTCCGGTACAACTCGTTGCCGGCCTGCTGCGCTGCCGGTAGCCGATCGTCGAGTCGCCAGTTGTCTCCGCGCCCCACATCCTGCAGGCTCGCGCCATCGATGTTGACGCCGGTGACCGCGGCCAGGCGTCGGGCAGGGTCGATGGACACCGAGAAGTGCGTGTACGGAAGCACCACCACGTCGGCGCGATCGGGCAACGGAACGTCGATGTCGGCCAGGAACTTCGAGTCGAAACCGAGTGGTGTCGTCATCTGCCCATTGACTCACGTACCGGTTACCGGAGGGTGAACCGCCGCCAGGTATCGCTCGTTCAGTCTCGCGTGCCGCTCGGCCACGATGCGGCATTCCTCGCGCAGTTCCGGTGGATCGAGCACCGTGAAATCGGTGTCGAACGCTGCGAGCCACCGCGCGATCGAGGGCAGCGAATCTCCGGCCAACACCACCGCGCAGGTGCCCTCGTCGATGGATTCGAGTGTGCCCCATTGCTCGTCGATCATCGGGGCGATCTGCTCGATCGGGGCGTGCAACGCGATCCGCGCCTGAACCTGAGTGAACGCACGATCGATTCCCTTCGAGACGAACGCCGCCGCACCGCCAGGCGGCAGCTCCCGCGGCGTGAACCGCGGGCCCGTCGGAATCTTCGGATCCAGGCGATCCACTCGATACGACCGCCAATCCTCGCGCAGCACATCCCAACCCAGCAGATACCAGCGTGCCCCCGCCCGCACCAGGCTGTACGGCTCCACCTCGCGCCTGGACTCGGAACCGTCGTGCTTGCGGTAGTCGAACCGCAACCGCTCGTGGGCATGACATACCGCCGCCACCGTGGACAGCACCGACGCATCCACCGCCGAGCGCGGCGTCTTATCCACCACGTCGATCCGCAGGGCGTCGAGCCGATGCTGGATGCGTGACGGCATCACTTGCCGCAACTTCGTCAACGCCCGCAACGACGCCTCGCCGATGCCCGCCACCGAGCCACCGGCCGCCGACTGCAACCCGAACGCCACCGCCAACGCCTCGTCGTCGTCGAGCAGCAGTGGGGGCATCTCGGCACCGGGACCGAGCTGATAGCCGCCCCCGACTCCAGGCGTCGCATTGACCGGGTAACCGATGTCGCGCAGCTTGTCCACATCGCGCCGCAGTGTCCGAGGAGTGACGTCGAGTCGCTCCGCCAGTTCCGCGCCCGCCCAATCCCGACGCGTCTGCAGCAGAGACAGCAGCCGCAACAACCGAGCCGATGTTTCCTTCATGACGTCACGATGCCACGCATTGCGGACAACTACAGTCCGCATCGGCCGATCGTTCCGGCCCTGGTGGTGAACTCGGTCGCTGTTTCTCCACTACTGTGGTTACTCGTGCTGTCTGTCGTTCCCACACCCGTCGTCGTTCGGGCCCCGTCGAAGGTGAATTTGCATCTGTCGGTCGGTGACCTGCGTCCCGATGGCTTTCACGAGTTGACGACGGTGTTCCAGGCGCTCTCGCTCTCGGACGAACTGTCGGTGGTTCCGGCCAAGACGCTCTCGGTTCGGGTGCGCGGCGACGACGCGAGGGTGGTTCCCACCGATTCACGGAATCTGGTGTGGAAGGCCGCCGAGTTGCTGGGGCATCGCGTCGGGCGAGAGCCGTCGGTGGAGATCACCATCGACAAGGGCATTCCGGTGGCCGGTGGGATGGCAGGCGGAAGCGCCGATGCTGCCGCGACTCTGGTGGCACTGAACGCGATGTGGCACCTCGATCTCTCGCGCGACGAGCTCGACGAGGTGGCGGCCCAACTCGGCAGCGACGTGCCGTTCTCGTTGCACGGCGGAACGGCGGTCGGAACCGGTCGCGGGGAGAAGCTGCTTCCGGTGCTCTCGCGCAACAGTTTTCACTGGGTTCTGGCGTTGGCGAAGGGCGGTCTACAAACGCCTGCCGTCTACAACGAGCTCGACGAGCTGCGCGCCAAGGGTGATCCGCCTCGCCTCGGCGGCACCGAGGATCTGATGCATGCGTTGGCCTCCGGCGATGCGCGTGCACTCGCGCCATTGCTCGGCAACGACCTCCAGGCCGCTGCGGTGTCGCTGATGCCGCAGTTGCGTCGCACGCTGCGTGCGGGAGTCACCGCCGGGGCGTTGGCGGGCATCGTGTCCGGCTCGGGCCCCACCTGCGCGTTCCTGTGCGCCGACGCCGACGCGGCGGTGTCGGTGAGCGCTGAACTCTCCGGTGCAGGCGTGTGCCGCACCGTCCGTGTTGCGAGTGGACCGGTTCCCGGTGCTCGTGTTGTCACTAGCGAATCGATTGGTTTTTCCTGATGGTCAATCTCGTCAATCTCGAAAACGTCAGCAAGTCCTTCGGCGTCAAGCCGCTGCTCGACGGTGTCTCCCTCGGCGTGCAGGAGGGTGAACGCATCGGCATGGTCGGCCTCAACGGTGGCGGTAAGACCACCACCCTCGAGGTGCTCGCGGGCATCGAGCCGCCCGATTCGGGACGCGTCAGCCGGGTCAACGGCCTGCGGATGGCAGTGGTCACGCAGCGCGGAGTGCTGCCTCCCGGGTCGACCGTCGGCCAGGTGGTCCTCGACCCGCTCGGAATGGCCGAGCACGAGTGGGCGGGCGACTCTCGGGTGCGAAACATCCTGACGGGCATCGGTATTGCCGATCTCGGGCCTGCAGGTAGTTCGGGACTCGACGCGCCGATCGACAACCTCTCGGGCGGCGAGCGTCGACGAGTTGCGTTGGCAGCGGCCCTGGTTCAGGATCTCGACCTGCTGGTGCTCGACGAGCCGACCAACCACCTCGACGTCGAGGGCGTGCAGTGGTTGGCTGCGCATCTGGTCAGCCGTCGCAGTGCGCTGGTGGTCGTCACCCACGATCGCTGGTTCCTCGACACCGTCGCCAATCGCACGTGGGAAGTGGTCGGCGGTGGCGTCGAGGCCTACGAGGGTGGCTACAACGACTGGGTGTTCGCGCGGGCCGAGCGGTCCCGGCAGGCCGACGCGTCCGAGGAACGTCGACGCAACCTCGCGCGCAAGGAGTTGGCGTGGCTGCGCCGCGGTGCCCCGGCCCGTACCTCCAAGCCGAAGTACCGCATCGAGGCGGCCGAGGCTCTGATCGCCGACGTTCCCGCCCCACGTGACTCCGTCGCGTTGTCCTCGTTCGCCCAGCGCCGTCTCGGCAAGGTCGTCATCGAACTCGAGGACGCGCGCCTGGAGACCCCCGACGGCCGCGAATTGGTGAAGGACTTCACCTGGCGTCTGGCTCCCGGTGAGCGCGTCGGTCTCGTCGGCGTCAACGGTTCGGGCAAGACGACGATGCTCCGCACGCTCGCCGGCGAACTGCAGCCTGCCGCAGGCAAGCGCATCCAGGGCCAGACCGTCAAGATCGGTTGGCTGAAGCAGGAATTGGACGACCTGCCCAAGAAGCTGCGTGTTCTCGACGCGGTCAAGGAAGTGGCCGAGCGGATCACGCTGGGCGACAGAGAGATTTCTGCCGGGCAGCTCGCGGAGCGGCTCGGTTTCACCCCGGCGCGTCAACGCACCCCCGTCGGAGACCTGTCCGGTGGCGAGCGTCGTCGGCTGCAGCTCACTCGCGTGTTGATGGCCGAGCCGAACGTGCTGCTGCTCGACGAGCCCACCAACGATCTCGACATCGACACCCTCCAGCAGCTCGAGGACATCCTCGACGGCTGGGCGGGCACTCTCGTCGTCATCAGTCACGATCGGTACCTGATCGAGCGCATCTGTGATTCCACGTGGGCACTGTTCGGCGACGGCAAGCTCACCAACCTGCCGGGCGGCATCGAGGAGTACCTGCGCAGGCGGGCCGTCCTCGCCGCCGACGCGACGCCGGACTCGCTGACCACCGGAAGTGCGCCGCGCAAAGCCACCCGTGATGCGGCCTCCGAGCGCGCTGCCCGTAAGGAACTCAGCAAGCTCGAGAAGCTCGTCCTCCGGCTCTCCAAGCGTGAGGTCGAGTTGCACGCCGAACTCGTCGACGCGTCCACCGAGCAGGGCAAGCTCGTCGCCCTCGACACCGAACTCAAGCAGGTCCTCGCCGACAAGGATGTCGCCGAGGAACGATGGATGGAACTGGCCGCCGAGTTGGAGTAGTGCGGCGGAGCCGCATGTGACTAGTAACTCGTAGCCTGCTACGAAGTTTCGTGCACGTGCGCGCAGCGCATACTGGGGTCATGACATCGGTCGTCGCGGAAGTACTCGGTTCGGATTTTGCCCGTCTACATCCCAAGGTTCAGTGGCGCTTCGGATTGCAGTCCTCGGACGATCTCGCTCAGTTCGGAGTGGGCGTGATGGAGGAGATGACGCATTCTCGACTGGTGCCGCCGCCGTTGCTGTGGGCCGGACGCAAGCGCGGTCTCTTTCCCGCCGGTGTCGGCAAGGACGTGCCGTTCACCATTGCCAACTATGCGTATGTCGACGAATTGGGCCGCGAGACAATGTCTTTCGTGCGTCGCTTCGCTTTCGCGGGTCGGCCGCAGGGGATGAATTCGGTGATGGTGTCCTCCGCCGAGTCCGACGCATATGCCCTGGACTATCTGGGTTTCTCCTCGGACATGGTGGTGCACACCAGGTGTGAGGTCGATGCCGATGGCGGGCTGATCCTCGAGAGCGAGGTGCCGCGATTCCTGCTCGGCCCGCTGGCACCGAAGTTGCCCAAGGTGGCGTCGGCAGTGACGATCGGTCGGGAGTGGTGGGATGCGGCCGAGGAGCGGCATCGCATCGAGATCGAGGTGAAGAGTCCGGTGCTCGGACAGCTGTTTCTCTATCGAGGGTGGTTCACTGCGGAAGAGCGGCCCTGTCTCGCCGCCGACATTCCCGATGACGCGCGTCCGCGGTCGGTCGAGTCTCGCGAATAGCGCTACTGTTACGCGTCGAACGATCTGCGTGTGAAGGAGTCAACAGTGGCCGTTGTCGAAGCCGAGATCGTGGGCGGCGTAGGGCATATCGTCCTGAACCGGCCGGAGGCTCTGAACTCGTTGAACGGTGCGATGATCGAGGGCATCCGCACCGCGCTCGACGCGTGGCGAGACGACGATGCGGTCACGTCCGTTCTGGTGACGAGCAGTTCACCCAGGGCATTCTGTGCAGGCGGAGACATCAAGGCGATTCGGCAGGCCGTCGTCGACGGTGACAACGAGGCCGGCCCGGCGTATTTCGCGGCGGAGTACGACCTCGACGAACTGATCGCGAACTACCCCAAGCCGTACATCGCCGTGATCGAAGCCGCGGCTTTCGGCGGTGGCCTGGGCATTTCGATTCACGGCAGCATCCGCATCGTCACCGAGAACGCCGTGTTGGCCATGCCGGAGACGGCGATCGGGTTCGTGCCCGATGTCGGGTCGAGCTACTTTCTCTCGCGCCTGCCGGGCCATGTCGGACGGTACCTGGCGCTGACGGGAACTCGCATCTCCGGATCCGATGCACTTGCACTGGGATTGGCGACGCACTTCTGCCCCAGCGACTCGATAGAGAGCATGAAAGCAGACATCCTCGCCGGCATTGCCGTCGACGAGGTGTTGGATCGATACACCACTGCGCCGTCGACGACCGTGCTGTCGTTCGACGCGGAGGCGGTGGCAGCGGTGTTCGAGAAGGAGTCGCTCGTCGACATCATCGACGCACTGGTGTGCGACACACCGTGGTCTCGGACGACGAAGACTCAGTTGGCGACGCTGTCGCCGACGTCTCTGATGGCCACCGACGCGCTGATCGCACGCGGAGCAGACAGCACGTTGCGTGAATGCCTCGATCGGGAGTTGCGGATGGCGACGTGGATCATCACCGAACCGGACTTCGCCGAGGGTGTTCGTGCAGTGTTGGTCGACAAGGACCGCGCGCCGCAATGGAAGCCTCTGGTGCTCGAGATGGTGCGACCAGAGGCATTCCAGCAGCTGCTGTGACCGGTACGGGTCAGCGGTAGCCCTTGGCGGGGTTCTGCAGGTCCAGCACGATGGTCTGGCCGTTGGAGCGCACGTGGATCTCGGGGTTCTGCAGGCCACCCGAGACGAGGTATTCGCCGAGGAGCTGGAGCAGCTCGTCGGGGCCGACGGAGGTGTCGGGGGTGCGGATGTCGCCGGTGCGGCTGCCGAGCTCGTTCTGGGTCAAGCGTCCCGCGATGCGTACCGAGGCGACACCCATGGCGGTGCGACGGTCGGGTCCCTGGCCACGACCGAGCGACGGCGAGGCGGTGGAGCCGTGAGACGTGGAGCGGCCGTTGGTGGGCAGGCCGTGTTCTGAGATCTGATCGCTTGTAGTCACTTCAACCTCGTTCGATTCCGTGGCGGGCTTCTCTGGACGACGTCGATCCGCGCGGGGGGTCGTTGAATCCGTGTCGGACGACGTTGCTGGTGCAGGCGTTGTTGCGGACGCCTTCTCGGTGGACGTGACCACTGCCTCCGACTTCTCGGTGGACAGGGTCTCGACCGCCTTCTCGGCGGGCGCTGCCGCCGAAGAATCGGTGCGGCCACCGGCGGGTGAAGCGGAGTCGGACTTCGGCGGCGTCGCCAAACGATGCGCGGGAGCGCCACCGACCTTGATCCCGGCCAATGGGTAGTTCGATCCCTTTGTCATGTCGTTTTCCACTTCATCGTGATTCCCAGGTGGTTCCGCGCCGAGAGGTCACGATCGGGTATCGATCAGGACGGGCTACTCGGCGTCGAGCACGCAGAAACGTACTCGAAGTTTGTTCGGACAGGCTGAGAGTAGCATCACGATTGTTTACGACGCCATTTTTTGACCGAAGTTCTTGTTCTGGATCCTGAACCACACAACGAATCCCCAGGCCACGAACGCGGCGTACACGAGGTAGAGAACCGCGGACGGATAGAACCCGGCGACGATCAGCAGCGGAACACCCACGATGTCCACCGCTATCCAGATCAGCCAGAACTCGGTGAGCCCACGGGCCATTCCGAAGGTGGCCAGCATGGATCCGGTGAAGATCCATGCGTCGGCCCACTTGCCGAACGAGCCGAGGTAGCCGAACAGTTGCGCGAACACCACCGTGCCGACGACCGCGACGACGAGCATCGCCGTCCGCTCCCGCGCCGTGCCCCACCGCGGTAGAACCGCGGCCCCGGACCGCTTCGAATCGCGCACCCAGCGCATCAACCCGTAGACGCTCACGGCGATGAACATCAGCTGACGCCCGGCCTGGCCGTACAGATCGAGTGCCTGCGGAGTATGGAACACGCCGCCGAGAAAAACGGTGAACAGCAGTGCATTTCCGATGATCCCCACCGGCCACGCCCACACGACGCGTCGCATTCCCCCGATCGCCGAGAGCAAGCCGAAACCGTTGCCGACCACCTCACGCCACAGAATCGGGTGCCCCAGAACGGAGAATTCTGCGTCGAGCAGATCGATCAGCACGGGTTGCTACTGATCACCCGCGGCGACGAGCGGTTCGAGGGTGAGCTCGGGCATTTCCTTCTGGATGTACTGCAGACGCCACTTGTCGCTCACCAGTGCCAACAGCGCGCCGTCGGTGCGAGTGAAGACCTCGACACCGCGTTGGCGACCCAGTTCGACGGCCGAGGCTGCATCGGTGCGTCGAGCAAGGGAGTATCCGAGCGGTTCCATTCGAGCGTCGACGCCGAACTCGGTCTTCATGCGTGCGGTGACCACCTCGAACTGCATGGGTCCGACAGCGGCGAGCACGGGGGACGCGTCGCCGCGAATGTCGTTGCGCAGCACCTGAACGACGCCCTCGGAATCGAGTTGCTCGACGGCGCGGCGGAACTTCTTGTACTTGTCGGCGCTGTCGACGCGCAGTGCCGAGAAGTGCTCGGGTGCGAACGACGGAATGGGCGGGAACTCGACCTTCTTGTCGGTGTAGAGCGTGTGCCCCGGGGCGAGCGCGGTCGCGTTGACGAGGCCGACGATGTCTCCCGGGTAGGCGTTCTCGACGGTCGTACGATCGCGACCGAACACCGTCAACGCGTACTTGGTGGTGAACGGCTTCTTGGTTTGCGAGTGGGTGACGACCATGCCGCGCTCGAACACTCCGGACACCACGCGCATGAACGCCAGTCGGTCGCGGTGCGCGGTGTCCATGCCCGCCTGCACCTTGAACACGACGGCGCTGAACGGGTCGGTGACCTCGCGTACGCCGCCGGAGACGTCGTCACGCGGGCCGGGTGACGGCGCGAGGGCCACGAGGGTGTCGAGAATCTGTCGAACGCCGAAGTTGAGCATCGCGGAGCCGAAGATCACCGGCGACGTCTGGCCGGCCAGGAACATCTCCTGATCGTGCTGTTGACCGCTCGAGATCAGTAGATCGCTCTCCTCGACGGCGGTGTCCCAGTCGACGCCCTCACGTTCGGCGGCGGCCTCGGCCGTCATGAATTCCTCGGGAGCGATGGTCGCGCCACCGGCGGTGCGGGTGAATCGGATGTAGCTGCCGTCCTGCACGTCGAGCAGGCCGCGGAAATCGCCGGCGATCCCGACTGGCCAGTAGAGAGGCGTCGGCGTCAGGCCGATTCGCGACTCGATCTCGTCGAGCAGCTCGAGCGGCGACTGGCCCGGGCGGTCCCACTTGTTGATGACGGTGATGACCGGGATGCCGAACTGGCGGCACACCTGGAACAGTTTGAGCGTCTGCGGTTCGAGGCCCTTGGCGGCGTCGATCAGCATCACGGCCGCGTCGACGGCGGTCAGCACGCGGTAGGTGTCCTCGGAGAAGTCGGCGTGGCCGGGAGTGTCGACGAGGTTGATGACGTTGGTGATCTCGGCGTCGGGGGAGGTCTGGTAATTGAACTGCAGCGCAGTCGAACTCACCGAGATACCGCGGGCCTTCTCCATCTCCATCCAGTCGGAGACGGTGGAGCGGCGGCCGGCCTTGCCGTGGATGGCACCGGCCTCGGAGATGACACGGGCATGCAGGGCGAGGGCCTCGGTGAGCGTCGACTTACCGGCGTCGGGGTGCGAGATCACCGCGAATGTTCGACGCCTCGCGACCTCGGTCTCGAGCTCTTTGGCCTGGCCTCGGGTGGTCCCGGACTCGTCGAGCGCAGCCGGTCCGGACCCTTCGAGCGTTGCGTCGACGTCGGGGGTGCTGGACGGGGTACTCACGAAGACCTCATTCTCGTAGCAAGGGCGGCACCGAAAGAGTGGCCGGGGCAAAATCAAAGGATACGCGGCCCGTTGTTCCCCTCGGTCGGGGCGGGAGTGCCTACTGTGAACGGTAGGCCGGGAGATCCCTCACGAGGAGACGTGCGTTGAGCAAGTTCACCGAAGAGATGTTCGAGACCGCGAGCACCAGCAAGCACGGTCTGGTGACCGGCGAGCCCGACGAGGCGCTTCGGCAGTCCTGGGGTGAGATCCACGAGCAGGCGCGGCGAATGGCCGGGGCTCTGGCCGACGCAGGCGTCGAACACGGGGACGCGATCGGGATTCTGGCCGGTCAGCCGGTGGACATCGCGCCTGCGTGCCAGGCGACGTGGATGCGCGGGGGATCGGTGACGATGCTGCACCAGCCCACTCCGCGGACCGACCTCGCCGTTTGGGGCGAGGACACCGAGACCGTCGTGCGGATGATCGAGGCCAAGGCCGTGATTCTCGGGGCACCGTTCGATATCGCCGCACCCGTGCTCGAGGAGCGCGGCATCACCGTGCTGAAGATCGAGGACATGAAGACCGGTCGCGATATCGATCCGGTGCCGACGGCCGAGTCCGACATCGCGCTGCAGCAACTGACGTCCGGCTCGACCGGTTCGCCGAAGGCCGTGCGGATCACACACGAGAACTTCTACGTCAATGCCTACGCCATGATCGATCGCATCGAATTCGATGTCGATTCCGATGTGATGGTCAGTTGGCTGCCCCTGTTCCACGACATGGGGATGGTGGGCTTTCTGTCGGTGCCGATGCAGGTCGGTGCCGAGGTCGTCAGCATCACTCCACTGGACTTCCTGCGCTCGCCGCTGTTGTGGGCCAAGCTTATTCACAAGTACCGCGGAACCGTCACCGCAGCACCGAACTTCGCGTACTCGCTGCTGGCGCGGCGGCTGCGTCAGGCCGAGGACGATCTGGATCTCGATCTGTCCACTCTGCGCTATGCCTGGAACGGAGCCGAGCCGGTCGACCCGGACACCATGATCGCGCTCGCCGAGGCCGGGGCCCCGTACAAGCTCAACCCACTCGCTCTGGCTCCGGTCTACGGAATGGCGGAAACGACTCTCGCAGTGTCGATTCCGGATCCCGACCAGGGACAGGTGATCGATGTGGTCGACGCGGACCTGCTCGAGACCCTCGGTCGCGCCGTCCCGTCGACCCGTGGCAACACCCGTTCTCTCGCGACGCTCGGCAAGTTCGTTCCCGGATTGGAGGGACGCGTCGTCGACAAGGAGGGGCAGGTGCTCACTGCTCGCGGCGTGGGCATCATCGAGGTGCGGGGCAAGGCCGTCACCCCCGGCTACATCACCGTCGAAGGACCGGTGTCGACGCTCGACGCGGACGGCTGGCTCGATACCGGCGACGTCGGCTACATCACCGAGGACGAACTGGTGGTCGTCTGCGGACGGATCAAGGACGTCATCATCATGGGTGGTCGCAACATCTATCCCACCGACATCGAACGGGCCGCGGGCACTGTTGCCGGTGTGCGGCCGGGCAATGCCGTCGCCATCCGGCTCGATGCCGGTGAGAAGCGCGAAAGCTTCGCTGTGGCAGTGGAAACCAACGACATCGACAAGCCGGACGAGGTCAAACGCATCGAACGGGAAGTGATCCACGCGGTGCACTCGGAGGTGGGTGTGCGACCGCGAACCGTTGCGGTGTTGGGGCCGGGCAGTATTCCGAAGACGTCGAGCGGCAAACTGCGACGGGCGAATTCGGCGTCGCTACTGAACTGACGCGAAGGGCGGGGGACCTCACACCCTTTCTACGGGGTGCGCGCCTGCGTTCGGACGCGAGAACAGGCGCGCGCCTCACAACAGGGGTGTGAGGTTCAGCGCGGGTGCACCCGGTTCTGTGCCGCTTCCAGTCCGGCAGAGAGCAGCAACTCCGCGGCGTCCGCGGCTTCCTCGACGACGACGCCGAGATCCTTGCGCTCGGCCGCCGAGAACGGCTTGAGCACGAACGACGCCGGATCCATTCGGCCCGGTGGTCTCCCGACGCCGACGCGAACCCGCAGGTACTCCTTGGTGCTCAGGTGCTGGGAGATCGAGCGGAGTCCGTTGTGGCCGCCCTCGCCGCCGCCGAGTTTGAGTCGCAGAGCACCGAAGTCGATGTCCAGCTCGTCGTGCACCACCACGATGTTCGCCGGTTCGATCGAGAAGAATCGCGCCAACGCAGCCACCGGCTGGCCCGAGAGATTCATGAACGTCCGCGGCTTGGCGATGATCACCGAGCGAGAACCGAGGCGGGCCTGGACGACGTCGGAGTTGGACTTCTTGTGCGAGGAGAACGCCCCGCCGATGCGTCCGGCAAGGGCGTCGGCGACCATGAAACCGACGTTGTGGCGGGTCTTTTCGTATTGCGGGCCGGGATTGCCGAGGCCGACGATCAGGGCAGGCGCTGTACTTTCGGCACTCACGGGGTCAACACTCACGCTCGTCATTGTCGCATCACGCCTTCGAAACGAACGACGCGCTGTTCCCGGTGTGGGAGCAGCGCGTCGTACGCGGTCGGTGGAGAGAGATCAGCTGTCGCTGTCCTTGCTCTCTTCGTCGTCCGAATCCTCTTGGCTCTCGGCCTCTTCCTGAGTTTCGGCCTCGCCCTCTTCGGTGATCGGCTCGGTGCCTTCGCCGTCTGCCTCGAGCTCTTCCTCGGACGGTGCCTCGACGACGTTGACGAGCAGCTGCTCGGGGTCGGACATCAGGGTGACGCCCTCGGGCAGCTCGACGTCCTTTGCGTAGTACTGGGTGTCGATCTGGTTGTCCTCGACGGAGATGACGAAGTTCTCCGGGATCTCCAGGGCGTCGGCCTCGATCTCGATGTACGTGGAGTCGGTGACGACCAGGGTGCCGGGCGCTGCATCGCCTTCGACGATGATGTTGACCTCGACGGTGACGCGCTCGCCCTTCTTCAGGACGAGGAGGTCGGCGTGCTCGATGCTGCGACGGATCGGGTGCACGACGATCGACTTGGTCAGCGCCAGCTGCGACTTGCCGTCGATGTCGAGGGTCAGCACGGCGTTGGTGCCGTCGTTACGCAGCACGGCTGCGAACGCGCGAGCGTCCAGAGCGAGGTGCTGGGGATCGGTGGCGTGTCCGTACAGAACGGCGGGAACGAGGCCGTCGCGACGGGTGCGGCGGGCAGCGCCCTTGCCGAATTCGGTGCGGACGAGCGCGGTGAGATTGTTTACCTTCGATGCCATGGTGCTGGATGCTCCTGATAAATGTGGTTCGTGCGGCGTACTTCGTCGGGCGGTCAAGCTCGTCGGGGCGGACACGAACGAGCGCGGCCAACGGGGCCGAGCCGCGTCGATAACGGTGGATCCGGAACTATTCGGATCTACCCTCGCCGAGACAACCTGGGAAACAATACACGACCACGTCACGTGCGTGGAAGCTCGACCCCTGCTACGAGCCCGGAGTGGAGCCGGCGTAAAGACCGCAGTTACTGCCGTGCACCTGCGAGCGCAGCGAGTAGATCCGACGCGATGCCCCGCGCGACCACGATGGCGTCATCGCGAGCTCCTGCCGTCCCCATGACCACCGCGCCCTCGTGCAGCACCGACAGCCGGGTTCCCAGCTGTTCGGCATCGGGGTATCCAGCTTCGGTGGCCAGTCGCGCGAACAACGATCTGGTCCAGGCTTTCTCGGACTCGATGATCGCGAGCACCGGGCTGTCGGTGCCGCCGAACTCGGCGAAGGCGTTGACGAATCCGCAGCCGCGATGGTTGTCGCGCATCCAGACGTCGAGGGCGTCGTACACCCCGAGGATGCGGGCGTCGCCGGGTTCGAGGGCATCGACGAATTCCGTCACGTGATCGCACCACAGAGCGTATCGACGGGTGAGGTATCGCTGCACCAGGCCGTCCTTGGAGCCGAATCGGTCGTACAGGGTCTTCTTCGTGGTGCCGGCCTCCTCCGCGATCAGGTCGACTCCGACGGCTCGGATGCCGCGGGCGTAGAACAGCTCGCTGGCGACGGTCAGGATGCGTTCTCCGGCGGGGGTGAGGGGCTTGTCGAGCATGGTTGCCTTCCGAAAGCGCTGGTGAGAAGCAGGTGCACTGCAAGTATACAGACCTGTATGTTTACATCGCAGCATGAAAGCGAATGTCGACGCCGTCGCAGGTACGGCACTGGTGGTGCTGTGGAGTTCGGGCTTCATCGGAGCCGAACTCGGAACGGCCGAAGCCCCCGCGCACACTCTGCTGGCCTGGCGTTATGTCGCGGCCGCTGCACTGTTGATCGCATGGTGCCGATATCGCAGGCTGGCCCCCACCTGGCGCGCCATCCGAATCCACGCGGTCCTCGGCCTCTTCTGTCAGTTCCTCTACCTCGGTGCCACGATCACCGGGATCGGTATGGGTGTGCCACCGGGAGTCGCCGCATTGATCGCCGCACTGCAGCCGCTGGTCGTCGCGACGGCCTCGAGCAGGATCTTCGGGGAACGCGTCGGAGGACGGCAGAGTCTGGGACTCGTCGTCGGCATCGCGGGTGTCTCGCTGGTGGTGCTGGGGGACCTGTCCGGTGCCGACCTCGCCTGGCCCGTCTATCTACTACCGGCGGCCGGGATGCTTGCTCTGTCGATGGGGACGATCGGTCAGCGAATCCTGGCACCGAAGGAACCGATCGCGCTGTCGATGGCCATCCAATGTTCCATCAGCGCAGTCGGATTCATGACGTGGAGTGCGTTGGCCGGTGATGTCGCACCGCCCATGACGACGGGCTTCTGGGCGGCCGTGGCGTGGACGGTCGTGCTCTCGACCTTCGGTGCGTACGGCGCGTACCTGTTCGTGGTGCGTCGCAACGGGCCCACCCGCGCCAGCGTGTTGCTCTACCTGACCCCGCCGACGACGATGCTGTGGGCCTGGCTCATGTTCGGCGACGCGATCACCTGGCTCGGACTCGGTGGACTCGCGGTCTCAGCGGTCGGCGTCGGGCTTTATCTCCGCAAAACCCATGTGAGCGAAACTTCGACCCCTGCGACGAAGTCTCATGCACGTGCGAGCGCAGCGAGCATCGTGTCCAGTTCGGCGAAAGTGACGAAATAGTGGGGAGATGCACGAACGACCGCGTCGAGTCCCCGGCCGGTCATGTCCAGGCGCGTCGAGCTGCGGTGGCTGACGGTCACGGTCACCCCGCGCTCCCCGAGTCGGTCGCGCACGGCCACGGGATCTTCGCCGTCCACGGTGAACGAGACGATGCCGTTCTTGCGGTCGCCGAGGTCGTGCACGGTCACTCCGGGGATCTTCCGGAGCCCGGCCCGCAGGTATTCGGCACGTTCGACAACGGCCTCCTCGACCTGGTCGACGCCGAGCTCGAGGAGATAATCGACGGCCGCCCCGAGCGCGAGCCGGGCCGCGACGTCGCATTCCCAGAACTCGAATCGCGTGGCATCGTCGGCCATTCGATACGTCTGTCGGTCCACCCATTGAGCGCTGTGCAGGTCGAGGGCCGGCGGATGCAGCGTCGACGCCAATCCCGGTCGCAGATAGAGGAAGCCGGTTCCGCGGGGGCCGCGCAGCCATTTGCGGCCGGTGGCCGAGAGGGCATCGACTCCCAATTCCTCGACGTCGATGCGCATCTGCCCGATGGACTGGCAGGCGTCGAGCAGGACCAGTGCGCCGTGGCGGTGCGCGAGATCGGTAACGGCACGGGCAGGATTGATCAGTCCGCCGTTGGTTGGGGCGTGCACCACCGAGACCAGTTTCACCCGGTCGTCGAGCATCGATTCCAGTGCGTGTACGTCGATGCGTCCCGATTCGTCACTCGGGACGATCTCCACCGTTGCGCCGGTGACCTCGGCGCGGTGGAGGGCGGAGATCGCGTTGCTGGCGTATTCGGCCTCGCACAGCAGTATTCGGTCACCGGGGGACAGCGGCACCGAGTAGAAGAAGTCTGTCCAGGCCCGGGTCGCAGAATCGCTCAATGCGATGCTCGACGCCGGGGCTCCGATCAAGGTTCCGATCGAGGTCTTGACCGCGGCGAGATCATCGAGTCGTTCGTTCGCGGCCCGGTAGCCACCGATTTCCGCTTCCCGGCGCAGGTGCGCGATCGCGGTATCGAGGACGACGGTCGGAGGTAGAGACGATCCGGCGCTGTCGAGAAAGACCCGGCCCGACGCACCGGGGGTGTCGCGTCGAATGCGGTCGTGATCGAGCATCGGTCGTCCTTTCGGTAGCGAACTCTCGGGCACCAGAGTTCCACAATCGGTAGCCTCGATCAGACGAGGGATCGCGGCGTTTTCGATCCCCGCGGCTGGGTACGTACTCCGAGCGGAGAACGTGTTGAGTGCGGAAAGAAGGAATGAGTGTCGTCCAACGAGAAGTCTCTCGGGCTGAGCTCGCGCCCGGCAGCAGAGGCATATGTATCGAAGGTGTGTTTCAAGCTGGGGCCACCGGCTCTCATCGGTGCCGAACTCGAGTGGCTCACCGCCCTCGACGACGGAACGCGTCCGACCCTCCCAGCTCTGGCCGCTGCGCTCGGTGTTCACTCCCCGCGCAGTATCGATCCCGAGTCACCCGCCCTGTCGTTGCCGGGCGGCAGCATCGTCACCGTCGAACCCGGCGGTCAGGTCGAATTGTCCAGTTCGCCTTATCTATCCGTTTCCCAACTCGCACCGATGCTCGACGCCGATGCGCGGCTGCTGCGGGACATTCTCGGTAAGGCCGGCATCGACATCGCGTCCGTTCCGGCCGATACTGCTCGGGCACCCGAACGTCTCCTCGTGCTACCGCGGTACTGCGCGATGGAGAATCGGTTCACCACCATCGGCCCCTTCGGAAAGCTGATGATGTGCAACACCGCAGCGGCTCAAGTGAGTGTCGACGCGGGTCGTGATCGTGCCGAGGTCGCCGCGCGCTGGCACATGCTTCACGTCATCGGTCCTGCCTTCGTGGCTGCGTTCGCTCGCTCTCCCGAACTTTCCGGTGCACCGGCGGGACGCTGGGCATCCCAGCGGATGCGGACCTGGCTCGAACTCGATTCCAGCAGAACGGATTCTAGCAGAACGTCGGTGCCCAACACAGGCGACCCGATCACCGACTACGCACGGTGGGCACTCGACGTTCCGTTGCTCTGCATCCAGGGCGTCACGCAGAACTGGGAAGCGCCGCCGGGTACCACGTTCGCGCAGTGGGTGGACGATCCCGACATCGTCGGACGCCCGCCGACCTACAGCGATCTCGACTATCACCTGACCACCCTGTTCCCTCAGGTGCGCGCCTGCGGGCACTTCGAGATTCGCTATCTCGACGCGCAGCCGGACGGGCAATGGGTGGTTCCGGCGGCGGCGTTCGAGGCGCTGCTGTCCACACCCGAACTGGTGGCCCGGGCCACCGAGATCGGCGGCGGTACGGCGGGACGGTGGCTCGACGCGGCCCGCGTCGGGCTGGCAGATCGCGAGCTCCGCACAGCCGCAACCGAATTGCTCGACCTCGCAGCGGAGGTCGGTGGCGAGTTCTCCGACCACCTGTCGGCAGCGTCTCGACGATGCAGTGCCGGCGAGCCGCCCAGCGAACTCGACACGGCGGCACGGGAACTTCGGACTCGAAAGGAATCGGTGTGAGCGCCGAACAACTCAGGAACAGGATAGAAACCGTCCTCACGCGCAGCCGAGCCCGCAGTGCGGCGCTCACCGATTGCGTGGACGAGACCGAACTGATGTCGCAGCATTCGCCGTTGATGAGCCCGCTGGTCTGGGATCTCGCCCACATCGGTAGCCAGGAAGAGCTCTGGCTCGTCCGTGATGTCGGTGGACGGGATCCGGTGCGTCCCGACATCGACGAGCTGTACGACGCCTTCAAACACTCTCGTTCCTCGCGTACGTCGCTTCCGCTGCTCACTCCGGACGAGGCACGCGTCTACGTCCAGACCGTTCGCGACAAGGCCTGGGATGTACTCGACCACAGCACTTTCGAGGGTAGGCCGGTCGAGAAACATGGCTTCGCGTTCGGCATGATCGCCCAGCACGAGCAGCAACACGACGAGACCATGCTCGCGACCCATCAACTACGTTCGGGACCTGCGGTTCTGACCGCTCCTGCGCCTCCCAGTTCGGCCACGCCGGTGTCGGGTGAGACCGTCATCGCCGGTGGATCGTTCTCGATGGGCACCTCGCTCGATCCGTGGGCTCTCGACAACGAGCGACCGGCCCACACGGTGAACGTGCCGACGTTCGCCATCGACCGAGCCCCGATCACCAACGCGCAGTTCATGGACTTCATTGCCGACGGCGGCTACCAACGCCGCGAGCTGTGGACCGACAAGGGGTGGCAGCATCGCGTCGACGCGAACCTGACCGCGCCGCAGTTCTGGGAGTCCGACTCCGACGGCACCTGGTGGCGTCGGAGCTTCGGAGTGCGCCGTCCGGTGCGACCGCATCAGCCCGTCGTGCACGTGTGCTGGTTCGAGGCCGATGCCTACGCGCGCTGGGCAGGCCAGCGTCTGCCGACGGAGGCGGAGTGGGAGAAAGCTGCGCGATTCGACGCCGAGACCCGCACCAGCAACGCCTACCCGTGGGGCGACGCCGAACCCACTGCGGCACATGCCAATTTGAATCAGCGGCATCTGGAACCGGCAGACGTCGGCGCGTATCCCGACGGTGCCTCTGCAGCAGGGGTGCACCAACTCATCGGTGACGTGTGGGAGTGGACCTCCTCCGATTTCGAGCCGTACCCCGGCTTCGAGGCCTTCCCGTACGCCGAGTACTCCGAGGTGTTTCTCCGCGGCGACTACAAGGTGTTGCGCGGCGGGTCGTTCGGCACCGACGAGGTGGCGTGCCGGGGAACGTTCCGTAACTGGGACCACCCGATCCGCCGTCAGATCTTCAGTGGATTCCGGTTGGCCCGCGACGTCGAGTCCAGCTGAATGTGCCGTCATCTCGGGTATATCGGCCCCCGCACGTCCGTCGGGGGAGTGCTCACCGACGGTGAGCACAGTCTGCGTGTGCAGGCGTATGCCCCCAGCGACATGCGCGGCGGCGGCACCATCAATGCCGACGGATTCGGTGTCGCATGGTGGGACGGCGACGCAGCGGTGCACAGCTACCGCAATCCCATGCCCATCTGGACCGATCCGGCGGTGGACGATGTTCTGCCGCAGATCCATTCGACGTCGGTGATCGCGGCAGTGCGATCGGCGACCGTGGGAATGCCGGTGGAACGCAGCGCCTGCGCCCCCTTCACCGACGGCCGTTGGGCGTTCAGCCACAACGGTGTGGTGTTCGGCTGGCCGCAGTCGATGGCCGACCTGTGGTCGGAGGTGCCGCACGTCGACGCGCTCGCATTGCCTGCGCCGACCGATGCCGCCGCTCTGTGGGTCGTACTGCAGAACCTGCTGCGCACCCACGATCCCGAGTCGGCACTGCGCATGCTGGTCCGCAGGGTTCTCGCAACCTCGCCCAAGGCGCGCCTGAATTTTCTGCTGTCGGACGGCGAGAGCATGTACGCCACGGCGGTGCATCATTCGCTGTCGGCTCTGCGGACCGAGGATTCGGTGACGATCGCCTCCGAACCCCTCGACGATCGACCCGACTGGATTTTCATCGACGACCGACGCATGGTCGTCGCCACGACAACCGATCTCACCATTTCCAGCCTGGAATCATAAAGGAGCGTCATGAGCACGGTGGACGTACATTTGGCCGACACAGCATTGCTCGACGAGTTGCGTAAGGACGTGCGGGACGGTCTCACTGCCGACCCGAAGTGGCTCTCGCCCAAGTACTTCTACGACGCGCTGGGCAGCGAGCTCTTCGAGCAGATCACGGTGCTGCCGGAGTACTACCCGACGCGGACCGAGCGCGCCCTCCTCGAGGAGCACGCCTTGGACGTCGCCGAAGCAACCGGATCGACGATGTTGATCGAGCTGGGCTCCGGCTCGTCGGAGAAGACGAAAATCCTGCTCTCCGCTGGGGTGAAACATGGATCGCTCGAAACCTATGTACCGCAGGATGTATCCGTCACGGCCCTCGAGGGTGCCATCGAGCAGATCTCGCACGAGTTCCCGGCGCTCGAGGTGCGCGGCATCGTCAGCGATTTCACCGACACGCTGCACAATCTGCCCAGCGGCCAGGCACGTACGATCGCATTCCTGGGTGGGACCCTCGGCAACCTGATCCCCGAGGAACGTCGGGAGTTTCTCGGAGCCATAGCGGAGGCCCTCGATTCCGGTGAGCATCTGTTGCTCGGTGTCGGTTTGGTGATCGACCCGAAGGTTCTCGTTCCGGCCTACGATGACGCCGCAGGGGTGACCGCGAAGTTCAATCGAAACGTGTTGTCGGTGATCAACTCTCGCCTGGGTGGCAACTTCGATCCCGATGCCTTCGAGCATGTCGCGCTCTGGAATGCCGAGCAGGAGTGGATCGAGATGCGGCTACGGGCCAACGCGCCGCAGGAGGTGTACCTCGCCGACCTCGATCTGCACGTGCACTTCGACGCCGGTGAGGTTCTGCGCACCGAGATCTCGGCGAAATTCCGGCCGGAGGGCATCACCGAAGAACTCGCTGCGGCGGGATTCGGCGTCGAACATCTCTGGTCCGACGCCGACTCCCGCTTCGCGCTCATTCTTGCGCGGAAGGACGGGTAGCGGGTCCACCGAAGTGGGCACCAGTGCACGCTACCGACGCCGATTGACGGAATCCCGTCGATCGGCGTCGATAGTGTGCAACCCTGCCCGCTGCAGCCGCGTATTCACGGGAGTCGACGGTCCGTTGCTGCGATCGACTTCCGACGACGCCGCACCACGGCGATGATTTCGTCCACGACGCGATCGAGGTCGGCAAGCGCTGTGGCCGCCGAGTAGCGCAGCACCAACCATCCATCGAGCACCAACTTGTTCTGGCGTCGACGATCGTTGTTGAACGTGGCGGGATCCGTGTGGAACTCTCGGCCATCGATTTCGACGATCACTCGTGCGGAAAAGTCGACCAGGTCGCCGTAGAACTTCCCGACGCGCGCATTGATCTCCATCGTGAAGTTGCGGGCTGTCAACGCCCGCGCTACCACGCGCTCCGGCTCTGATCGTGTTCTGGGGCAGCACGTTCGAAGCTGCTTCCGGACGGAAGCCATCCCGTGCATTCCCTTCGACGTGTCACACAGTGAGGCAACCCGTCGCCACGGCAGATGATGGTCGATGGCGTCGTCGAAGAATTTCTCGAGATCGGGCGTCGACAACGAGGTCGCGACGTCGACGAACGTCTGCTCCAGCGACACCACTCGCAGGCCTCGGTGGAGCTGGACCTCGACGAGGCGTCGGCGATGAACTCGAACCCACGGCACCGATCTCGACTGGACGTTCGGGGCCACCGTGACAGAGACGAGTCGCGGTTCGTAGTCGATCAGTCCCCACAACCAGGCCGCACTTTCGTGGCTCAACACGGCGTCCGGTTTCCACAGAAGCGCACCGGTGCACAGTCCGAGGTAGTCCGGTTTCTCCGTCGCGTAGACCTTCGGCAGCAGGCGCACGAGCTCCCCCGACCGCGATCGTCTCGAAATGCCGCTCGTACTGAGCCCTTGCGCCACCAATTGCTGCACTGTGTAAACCCCCATGGCTACACCGTTGCGGCTGAGGAGCCTCTGCAACAGTGGCAATCTCGCAATTGTGGATAACTCGATGACGTTATCCACAGGCAGTGCCCGGCAGAGTGGGCACCAGTGCACACAACGACCGCCGATCGACGGGATCCCGTCGATCGGCGTCGATAGTGCGCAACCCTGCCCGGCCGGAATTACCCAGCACTGTCGAACACGAGGCTAGGCATCCGCCAACGCGACCACCGGCGAAATTCGATTCGCACGTCGTGCCGGAGTCAGTGAGGCCCCGAGTGCGAGGAGTCCACCGCACAGCACGGTTCCAGCGATGACGGCCCACGGCAGGGTGGGGGCAGTGAGTCCGCGTGAATCCAGTGAGCCGAGCAGCGATTGTGCTGCGGCCCAGCCGTATCCGATGCCGAGGATCAGCCCGAAGCCCATCGAGGCGACCACCATCTGGCTGCTCTCCGAGACGATCATCGACCGAATCTGCTTGCGGGTGAATCCGAGTGCACGCAACAGACCGATCTCTCGGGTGCGCTGCAGAATGCTCAGCAGCAGGTTGTTCACCATCCCGACCGCCGCGATCACAGCCGAGAAGCCGATGAGTCCGGTCATGATTCCCACTGTCACAGTGAGGACCTGATCGACGGAGGCTTCGTCGAACTCGTTGACGAGCATCGACCGGTAGCTGTACATCGCGACCGCGAACGTGGTCACCAGCGTCACCCCGATCAGCAATCCCACCGCGGTGCGGGTGCTGCGATCCGGATAACGAATTGCGTTGGCCGAGGCCAATCTTGCCGCAGGCCCGCGTCCGAACAGTTTCCCGACCAGCCTCAGCGTCGCGGGCAGAATTCGATAGGCACCGACCATGATGCCGGTGAACGAGGCGACGCCGCCGAGGAACGCGACCAGCACACCCGTCGGGTTCACCATCCCGATCAGGATTCCGAGCCCGAGCAGTGCCACTCCACCGGCGATCAGCACGATCGACATGCCCGTCCTGATTCGACGCGACCGCGGAGCCTCCACTCCCGTGTCCACTGCACCGCCCGTCGCCTGAACAGGCGTCACGTCTAGCACTTTTCGAGACCCGACGTAAGAGGCGAGCGTCGTTGTCAGCACCACGATGACCACTGGCAGGATCACCAGCGGTTGGATGGACGTGTACGCCACATCCGGCAGCTGACTGGCCGAGACCGCAACGGCCCGGGCCAGATGACTCGCGCCGACACTGACAACCAAACCGAGTGCACCACCGAACAATCCGACGAGAAAGCCTTCCCTGGCCACCGATCGACGCAGGTCACGCGCCCGTGCACCCAGTAAGCGCAGAAGAGCGATGGTGCGGGTGCGGCCCGCGACGATCGTCGCGAACGTGTTCGAGGTGACCACCGCCGCGACATACAGTGCGAGACCGATGAACACCAGCGCCACGCTGTACAGCGCAGTGACGGCAGCACCGTCGGTATCCCCGAAGATGTCGACCAGAAAGGCCGTGGCCTGAATCAACACCACACCGAAGAACGACGCGAGCGAGGTCACCAGCAGACTGGCACCGTGCTCCTTCGACGCCTGAGCAGACGTCAACCCACCTGCCTTCATGATGCGTGCTCCATTCCCAGCATGTAGCTCGAAATCTGTTCTGCACTCGAACGTCCCAGTTCGTTGACGATGTGACCGTCGGCGAGGAAGACGATGCGATCGGCGTAGCTGGCCGCGATGGGGTCGTGGGTGACCATCACGATCGACTGGCCGTACTCGCGCACCGCCGCGGCGAGTAGGCCGAGAACCTCACGGCCGGTGCGGGAATCGAGGTTGCCGGTGGGTTCGTCGGCGAAGATCAGATGTGGACGGGTCCCCAGCGCGCGGGCGATCGCGACGCGCTGCTGCTGCCCACCCGAGAGCTGATGCGGTCGGTGGTTCACCCGCGCCTGCAATCCCAGAGTGTCGATGAGCTGCTCGATCCAGGCCGCCTCCTCGGCGGTGGGTGCACGGCCGTCGAGTTCGAACGGCAGCAGGATGTTGCCCCGAACATCGAGGGTGGGAACGAGATTGAACGACTGGAAGATGAAGCCGACCTGCTTGCGTCGCAGCGTGGTCAGTGCGTCGTCGTTCGCCGAGGTGATGTCTGCACCGGCCAGCATCAGATGACCCGAGCTGGCGTTGTCCAATCCCGCCATCACATGCATCAGGGTCGATTTGCCGGAACCGGACGGTCCCATGATGGCGGTGAACTGGCCACCGTGAATGTCGAGAGAGACGTTATCGAGGGCGCTCACCGGATTGGACGAGTCGCCGAAATGTTTGCTGACTTGGAATGCCCGGGCAACAGGGCCTGCTGTGATCGTCATGCCCACAACGCTATGAACTCAGCGGCCCCGAGTAATCAGGCGCGAGTCTCTGCGTCGTACATCTACAGGATGACTTCGGTGTCAGTCCCAAGCAGGTCAAGGCGAGTTGAGTCCGTGCTCGAATGCGTAGACCACCAACTGCACTCTGTCACGCAGGTGCAGCTTGGCGAAGATGCGACTGATGTGCGTTTTCACCGTCGCCTCGCTGAGGAATTCCATCTCGGCGATCTCGGAGTTGCTCAGCCCGCGGGCGGTGAGTCGGAAGAGTTCCTTCTCCCGCGCCGTGAGGGTGGCGAACTCGGCCGGTACCTTCGGCACCACCGGTGTCGGCGTGAAATGCGCCAGCAGACCCGTCGTCGCCGACGCGGCGATCACCGAGTTGCCTGCATGAACCGTCCGGATCGCGGCGAGCAGAAATTCCGGGTCGGCATCCTTGAGTACGAATCCGCTTGCCCCCGAACGAATTGCTCGCGCCGCGCTCTCGTCGAGATCGAACGTCGTGAGCACCAGAATCCGCGGTTGAGTATCGGATCCGGCCACGATCTGCTCGGTGGCGGCGATACCGTCGAGCACAGGCATCCGGACGTCCATGAGCATCACGTCGGGACGTGCCGACGCGGCGAGCTCGACGGCTTCCTTCCCGTTGCCGGCCTCACCGACGAACTCCAGATCGGGCTGCGAGGAGATGAGCATGCGGATGCCCGCGCGGAACAACTGCTGATCGTCGACCAGCGCTACCTTGATTCGTTCGGACATCAGCTGATTCCCTTCGTGGACGAGCCGGCCGCAGGAAGCCACGCTGTCACGGTCCACGACGACCCGTCGCCGGACGCTGTGCACATGCCACCGGCGAGGCTGGCGCGTTCTTTCATACCGGCGATTCCGTGGCCGCCCGATTCGGACGCCGAACGCGCCGAGGGCACGCTGTTGCGCACCGTCAGTTCGATGCCGGCGGAGTCGGATTCGATGGTGACGGTCACCGGCTTGTCTGGGTCGCCGTGACGTAGGGCATTGGTCAGCGATTCCTGCACGATCCGGTAGAGCGCCAGGTGCGCACCGGCACCCAACGACACCGACGAGGTGTCGATCGACGAGTCGATCGTCAGGCCGGTCGCACGCACTTGGTCGAACAGACGCTCGAGATCGTCGGGGGTGGGGTTCGGGAGATCGCCCTGACTGTGGCGCAGCTGTCCGAGCAACACCCGAACGTCGGACAGCGCCTCGCGCGCGGTGTCGGAGATGGTCGTCAGGGCAGTGTCGACGGCAGCGGGGTCGACGGCGCGGACATAGCGTGCACCGTCGGCCTGCGCGATCACCACGGCGAGCGAATGCGCCACGATGTCGTGCATGTCGCGGGCAATTCTGTTGCGCTCCTGCTCGATTGCCACTTCGTGTTCGGCGCGGGCCTGATGCACTTCGGCCAGCTCACGTGCGTGTGCGGATTCGATGGCGGTGCGCCGGGCATAGGCCAAGCGACCCAGGGCCCAGGACAACCCGAGTAGCGCCCACAGGCCGACGAGGAGGAAGGCGAACTGCAGGAGTCGGGGTTCCTGGAAGCCCTCTTCCGTGGCCGGGCCGAACGGATTGCCGTCCACGAACGCCAGGTACAGAGCCGCTATCACGCCACCGGCGACGGCCGAGGCGAGCCCGAGGCGTCGAAGCACGTTGTCGCCGTACGCGGCCGAGCAGTACAGAATCGCGAAGATTGCGATGTCCGCCGAGAGGGGGAGTACCCCGCTGATCATCTGCGCGACGGCCAGCACCCAGGCCAGTGCCAACGACAGTCGCGGAGACCGTCGCCGAACTGCCAGCGCGACGCCGAATCCGACCAGGACGCCGAAGCCTGCGGAACCGTACGGACCGTTCAGCGTGGACGGCATCATGAGCAGAACGAAGACGACGGCGTAGGCGACGTCGAGCACCTGCCGTGAGATCGAACGCTTGCGCAGCACTCGATCAGACTACGTGGATCAGTTGGTGCGGCGACGAGCCTTCTCGAGCGCGGCCAGAGTCGACAGGACCGTGGTGCGCTGCCGTTCGAGATCCTTCATGCGCGCACGTGCCGGCAGGCCCTGTACGCCGTCGAGCGCGCTGATCTGCTCGTCGACGGAGGTGAGCTGGCCGAGCAACTTCTGCACACGGGACTGCAGTTCGATCGCATCGATCCCGGTGACGCCGGCCTGCGACTTCTTCGTCGGTGCCTTCGCGGGCGTTCCGGACGTCGTGGAGGCCGGTGCGTTGCCCGCGGCAGCGGCCCTGGGGCGCAAGGCTTTGCGGACGGCGGCCGGATCGGGCAGCTTCTCGAGCCGAATGCGGTTGAGCACCTCACGCGCATCCCGAGCGGTGACGCGGTACTCGCGCTCCTCCTCGTCCTCGGACGCCAGCGTGCCGCCCAGGGGCCGCAGACCGTACATCCCGATGAAGTGCTTGGCCTCGTCGATGACGGCTTCCTTCTCGCGGCACAGACCACAGCGCGGCTCGTTTCGGAAGTCCTCGACGCTGTCGGTGCTACCGCACCAGACGCACCCGCCCGGCGTCCATCGGGCAATTCTGACCGTAGTAGTTCCAGTCGGGCCGTGGGGAGAGTCTGCGTCGATCACGACGAGTCATCTTAGGTGACAACGAAACCCGCCCCGCACACCCCCGTCTCGCGAGCTGCAGGTTCCGGTCACGGACGTGACGTAGTTCATGCAGGGCGGACGGAGAGTGGGCGGGGCGGGGTGAAACAGACCTGAAGGTCGGGAGTGGAGCTTGCGGGGCATCCCGAAAAGGCTATGCGCTGCCGTTGAACAAGCTTGTGACGGAGCCGTTTTCGAAGACCTCGCGGATGGTGCGAGCCAGCAGCGGCGCGATCGAGAGCTCGGTCAGCGTTGCGAAGCGCTTCTCGTCGCTGATCGGCAGGGTGTTGGTGACGACGACTTCCTTGGCACCGCAGTTCGCGAGCCGCTCGGCGGCCGGGTGGGACAGAACTCCGTGGGTGGCGGCGATGACGACGTCACCGGCTCCGGCTTCCTTGAGCACCTTCACGGCACCGGCGATGGTGCCGCCGGTGTCGATCATGTCGTCGATGAGGATGCAGGTGCGGCCTTCGACGTCACCGACGACGCGGTTGGACTTGACCTGGTTGGGCACCAACGGGTCACGTGTCTTGTGGATGAACGCCAGCGGCGCACCGTCGAACGAGTCGGCCCACTTCTCGGCGACGCGCACGCGGCCGGAGTCGGGCGAGACCACGGTGATGTGCTCGAGGCTGTAGGTCGCCCGGATGTGATCGGCGAGCTGACTGTGTGCGTGCATGTGATCGACGGGGCCGTCGAAGAAGCCCTGGATCTGATCGGTGTGCAGGTCGACGGTGATGATGCGGTCGGCACCGGCGGTCTTGAGCAGATCCGCGACCAGACGAGCGGAGATGGGCTCGCGTCCCCGGTGCTTCTTGTCCTGACGCGCGTAAGGGTAGAACGGCAGGATCGCGGTGATTCGCTTGGCCGATCCGCGCTTGAGCGCGTCGATCATGATGAGCTGTTCCATCAGCCACGTGTTGAGCGGGAACGGATGCGACTGCAGCACGAAGGCGTCCGATCCGCGGACCGACTCCTCGAAGCGAACGAAGATCTCGCCGTTGGCGAAGTCACGCGCGGTCTGCGGGGTGACGTCGATCCCGAGTTCCTTGGCGACCTGCTCGGCCAACTCCGGATGTGCTCGACCAGAAAACAACATCAGGTTCTTCTGGTTGTCGATCCAATTAGGGGTGGTCACTGCTCTTCGCCGTCCTTTTGTTCTTGCCGATCACGATCTGCGAGCGCCGCTGCTTTCGCAGCTTCGGTTCCGGGCCTGTTGTCGATGACCCAGCCTTCGATATTGCGTTGCTTTCCACCGGAGACGGCCAGCGCGCCGGGAGGAACATCGTCCCGAACCACTGTTCCTGCACCGGTGTAAGCGCCGTCGCCCACATGAACGGGAGCGACGAACGTCGAGTCGGAACCGGTCCGCACATGGGATCCGATTTCCGTGCGGCTCTTGTTGACGCCGTCGTAGTTGGCGAAGACGTTGGAGCAACCGATGTTGCTGTGGTCGCCGATCGTGGCATCGCCGACGTAGGTGAGGTGCGGGACCTTGGTGTTGCGGCCGATCGTCGCATTCTTGGTCTCCACGTAGGCACCGAGTTTGCCGCCCTCGCCCAGGACCGTGCCGGGACGCAGGTAGGTGAACGGTCCGACTGTGGCATCCGGTCCGATCACGGCCTGCTCGGCGTGGGTGCGCACGACCGACGCGCGCTCGCCGATCTCGACGTCACGCAGGGTCGAGTCCGGTCCGACGACCGCGTCGTCGGCGATGTGGGTCTTGCCGTGGAGCTGGACGCCGGGTTCGATGCGGACGTCCGCGCCGAGGGTGACGTCGATGTCGATCCAGGTGGTCGACGGATCGACGACGGTGACGCCTGCCCGCATGTGTCGTTCGACGATGTGACGGTTCAACACGGAGGTGACGTGCGCCAGCTGGACGCGGTCGTTGACGCCCACCACCAGATCGGGATCGGCGAGCTGGGTGCCGTAGACGGCTTTGCCGTCGGCCTTGCTGATCTTGACGACGTCGGTCAGATACAGCTCGTGCTGGGCGTTGGCGGTGCTGAGTTTGCCCAGGGCGGTACGCAGCGCCACAGCGTCGAACGCGTAGACGCCGGAGTTGACCTCACCGATCAGCACCTGGGCCGGGGTGGCGTCGGCGTGCTCGACGATCTCGGCCACCTCGCCGTCGTCGGTGCGGACGATACGGCCGTAGCCGTTGGCATCGTCCGGGACGAAGGTCAGCACCGTGGCGGCAGCGGGCCTGGGGGCGCTCAGGTGCTCGTCGAGCAGAGCTTTGAGAGTGTGGCCGTCGAGCAGGGGCACGTCGGCGGCGGTGACGAGGATCGTGCCCTCGAAGTCGTCGGGCAGGGCGGCCAGGCCGCACTGGACGGCATGTCCGGTGCCGAGCTGGCGATCCTGGACTGCGGTGTGAATCGTGCGCCCGAAGGTGGCCGCGAGGTCCTGGACGGCCTCGGTCACTCGTTCGCGATCGTGTCCGACGACGGTCACCAGGTGGTCGGGACCCAGGTCGGCGGCCGCGTGGAGGGCATGCGCGAGCATGGTGCGGCCGGCGAGGGGATGCAGAACTTTCGGAGTCTTCGACCGCATTCGGGTACCTGCACCCGCAGCGAGAACGACCACGGCGGTCTGCACAGGCATTGAGCTCCTCAGGCGGTGACGCGAAGACGGTATGCACGAATGATGTTGCTCGCTCCGCCGCCAGGACTCGAACCTGAACTATCTGAACCAAAATCAGAGGTGCTGCCATTACACCACGGCGGATAAACGGCCAGCGGTTTCGCCAGTGGCCGACGAATCGAACGACTCATTCGTTTGCCGCTGCGCTCCCACTGAGCGCAACGATCCTCGCACGCGAGGTGGTGGTGAGTCGAACCGCGATGAAGATTCCGCCCTCCGGGTCGTTCCTGCAGGCTCCACTCCCGGTGGGACAAACGGATGGATCGGACATCGTTAGTGTGGGGGAGGCGTCGATTTCGGCGTCGAAAATGCAGGGTCGGTAACGGGAGCGGATTTCGATGACAGGCGCAGCCTCGGAGCAGGAACGCTCACCTCGAGTCCGAATGACAGGGACGCAGCGGCGCGAGCAGTTGATCGAGGTGGGGCGCACGCTGTTCGCCGAACGCGGGTACGAGGCCGCGTCGGTCGAGGAGATCGCCGGACGAGCGAACGTGTCCAAGCCGGTCGTCTACGAGCACTTCGGCGGTAAGGAAGGTCTCTACGCCGTCATCGTCGATCGGGAGATGTCGACGCTTCTCGGCATGATCACCAAATCACTCGACCTCAATCGCTCGCGGATTCGCGTCGAACGCGTCGCACTTGCACTGCTCACCTACATCGAGGACCGCACCGACGGTTTCCGCATTCTCGTGCGCGATTCCCCTGCGGCTGCCGAGGACGGCAAGTACTCGTCGTTGCTCAACGAGGCCATCGGTCGCGTAGGGCACATGCTGGCCGGGGATTTCTCACGCCGCGGACTCGATCCCGAGTTCGCGCCGATGTACGCCCAGGCACTGGTCGGAATGGTGTCGATGACGGCGCAGTGGTGGCTCGACGTGCGAACACCGTCGAAAGAAGTGGTTGCGGCGCATGTGGTCAACCTGTGCTGGAACGGGCTGACGAATCTGGAGGCCGACCCTCGATTGACCGAGGAATGAGAACTCGGTTTCGTCTCTTCGCGGTTAAAGAGGGGGTATCGTCCCCTTTGTCGGCCATGAGAGCTGTGTCACACACGGCGTAAGGCTCGATCGGACCGATGCATGTTGGCACGAGACGTAAAGCAAGTCAGTGGTACCGTTCGGGCGTAATTTGCGCAGTGGCAGTTCAGAATTGCGAAGGCGGATCCCATGGTCAGGCAGGCCCGCGCTGAAATAACCCGCGACACCGTGCTCGCGGGCGCAGCGAACGTATTTCTGCGCCTGGGGTACGCGAACGCGAGTCTCAGCGAAATCATCTCTCAGTCCCAGGTCACCAAAGGCGCTCTGTACTTCCACTTCGGTTCCAAGGAAGAACTCGCACGTGCGGTCATCGACGAGGGCAATGCTCGGCTGACCACTGCGTGCATGCAGTTCAACGACGGTCGCATCCCCGCACTCGAGGCGGCGATCGGCATCTCCTACATCGTCGTCGACCTTTCGGTCAGCGACCCCATGGTCTCGGCCATGCTCCGGCTGAGCCATCAGATCGGCGATTACCGCGGCACCGAGGGCAACGTCATGGCCGGGTGGAGCGACTCGTTCGACAAGCTCGCCGCCAAGGCCATCGCGCAGGGCGACATCGACCCCAACTCGGATTCGCGCACCATCGGCTCGCTCGTGCTCGAGATCCTGGCCGGCGTGCACATGGTTGCGGTTGCCACCTCCACCACCGAGGAACTGCCGTCGCGCATGGAGCGTCTCTGGTACTACCTGCTGCCGGCTCTGGTCCCCGCCAACAAGCTGGACTACTTCCGCGAATTCGCAGCGCGTCGAGTCATCCGCTTCGGCCCGTAACTCACGAATTTCTCGCAACGAAAGCCGCTACGTCGTCGCGCAGTCGATCCGGGTATTCACCGTTGATCGCATGTGAGGCGTCGGGATAGAGATGGGGCCTTGCGGTCGACGAGCCCGGCGTCTCCCGCCTGCCGGGCTGTCGGTGTGCTCCCATAGACTCGGTCACGACTGTGCGTATGCAGCCGTCGCCTCGAATCGCTTCTAGGAGCATTGCTGTTGTCTTCCGATTCTCTGCCTGCCATTTCTCCATCCGGGCCGGCCCCGATCGTTCCCGACGCGGCGCTGCAACTCTCGGGTCTGGCCAGCGTCGCGCTGACGGATTCGTCCATGGTGGCCGTCGCCGATGCGATCGGAACCGCCGAGCACACGCTCATAGGACCGCACTCGGTTCGCCCATTCGTTGCCGCCGCGATCGCTCAGCACACGCAGCTGTTGATCGTCACCGCCACCGGGCGTGAAGCGGACGATCTCACCGACGAACTGCGTCAGATCCTCGGCGGCGGCGTTGTCATGTTCCCGTCGTGGGAGACGCTTCCGCACGAGCGACTGTCACCGAGCGCCGATACGGTCGGCAAGCGGCTCGACGTGCTTCGCCGGCTGGCTCGCCCCGGCGACACCGATTACGGCGATCCTCTGCGTGTCATCGTCACCACTGTCCGTTCGCTGGTGCAGCCGATGGCACCCGGTCTCGGCGAGATCGAACCCGTCACCCTGAAGGTCGGCCTGGACATCGACTTCGACGGTTTGATCCAACGACTCGTCGAATTCGGCTACCTGCGCGTGGACATGGTCGGCAAGCGCGGTGAGTTCGCCGTCCGCGGCGGCATCCTCGACCTCTTCTCGCCGACGGCAGATCATCCGGTGCGCGTGGAATTCTGGGGCGACGAGATCACCGAACTTCGCGCGTTCGCGGTCTCCGATCAGCGTTCGTTGCCCGATCACGAGGTCGATCTCGTCATCGCTCCGCCGTGCCGCGAACTGCTACTCACCCAGGAAGTTCGCGACCGTGCCGCGGTTCTCGCAGCCGACAATGCCGGCGACACCGCGTTGGTCGAGATGCTCGACAAGCTGTCCGCCGGCGTCCCGGTCGAGGGCATGGAGGCGTTGCTGCCGCTGCTGCAGCCGGGTGAATTGCAGTTGCTCGCCGATACTCTCCCCGCGGGAACACACGTCTTGCTCTGCGACCCCGAGCGAATCCGCACGCGCGCAACCGATCTGGTGCGCACGGGCCAGGAGTTCCTCGAAGCATCCTGGACGGCAGCATCAATCGGTGGAGCCGCGCCGCTCGATACCTCGACACTGGACACCTCCAGCCTCGAAGGTGCGTCACTCGATCTCGGTGCCTCGGCCTACCGTTCGCTTCGACAGGTTCGCGAGTCCGCGCAGGTGCACGGCCGGCCGTGGTGGACCATCAGCCCGCTGGCGTCCGGCAACGGCGAAGAAGTCGAACTCGCCGTCGATTCTGTCCCGGAGGTCCGTGGGTCCGAGGAGGCGCTGACGGCCCTGTTCGCCACCCTGCGGGCGCATATCGCCACGGGTGGTCGTGCGGTCATCTCCGTTGCGGGCGCAGGTACTGCCACCCGCATCATCGAACGCCTCGCCGAGGCCGAAGTACCTGCAGCACATCTGGATTCCGGTGCGGTCCCGGTCGCCGACGTCGTGAACGTCCTGTGCGGATCGTTGCACGACGGTCTGGTGTTTCCCGACGCGAAACTCGTGGTCGTCACCGAGAGCGACCTGACCGGCAACCGCGTGGCCGCAGCGGGCGAGGGACGCAAGCTCCCGGCGAAGCGTCGTAATCAGGTCGATCCGCTCGCGCTCGTCGCCGGCGACAGCGTCGTGCACGATCAGCACGGCATCGGTCGATTCGTCGAGATGGTCGAACGCACGATCGGTGGTGCTCGACGCGAATACCTCGTCGTCGAGTACGCACCCAGCAAGCGCGGACATCCCGGAGACCGACTCTTCGTCCCGATGGACTCGCTCGATCAGCTCTCGCGTTACGTCGGTGGTGAACTGCCGTCTCTGAGCAAGCTCGGCGGATCCGACTGGGCCAACACCAAACGCAAGGCGCGCAAGGCAGTTCGCGAGATCGCCGGCGAGCTGGTGCAGCTGTACGCGGCTCGTCAGGCAGCTCCCGGGCACGCTTTCGGGCCCGACACCCCGTGGCAGCTCGAGATGGAAGATGCGTTCGGATTCACCGAGACGGTCGACCAGATGACGGCCATCACCGACGTCAAGGCCGACATGGAGAAGGCGGTTCCGATGGACCGCGTCATTCT
Source organism: Rhodococcus sp. IEGM 1372 (assembly GCF_030056835.1). Classification (NCBI taxonomy): domain Bacteria; kingdom Bacillati; phylum Actinomycetota; class Actinomycetes; order Mycobacteriales; family Nocardiaceae; genus Rhodococcus; species Rhodococcus sp. IEGM 1372. Next base: position 3,513 of record NZ_JASHKS010000006.1, on the reverse strand, counting down.
CGGTGACGTCGGCTACGGCAAGACGGAGATCGCAGTGCGCGCCGCATTCAAGGCGGTGCAGGACGGCAAGCAGGTCGCCGTGCTGGTGCCGACAACACTTCTGGCGCAACAGCATCTGCAGACCTTCACCGCACGCATGGCGTCGTTCCCGGTGACCGTCAAGGGGCTCTCGCGCTTCACTCACGGCTCCGAATCCAAAGAGGTCATGGCCGGGTTGGCCGACGGGACGGTCGACATCGTCGTCGGTACGCACCGGTTGTTGCAGACCGGTGTCGCCTGGAAGGACCTCGGGTTGGTCATCGTCGACGAGGAGCAGCGCTTCGGCGTCGAGCACAAGGAGCACATCAAGTCGCTCCGAACCCACGTCGACGTCCTGACGATGTCTGCGACTCCGATTCCGCGAACGCTCGAGATGAGCCTCGCCGGCATTCGCGAGATGTCGACCATCCTCACTCCGCCCGAGGAGCGGCACCCGGTCCTCACCTACGTGGGCGCGTACAACGACAAGCAGGTCGCCGCGGCCATCAGGCGTGAGCTGCTGCGTGACGGCCAGGTGTTCTTCGTGCACAACCGAGTCAGCTCGATCGACAAGGCCGCCAAAAAGATTCGCGATCTGGTCCCGGAGGCCAGGGTGGCGACGGCGCACGGGCAGATGAACGAGGAAACACTCGAGCGCACCGTGCAAGGGTTCTGGCAGCGCGAGACCGACGTCCTGGTGTGTACCACCATCATCGAGACGGGCCTCGACATCTCCAACGCCAACACCCTGATCGTGGAGCGGTCCGATTCGCTCGGCCTGTCCCAGTTGCATCAGCTGCGCGGTCGAGTGGGCCGTAGCCGCGAGCGTGGTTACGCGTACTTCCTGTACCCGCCCGAGAAGCCGCTCACCGAAACGGCCTACGACCGATTGGCGACCATCTCGCAGAACTCCGACCTCGGTGCCGGTATGGCGGTGGCGATGAAGGACCTCGAAATCCGCGGTGCCGGAAACGTTCTGGGAGCAGAGCAGTCCGGTCACGTCGCGGGCGTCGGATTCGACCTGTACGTGCGGCTCGTCGGTGAAGCAGTCGAGGCGTACCGCGCCGCAGCCGACGGAAAGCCCATCACCACCGACGAAGCCCCCAAGGAAGTGCGCATCGACCTTCCCGTCGACGCCAACATCCCACCGGACTACGTCACCAGCGATCGGTTGCGCCTCGAGGGTTACCGAAAGCTCGCTGCGGCAGCCGATTCCGAGGGCATCGACGCGGTCATCGAAGAACTCGTCGACCGGTACGGTCCGCTGCCCGAGGAGGTGGGTCGACTGGTCTCCATCGCCAAGCTGCGGCTTATCGCGAAGGAATACGGCCTGACCGACGTCAATGTTGCCGGAACACAGGTGAAGCTGGCTCCGATGGACTTGCCCGATTCCAAGCAGATCCGCCTCAAGCGGCTCTACCCGAGCGCTGCCTATCGGGCCACCACCGGAGTGGTGCAGCTGCCGCTGCCGCGCGTCGAAGGCGGCGGAGTGGGGGCGGCCCGCGTACGCGACGTCGAATTGGTGCAGTTCATCGCCGATCTCATCCTATCCTTGGACGGTAAGCCATCTCGGTCGGTGTTGTTGGAGCAAACAGTGGGGGTGTAGCGGTGACGGTAGTTCTGCTCGACCCTGTTCGACCCACACAAGTGCCGGTGGATGCTGTTGAATTCCTCGGCGGTGCAGTGCAGTTCACCGAAGAAGTGCCGGTGCGAGTGCGGTGGCTGTTCTCGGGAACCGCTGCGCCCGACGCCGTCGACGCGGTGCTGGTGAGCACCGATCCCGCCAACCCCGACGTCCAGGAACGGATTGCACGCGGAGAACGGGTCATCGCCGCCGAGAAGCTGCCCGGTGACGACCTCATCGCAGCGGTCCGGCTCATGGATCGGCTCCGCACCCTCGGCGGATGGGAAGCGCAGCAGACCCACGAGTCTTTGCGCGGCTACCTGCTGGAAGAAACGTACGAGCTGCTCGACGCCATCGCCGCGGGCAACCTGGTGGACCTGCGCGAAGAACTCGGAGACCTGTTGCTGCAGGTGCTGTTCCATTCCAGAATCGCTCAGGATGCCGCCGAGAACGCGTTCGACGTCGACGACGTCGCCGCAGGACTCGTCGCCAAACTCACCCACCGCAGCCCACACCTCGGTCGAACGGGCAACGGCCCCATCGACATCGCCGAACAAGAGCGAGCCTGGGAAGAGAAGAAGGCGTCGGAGAAGGCACGCGGATCCTGCGTCGACGGAATCGCCCTGTCTCAGCCGTCACTCGCCCTGGCGCAGAAAGTGATCGGACGGGCCACCAAGGCAGGCCTACCCGACGAGCTGATTCCCGACGGCCTACGCGTCGTACACATCGGGGTCGATCACTCGCACGGAGGAGACAGTGCCGAGGACCTGCTGAGGCGTCGGGTGCTGGATTTCGCTGCGTTGATCCGTAATGCCGAAGCCTCGGCCCGCAACGCAGGCATCGGGCCGGGGGAGATGTCCGCACTCGACTGGATCGAGCACTGGGGTTTGCGAGGCTGACTGCCCCGCCGCCCGCCCACTCTCCGTACCCTCGTCCCTCGGGTTGGGATCAATGTGGGGTTCAGTCGGTCAGAGTGCAACAAAGTCGCATTGATCCGGCCCGGCTACCTGCGCCAGAACAAGTGATGAGTGATGCCGCTGCTACTGGGGACGATCTCGTGCTCGAATCTGTCGGTCAACTCGTCGGGTGAATCCCACAGCTTCAGGCCCGAGCCGAATTCGATGGGCGAGACGACGATGTGCATGGTGTCGACGAGATCGGCGTCGAGGAATTCCCGAATACTGGTGACGCCGCCGCCGAGTCGCACGTCCCTACCGTCGGCCGCCTCCTTTGCTTGCTTCAGTACTTCGGAGGGCTCCCCGTCGACGAAGTGAAACGTTGTGTCGGAAAGCGTGATCGAGGGTCGCTCGTGGTGGGTGAGCACAAAGACTGGAGTGTGGAACGGCGGCTCGTCACCCCACCAGCCCTGCCATTCGTGGTCGGTCCACGGTCCGCGTTGGGGTCCGAACTTGTGCCGGCCCATGATCTCGGCACCGATGTTGTTCGCGAAGTCGCGCGCGAAGTAGTCGTCGAGTCCGCGACTACCACCCGAACCGGCGTTTCCAGGAAAGCTGGCGGTGCCGAAGTACCACCCCATCAGGGCCAGATGGTCGAGTCCGAACGGGCTCTCGAAGCTCTGGTCGACCCCCGCAGCGATTCCGTCGCTCGACACGGTGAAGTTCTGTACCCGAACAAGCTGTCCCATGTGTGCTCCCGAAGTCGATGATAGAACGTACGACGTATGGACCGAGCCGACTGTACAAACTCACCGCCCGCCCGCGTCAATGGACCGTTGCAGTGGTCAGACGTATGCAGTGTGCCATCCACGCAGACCGGGTTCTCGCGTGAATGAACCCTTGCAGCGGTCAGACGTATGTGCACTGGTCCCCGTGGGTTGGACCGGTTAATGGAAATCCTAGGCCGCGAGGGCC